>CAIOCZ010000103.1 GCA_903856805.1 uncultured cyanobacterium | reverse complement strand
CGGGTGGGCGACACGATCACCCTGGCGGCCAATCCGGCCGCCGAGCCGCATCCGGGCTACACCGAGGCCAAGCCGATGGTGTTCTGCGGCCTGTTCCCCACGGACGCCGACCAGTATCCAGACCTGCAGCAACTGCGCCTGGTGGGGGTGCTGCTGCTCCTGATCGTGCTGGGTCAGGTGCTGGTGGTGCTGATTCTCTCGGCCCACGGGGATCCCCTCCAGCGCCTGACAGCCCTCAGCGCGCTCGCCACATGGTTGCCGTTGCTGCCCCTGGGCACCAGCCTCTACCTGCTGGCCGGAGGCCGACGCCGCCATCACCGCGAACTTCTGTTCATCGATCTGATGAACCACAGCCTGATCCCCCTGGCGTTGACCTGCCTGTTCGTTCTGCCCGTCCTGGTGGTCACTGACGTGGCCAACCTCACCTGGCACCACAGGGCGGCTGAAGTCCGCCACGCCCGCCTGATCAAGCAGCATCAAGACTGGTTAGCCACCGCAGACCAGGCCCCATCGGCGGCGAAGGTGAACCAGCTGGCCACACTCCATCAGCTGAAGGTGCCGATCGCCAGTGATGATCCGGTGGAGCTGGCTCGGTGGCGCCTGGCCCAGGCGCTGGATCACAACGCCAACCTGGCCAAGGCGGCCGATCCGTTGCTCAACCTCTCCCCCTACCAACTGGACCTGCTGGCCCCCTGGAGAACGGCTACCACCCTGGTGCTCACCACCATCGCGGGGCTGGGTCTGGTGCTGCTAGATCGCCAGGGCCGCCGCCAATTGCGTCGCCACGGCCTCACCCCTGCCCTGTTCTTCCGCTCCGACAGCACCGGCAAGAGGCAGAGGTTGCACCGCTCCCGCACCAGCCTCAGCAACGGCTAAGCCCCCTACTGATTGAGCTTGAGCACGGCCATGAAGGCCTCTTGGGGCACCTCCACCTTGCCCATGGCCTTCATCCTCTTCTTGCCCTTGGCCTGCTTCTGCAACAGCTTCTTCTTACGGCTGATGTCGCCTCCATAGCACTTAGCCAACACATCTTTGCGAATCGCGCTAATACTTTCACTGGCGATAATTCGGCTGCCAATTGCCGCCTGAATCGGAATCTTAAACTGCTGACGCGGAATCAACTCCTTTAATTTTTCCACCAATCCCTTGCCAACATTATAGGCCTTATCGCGATGGACAATCGTGGTGAGCGGATCGGCCTTTTCGGCATTGATCATCACGTCAAGCCGCACAAGCTCATTCTTGCGATAACCGATCAAGCTGTACTCCATCGACGCATAGCCCTTCGTACGACTCTTCATCTGATCAAAAAAGTCGGTGACAACCTCAGCGAGCGGCATCTCATAGTGAAGGGTGACGCGATCCGTCGTAATATATTTCATATCAATGAACTCACCACGGCGCTCCTGGCAGAGCTCCATCAGGGCTCCATTATAGTTAGTTGGGGCGTAAATCTCCAGCTTCACATAGGGTTCTTCAATCGAGTCGCGCTTCTGGGGATCCGGCAATGTGGCGGGATTGTCCACCATCACGGTGCTGCCGTCCAGCATGTTCACCTGATAGATCACGGACGGAGCCGTCACGATCAGATCCAGGTCGTATTCGCGCTCCAGCCGCTCCTGGACGATTTCCATGTGCAGCAGTCCCAGGAAGCCGCAGCGGAAGCCAAAGCCCATTGCGCTGCTGGTCTCCGGCTCGTACTTCAGGGCCGCATCGGAGAGCCGGAGCTTGTCCAGGGCTTCCCGCAGGTCTGGATACTGGTCGGCGTCCGTGGGGAACAGGCCGCAGAACACCATCGGCTTGGCCTCGGTGTAGCCCGGAAGCGGCTCGGCGGCCGGATTGGCCGCCAGGGTGATCGTGTCGCCCACCCGCGCATCCGCCACCGCCTTGATCGAGGCCGCCAGATATCCCACTTCGCCGGCGTGGAGGCTATCCACCTGGCGCTGATCGGGGGCCATCACCCCCACCTCATCGAGTTCGTAGGTTTTGCCGCTGGCCATCAGCAACACCTTGTCCTTGCGGCTGATCGTGCCGCTGATCACCCGGAAGTACACAATCACGCCCCGGTAGGCGTCGTAGTAGGAGTCGAAAATCAGGGCTTTGAGGGGCTCATTGACCCGCGCGGCGGGTGCCGGAACCCGATTCACCACCGCCTGCAGAATCTCAGGAACCCCGAGGCCGGTTTTTGCGGAACAGGCAATCGCCTGGCTGGTGTCCAAACCAATGATCGCTTCGATCTCGGCACTGATCCGCTCCGGATCAGCACCGGGCAAATCAATCTTATTCAATACCGGAATGATCTCAAGATCATTCCCCAAAGCCAGGTAGACATTGGCCAGGGTCTGGGCCTCCACCCCTTGGCTCGCATCCACAACCAACAGGGCCCCCTCGCAGGCCTGCAGGGAACGACTCACCTCGTAGGAAAAGTCGACGTGGCCCGGAGTATCAATTAAATTCAGTATATAGATCTCACCATCGGCGGCCCTGTACTCCATCCGGGCCGCCTGCAGCTTGATCGTGATGCCGCGCTCCCGCTCCAGCTCCATGTTGTCGAGGAACTGCTCTTGCATATCCCTGGCGGCGACGGTTCCCGTCTCCTGCAGCAATCGATCCGCCAGGGTGGATTTACCGTGGTCAATATGGGCAATGATGCAGAAATTACGAATGCGCTGAACGGGTACGTCGGTCATGGGCGCTGGGGGTGGGCCGCAAACAGGGCCGCGTCCGGTGGGCAGGCGGTGAATCGATCCTAGGGAGGGGGCACCAGGCCCGACCCCCATCCCCCATCCCCTGCCTAAGCTCGCTTCAGATCCGGTTCCATTCGCAAAGTCAGCGCCATGACGCAAGCCCCCTCCCAGACCAGCCCCGAGACCGGCCTCGAGGATCCACGGGCCCTCACCATCCCCAACGTCGAGCGGGTGCTCGATGAGCTCCGTCCCTACCTGATGGCCGATGGCGGCAACGTTGAAATCGTTGAAATCGATGGCCCCGTGGTGAAGGTGCGGCTGCAGGGGGCCTGCGGTTCCTGCCCCAGCAGCACCATGACCCTGAAGATGGGCATCGAGCGCAAGCTGCGGGAAGCCATCCCCGAAGTGAGCGAAGTGATCCAGGTCCTCTGAACAACTCCGCCCACGGGGCTTAGCGGTCGGCGATCCATCCCCCACTCCTGGCCCCTTCTAAGTCCAGGTTGGACGGCGAAACGTGGGCCCTTAGGCTCCCCTGAGCCGCCCTCACCCCGTGCTGGATCAGCGCCTCCTGCGCGACAACCCCGAGCTGATCAGCCAACAGCTCGGCCGCCGCGGTCTGGTGCTTGACCTCAGCGACCTCCAGGCCATCGCCCGGCGGGAGCGGGATCTGGAGGAACAGCGCAGTGCCCTGCAAGCGGAAGGCAACCGCATCGGCAAGGAGGTGGGGCAGCGGATCCAAGGCGGTGCCAGTGCCAGCGGGCCCGAGGTTCAGGAGCTGCGCGAGCAGGGCAATCGCATCAAACACGAGGTGGCTGCCCTCGAGGAGCAGGAGAAGGCCCTGGAGCAGCAGCTCCGTCAGCAGCTCCTGGCCCTGCCGAACCTGCCCTCCCCCCTCACCCCCGACGGCCGCGACGAGGCCGACAATGTGGTGGTGCGGGAATGGGGCGACCCGCGGCGGGAGCCGGGGCTCCAGGAGCACTGGGAGATCGCCGACCGGCTTGGCCTGATCGACACCGAACGGTCCACACGCATCGCCCAGAGCCGCTTCGTGACGCTGCTGGGCCAGGGGGCCCGGCTGGAGCGGGCCCTGATCTCCTTCATGCTGGATCTCCACGGCACCAAGGGCTACCTGGAGGTGTTGCCGCCGGTGTTGGTGAACACCGCCAGCCTCACGGGCTCCGGCCAGCTGCCCAAATTCGCCGAGGAGAGCTTCCGCTGCGCCGACGACGACCTCTGGCTGACCCCCACCGCCGAGGTGCCGCTCACCTCCCTGCACCGCGACGAGGTGATCCCCGCCGACCAGCTGCCGATCCGCTATGCCGCCTACAGCCCCTGCTTTCGCCGCGAGGCCGGCTCCTACGGCCGGGACACCCGCGGCCTGATCCGGCTGCACCAGTTCAACAAAGTGGAGTTGTACTGGTTCTGTCGCCCCGAGGAGTCGGAGGCCGCCCATGAACAGCTCACCCGGGATGCCGAGGCCGTCCTGGAGGCCCTCGAGCTGCCCTATCGCCGCCTTGAGCTCTGCAGCGGCGATCTTGGATTCTCCGCCGCCCGCACCTACGACCTGGAAGTGTGGCTCGCCGGGGCCGGCACCTACCGCGAGATCTCGAGTTGCAGCACCTGTTCCGACTTCCAGGCCCGCCGCGCTGCGATCCGCATGAAGGAGGGCAAGGGCACCCAACTGCTCCATACCCTGAACGGCAGCGGTTTGGCGATCGGGCGCACGATGGCCGCCCTGCTGGAGAACGGACAACAGGCCGATGGCAGCGTGCGGCTCCCCGCCGTCCTGGCCCCCTACCTGGGCCACGATCGCCTGCTGCCACCGGCCTGATCCCCAAGGCCTGATCCCCAGGCCCCGCCCTAGGCCAGCGGCAGGGTGGGGACAGCCTCCAGAATGGTTCCCGTTTGAGACAACGGTTGATGGGTGTTCTCACCGCACTGGCGATCCTGGCGGGGCTGATCGTGGTGCACGAGGCGGGCCACTTCTTCGCGGCCACCTGGCAGGGCATCCGCGTCAGCGGCTTTTCCATCGGCTTTGGGCCCGTCCTGCTGCAACGCCGGCGCCATGGGGTGTTGTTTGCCCTGAGGGCCCTGCCCCTGGGGGGCTTCGTGTCCTTCCCGGACGACGACGAGGACAGCCCGATCCCCGCCGATGACCCGGACCTGCTGCGCAACCGCCCCTTGGCCCAGAGGGCCCTGGTGATCGCCGCTGGCGTGATCGCCAACCTGCTGCTGGCCTGGGCTGTGTTGCTGGCCCAGGGGGTTGTGCTGGGCATTCCAGCTGGTTTCAGCACCAGTCCAGGCGTTCTGGTGGCGGGGGTGCAGGCGGGCCAGGCGGCGGCGATCGCCGGCCTGGAGCCGGGCGATCGGATCGTGAGCCTCCAGGGCCAGCCCATCCAAGGGGGCCAACAGGCCGTAGCCGACCTGGTGGAACGCATCCGCACCGCTCCGGACCAGACCCTCAACCTGGAAACCCAGCGGGGCGATCGCCGCCTGCCGATGCAGCTCACCCCCGCCGACCAGGGGGGCATCGGCCGGATCGGTGCCCAACTGCAGCCGAACGGCAGTGAAGTGTTCCGGGCCCCCCGCGGCCCCCTCGAACCGCTGCGCCAGGCCAATCACGATCTGGTGACCCTCACCCGCCGCACCGTGGCGGGATTCGCCGCCCTTCTCACCCATTTCGGCGCCATGGCCAGCCAGGTGTCCGGCCCGGTGAAGATCGTGGAAATGGGAGCCTCCCTGGCCCATCAGGGGGGGAGCAGCCTGTTTCTCTATACAGCCCTGATCTCGATCAACCTGGCCGTGCTCAACGCCCTGCCCCTGCCCCTGCTGGACGGGGGGCAGTTCATGCTGCTGCTGCTGGAGGGCCTGCGGGGCCGTCCCCTGCCAGAGCGGTTTCAACTGGCGTTCATGCAATCCGGCTTTGTGTTTCTGGTGGGACTCAGCCTGGTGTTGATCGTCAAGGACACCAGCCAGTTGCCGGCGGTTCAACAGCTGCTGGGCCGGTGAGCCCGAGCCGCCGCCGCTTTCCCAGTGCACGCCAACGGGCCCCCCAGCTGCTGGAGCGCCTCGGTGCCCTCTACCCCCACACCACCTGCTCCCTCGACTGGCGCACCCCCCGGGAGCTGCTGGTGGCCACCATGCTGTCGGCCCAGTGCACCGATAAGCGGGTGAATCGGATCACCCCGGCCCTGTTTGAACGCTTTCGCAACAAGGCCAAGAACATCGTGGCCAGTGCGATGCTCCTGCAGGACCACCACGGCGGCGCGGTGCCCGCCAGGATGGAGGAGCTGCTGGAGCTCCCTGGGGTGGCCCGCAAGACCGCCAGCGTGGTGCTTGCCCATGCCTTTGGGATCACGCCGGGGTCACGGTGGACACCCACGTGCGGCGGCTGAGTCAGCGCCTGGGCCTGAGCCAGAAGACCGATCCGGTGCGGATCGAACCAGACCTGATGAAGCTGGTCCCCCAGGCGGACTGGCAAACCCTGTCGATCCGGCTGATCTTCCATGGCCGGGCGGTCTGCACGGCCCGCAAACCCCAGGGCCCCAGCCGCCCGATCGCCGATCTCTGCCCCAGTCACCCTGGGGGGTAAGCTGCCAAAACTGTTGACAACCCCCAGTCCGGCCGCATGGCGAAGAAGTCGATGATCGCGCGCGACGTCAAACGCCGCAAACTGGTGGAGCGTTACGCCGCCAAGCGCTCTGCCCTGATGGCCGCCTTTGATGCGGCCGCCGATCCGATGCAGCGGTTGGAGATTCACCGCAAGATCCAGGATCTGCCCCGTAACAGCGCACCCATCCGCATCCGCAACCGTTGCTGGGCCACCGGCAAGCCCCGGGGCTATTACCGCGATTTCGGCCTGTGCCGCAACCAACTTCGCGAGCGCGCCCACAAAGGCGAACTGCCCGGCGTTGTCAAATCCAGCTGGTGAACCTCGGGCCCTCCGGCCCTCCTTCACCACCTCCCCCCAGCGCCCCAGCGGGCGCTTTTTTTGGGTCCGTCCTCCCCCAGGCTTGCCAAGGCAACGAAACAGCGAGGGTGCCTCCGCCCCCTAGGGCCGGATGCGAGAATGGCACCTGACAACAAAAGGACATAACGCCCAGTGCAAGGACAAACTCAGTCGATCTCCTTCGATGGTCGGGAGATCCGACTGACCACCGGACGCTTCGCTCCCCAGGCCGGGGGCTCGGTGATGGTCGAATGCGGAGATACAGCAGTTCTGGTCACCGCGACCCGCTCTAACCCCCGCGAAGGGATCGACTTCCTTCCCCTGATCTGCGACTACGAAGAACGCCTCTATGCCGCCGGTCGCATCCCGGGCAGCTTCATGCGCCGGGAAAGCCGCCCGCCGGAACGGGCCACCCTGATTGCCCGCCTGATCGACCGGCCGATGCGGCCCCTGTTTCCGGCCTGGATGCGCGATGACCTGCAGGTCGTCGCCACGTGCCTGTCCCTCGATGAGCGGGTGCCGCCCGATGTGCTGGCGGTGACGGGGGCCTCCATGGCCACCCTGCTGGCGCGCATTCCTTTTTACGGTCCAATGGCCGCCGTGCGGGTGGGCCTGCTGGGGGACGACTTCGTGCTCAACCCCAGCTACCGGGAAATCGAGCGTTCCGAGCTGGATCTGGTGGTGGCCGGCACCCCCGCCGGGGTGATCATGGTGGAGGCGGGCGCCAACCAACTCCCCGAACAGGATGTGATCGAGGCGATCGACTTCGGCTACGAAGCGGTCAACGAACTGATCAAGGCCCAGCTGGCCATCCTTCAGGACCTGGGCATCAGCCAGGTGCTGCCCGAGGCCCGCACCGACGATGACGCCTTGCCGGCGTTCCTCCAGAAGGAGTGCGGCGGAGCCATCGGCGAAGTGCTGAAGCAATTCAGCCAGTCCAAGACCGAACGGGACGAGAAGCTCGATGCCATCAAGGCCCAGGTGAGTGAAACGATCGCCGGCCTCAAGGACAATGACGCCATCAAGGTGGCCGTCAGTCGCCACAGCAAAGCGCTGGGCAATAGCTACAAGAGCCTCACCAAGACCCTGATGCGGGCCCAGATCCTGCAGGAGGGCAAGCGCGTCGATGGTCGCAACCTTGATGAGGTGCGTCCGATCCAGGCCGCCGCCGGCGTCCTTCCGAAGCGGGTGCACGGCTCGGCCCTGTTCCAGCGCGGCCTCACCCAGGTGCTCTCCTGCGCCACCCTCGGCACCCCGAGCGACGCCCAGGAGATGGACGACCTCAACCCGTCCACGGAAAAAACCTACCTGCACCACTACAACTTCCCCCCCTATTCCACCGGCGAAACCAAGCCGATGCGTTCCCCCGGGCGCCGCGAAATCGGCCACGGGGCCCTCGCCGAACGGGCTCTGGTGCCGGTGCTCCCCAGCAAGGAGAGCTTCCCCTACGTCCTGCGGGTGGTGTCGGAATGCCTGAGCTCCAATGGCTCCACCTCGATGGGTTCGGTGTGCGGCAGCACCCTGGCCCTGATGGATGCCGGCGTGCCGCTCAAGGCCCCGGTGAGCGGGGCGGCCATGGGCCTGATCAAGGAAGGCGAGGAGGTGCGCATCCTCACAGACATTCAGGGGATCGAAGATTTCCTCGGCGACATGGACTTCAAGGTGGCCGGCACCGAGAAGGGCATCACAGCCCTACAAATGGATATGAAAATCACCGGCCTTGAGGTGAAAACCATCGCTCAAGCCATCAATCAGGCCCGCCCCGCCCGACTGCACATCCTGGAGAAGATGCTGGAGGCGATCGAAAAGCCCCGTGACATCCTCTCCCCCCATGCTCCGCGTCTGCTCAGTTTCCGCATCGATCCGGAATTGATCGGCACCGTGATCGGCCCCGGTGGTCGCACGATCAAGGGCATCACAGAGCGCACCAACACCAAGATCGACATCGAAGATGGCGGCATCGTCACGATCGCCAGCCACGACGGAGCCGCCGCCGAAGAAGCCCAGCGCATCATCGAAGGCCTCACCCGTCGGGTGAGCGAAGGCGAAGTGTTCAACGGCTCGGTCACCCGGGTGATTCCAATCGGGGCCTTCGTGGAAATCCTGCCCGGCAAAGAGGGCATGATTCACATCTCCCAGCTTTCAGAATCTCGGGTGGAGAAGGTGGAAGATGTGGTGAATGTGGGCGATCAGGTCACGGTACGCGTCCGCGAAATCGACAACCGCGGTCGCATCAACCTCACCCTGAGGGGAGTGCCCCAGCAGGAGCCCACTGCGGCCGAAGCCTGAGATCAGTCCCACGGGATTGATTCAGCCGGCTCCACGAGGGGCCGGTTTTTTTATGGCAAGCGTCGGTGCAGCCGAGGGACGATCACGCTCTGAACCACCATGCTGATCAGCACAACTCCCACCACCACCTCCAGCAGCAGGCCGTGTTCCAGAAACTGATCCAGCACCGGCGTTTCAGGCCGGGTGCCGATATGAATCAGTTCCGGGGCAGCCGCCGCCAATCCAATCGACATGGCCCCTTTCGCACTCCAACTGCCGAGGAAACGTTGCTTCGCTGGGGACAGGCCACTGCCCTGGGTGAAGATCGCTACCACCAGCGGCCGCAGCAGGGCCAGCACCGCCAGCAGCACCAGGATCAGACAGAGGGCCAACGGCAGCCGATAGGCCACCACGGTGACCCCAGCGAAGAAGAAAATCACCGCCTCGGCCACCAGATTGATCGCTTCAATCTCCATCACCAATTCACGCTTCTCAGCCCCAAGTCCGCGACGGTCCAGCAGCAAACTACTGACCATTCCCATCACCAGAGCACACAACAGGCCGCCATGGCCAAGCAGGGCCTGGGAACCAAACCCCAAAAACAGGAAGCCCAGCACCAGAACCACCTGATGGCTGCGATGGTGGGCCACCTGGTGCACGGCCAGCGTCATCAAGACCGCCAGCACGGTGCCGCTCCCCACCGCCAACGCCAGCCCGCCCAGGACGGAGACGCTGCCCGTCACCACGCCCGCCTCCACGGTGGCAGCGATCGCCCCCTGGTCGAGGTGCTGGAGCGCATCGATGGCGGCCGCGCCCACCAACAGGGTCATGGCGGAACCGAGGGCCGCCTCAAAATCGAACAGTTGACCCAATTCCGGCTCGAAGTTGGCAATGCGGCGGGTCATGAAGGTGAAAAAGGCCCAGTCCGACGGGGCCAGGCAGATCGCCAGGGCCAGGGCCAGCACATTCCGCCCCACCGGCGTCATGGGGGGTGCCCAATGGAGGCTGATCAGCCCGGCGATCACCGCATGGATCACCAAGGCCATGGCACCGATGCTCACCAAGGTGCCCGGCAGGGCCAGCAGCAGCCCGGCCCGCAGCAGGGGGCGGGAGCGCAGCAGCTGGCGGCTGAACTGGAAGCCCGCCGCAAACAACAACAGACTGGCCACATAAGCATCCAGCCGCTGCAGGCCATTGACCCTGGACATCAGCGGGAAGGCCTGATCCGGCATCAAAAGGCCGATCAGAAACAACGGAATCGGGCCGGGGAGGCCCCAGCGCACCACCCAGCGATCCGCAGCGACCGCCGCCACCATCAGGGCACCGAGGGCAATCGGAAACAGAGGATTCATCGTCCTGCTAAGGCGGCGGAATGGAACAACAGCAGCAGCGACCTGATCTTCAAAGGGGAAACTCTGGATCGATCGTCGCCATGGCCGCCGCAGAGCGGCGGCAGAGTTCAGCATGGGTGAGCCCGTGGCTGGCGATCAGACAACCGGCCTGGCGAACATCGCCGGTGTTGTAGAGGAGAGGCCGGCCATCGGCATGGCTGAAGGCGCCGCCGGCGGCCCGCAACACCGCCTCCGGGGCGGCCATATCCCAGTCCTTGGGGGCGGTCCGACCGGAGAGGGAGATGTAGAGGTCCGTTTCCCCCCGCAGGATCATGGCCACCTTGCCGCCGACGCTGCCGACCGCCCGGGATCCCCCCAGGGCCAGCTCCGCCACTAACGCCTCCAACCGCTGGTCGCGGTGGTTGCGGCTGGCCACCAGCACCAGCTCGCCGCAGGTACGGCGGACACTGAACCGGGCCGGCGAACGGTCCCCAGCCCGGTTCTCGCACCAGGCCTCGCCCACGCCGTCGCCCTCAGAAGCCGGCGGCAGACCGAACCAGAGCTCCTCCAGCTCCGGCAACAGCACCACCCCCAGCACCGCCCGCTGCCCATGCACTAACGCCAGATGAACGGCGTACTCGCCGGTGCCCTGCAGAAAGTCCTTGGTGCCATCGAGGGGATCCAGGATCCACAGCCACGCGGCGGCCAACGGCTCGCCCGGGCGCAACTGCTCCTGGGCGGTCTCCTCGCTTAACAGGCTCCAGGCGGCGGCGGGGAAGGCGGTGCTGAGTCCATCCAACAGCCAACGATTCACGGCCAGATCGGCGGCCGACACCGGCCCCTCGCCCCCGTCCTCCACGCTCAAGGCGGGGGGGAAGCCATGGGGCGGCACCTCGCCGCGGGCATAGGCACGCAGGATGTCGGCCGCTCCCCAACACAGCCGCCGCAGCTCCACCAGCAGAGTTGCCGTGGCGATCCCCGACGGCAGGCTGAGGCCACAGGGAAGCAGGCCCGCGGCAATTGGGGCTGGCGAGGCCGGCATCATGGGGAATCGAAAGCAGCATTGTGCCGGTCCTGCGGCAACGGCCCTCCCATGCAGCAGCCCGAACCCGCCGCCGGGGTGCTCTATCTGGTGGGCACTCCGATCGGCAACCTGGACGACCTTTCCCCCCGCGCCCGGCGCGTCCTGGCGGGGGTGCAGCGGATCGCCTGCGAGGACACCCGCCGCAGCGGCCTGCTCCTCCACGCCCTGGGGCTGCGGGGGCGCTTGGTGAGCTTCCATCAGCACAACCAGACGACCCGCATTCCGGCCCTGCTGGCGGCCCTGGCGGCGGGGGAATCGGTGGCCCTGATCAGCGACGCCGGGCTGCCGGGCATCTCCGATCCCGGGGAAGATCTGGTGGCAGCGGCCCGGGCCGAGGGCCGGGAGGTGATCTGCGTTCCGGGTCCCTGTGCCGTGACCACGGCGCTGGTGAGCAGCGGCCTGCCCACGGGCCGCTTCTGTTTTGAGGGGTTCCTGCCCCCCCGGCCGGCGGCCCGGCGGCAGCGGCTGGCGGAGCTGGCCCAGGAGCCCCGCACCCTGGTGCTGTTCGAGGCGCCCCACCGGCTGGTGGGCCTGCTGGAGGACCTGGAAACGGTGTTGGGCGATCGCCCCCTGCAGGTGGCGCGCGAGCTCACCAAACGCCATGAGCAGCAGGTGGGCCCCCGGGTGAGCGCGGCTCTGGAGCATTTCCGCCGCCAGCCGCCCCAGGGAGAATGCACGCTGGTGCTGGGCGGAGCGGCGCCAACGGCGGCGCCGGCCTGGGATGGCGAGGATCTGCGCCAGCAGTTGCAGGCCCTGCTGGCGGAGGGGTTGAGCCGGAGCGAAGCGGCCCGAGCCCTGGCGGCACGGAGCGGCCAGAGCCGGCGGGAGCTCTATGCCCTGCTCCATCACCCCGACGAGGGAGCGCCGGACGAGGTCGGGCCCGACGAGGCCCCCTAGGCTCGAAGCAGGTTCCACCCACCGCACCGTCCCACGATGCTGCTGCGCCTGCGCCTGCTGCTGGCCACCCTGCTGGGCAGCACGGCCCTGCTGCTGGTGCTGTGCCTGGGCTCCCAGAACCTCAACGATCGCCCCGGGCTGCGGCTGGGATTCGCCCAGCTGGCCCCCTTGCCCACCGGCTTCCTCACCGGCGTGGCCCTGGTGCTGGGGGTGCTCAGCGGCGGCGGCACGGCGGCCCTGCTGGCCCCCGGGGCCGAGGAGCGGGAGGACTGAACCCTGAACTCCGGAGGGAGCAATGGCCGTGACAGCCCCCGGTGAGTTTGCCAGGGTGGAGGCAGTGGCAAGCGGGCCAAGCCGATGAACCAGAAGGAGATCCACGGGCGCGCCCATGACTTTTGCGCCCCGTTTCGCATCGATGACGGCAGCCGCTTTCGCCTTCGGGACATCAACCCCGGCGACACCCTCAACCTGGAAGCCGGCAACAAACCCGAGGCCCAGCAGGTGTTGCGGGAAGGGGTGGAGTTGCTGGCGGAGATGCAGGCCAAGCTCTATGCCCAGGACCGCTGGGCGGTGCTGTTGATCTTTCAGGCGATGGACGCCGCCGGCAAGGACGGCACGATCAAACACGTCATGAGCGGCATCAATCCGCAGGGGTGTCAGGTCCATTCCTTTAAAGCCCCCTCAGCCGAGGACCTGGATCATGATTACCTATGGCGCTGTAATCAGCGCCTGCCGGAACGGGGGCGAATCGGCATCTTCAACCGCAGCTATTACGAAGAGACCCTGGTGGTGCGGGTGCATCCGGAATTACTGGCGCACCAAAGCATCCCAGTGGAACTAATCAACAAAAACATCTGGCAGCAACGCTTTGAGCAGATCCGCCACTACGAAAACTATCTCTTTCACAATGGCGTGATTGTACGAAAGTTTTTTCTGCACGTGTCCAAAAAAGAGCAGAAACGTCGCTTTCTCCAGCGCCTTGAGAAACCTGAAAAAAACTGGAAGTTCTCGGCCAGCGACATCAAAGAACGGGCCCACTGGGACGCCTACATGGATGCCTATGAGGACATGATCCAGCACACCGCCACTCCCCATGCCCCCTGGTATGTGGTTCCAGCGGACAACAAATGGTTCACCCGCCTGGTGGTGGCGGCGGCGGTGATCGACACCTTGGATTCGCTCAACCTCCACTATCCGCAGATCAGCGAGCCGGCCAAAGTGGAGCTAGCCACGGCGCGGCAGCAGTTGCTGGAGGAGTAGGGGGTGACGGCCCCTGGGCGGCCAGTGTCAGCTCTCGGGCAAGGCGTAGAGACCGCCTTCCATCACCACCCGACTGATGCCCTGGGCCAGCAGATAGGGGGCGGTGCGCTCCAGCAGCCGCGGATCGGGCAGCTTGATCACCCGCTGGGTGCGTCCGCATTGGCGCTTGGCCTGGCGAGGGTTGATGAACAACACCAACGCCTGGCGCTCCACCTCCCCATCGGGCAGGACGCCCAGCTCCGGGAAATCGCTGAGGGGACGGGCTTGAAGCTCAACGGTTTTGTCCACAAGCAAGTAAGCGCTCGTGGCCAGCGGGGCGGCGCTGAGCGGCAGGACCACCCCGACGGCATGGTCATCCACCAGCTGGGCCACCGCAATCGGCTGGAAGGGATTGGAGCCCTCGTCGTCGTCCCCTTCGAACTCCTCGCTGTCCTCGTCGCTGTCCTCGTCGTCGCTGGCGCCGAAATCATCGGCATCTTCGATCGCCAGCAGGGTTCCTTCTTCGGCCACAGGGTCGGGACCGGGATCGGGGCTTGGCGGCACCACTAGGGGCGCGGGGTGGGGCACGGGAATCGAGAGCTGCAGCTCGGGGCGAGGCTCGGGCGGAGCCACCACCGCCGGGGAGGCGATTGATTCCAGGGGCTCCAGTGGAGGAGGCGACGCGATGGGGGCGGCGGGCTCGGGCTCAGAAACCGCAGCAACTTCGGCTTCGGCTGCAGTTTCGAGTTCGAGTTCAGGCTCGGGCTCGGGCTCGGGGGCCAGATTCCCCGGTGAGGCCAAGCGGCGGCTCCGTTGCTGCTTGAGGGTTTCGTAGTCCTGCGGATCGAGGGCGGCCTTCACCACCCGGCTGATGGTGTTGGGGCTGCAGCCGTAGTGATTGGCAAGGGCCTGGGTGCTCTCGCCGCCGCGGAAGCGAGCCACCAGCTCCTGTTTCTGGCTGTCGCTGAGCCGGGTGGCCACCATGGGCGAGCTTTTGCACGGTTGTCCACTCTAGGTGGGTGTCCCCTGACCCTCTCCAAACCGCCCCCCAACGCCCCCGCACCGCCGCTGGCACAATGCCTTCGATGCTCCCTTAGCTCAGCTGGATAGAGCAGCTGCCTTCTAAGCAGCCGGTCGCTGGTTCGAATCCAGCAGGGGGCGTTTGAAACAGGGCTTTAATTGCAGCCCAAGTGAGATCAGTGCCCCCTTGGCCCAGTCCGCGCCCCGGTCAGAGGCCGGAACGGCTGCGCAAGGGTCCCGTCCTAGAACAGTGCCCGATTGCCTCGCATCCATGAGTGCCGCCGCCTCCAATCCTTACGACTACCTAATCGTGGGCGCAGGTCTGTTCGGAAGCTGTTTCGCTCGTATCGCCACCGATAACGGCCTTCGGGTCAAGGTCATTGACCGTCGCCCCCACATCGGGGGCAACTGCTTTACGGAGCAGAAGGAACGGATTCACATCCATCGTTATGGACCACATATCTTTCACACCTCGAATGAAGCCGTTTGGACATTCATCAATCGTTTTGCGACTTTTAATAACTTTATCAATTCGCCACTCGCCTTATCCCAAGGACAGCTGCTGAGTCTGCCGTTCAATATGCACACGTTCTATCAGCTTTGGCAGACCCGCACACCGCAGGAAGCCAGGGCGAAGATCGACGAGCAGCGACTGCATCTAGACCGCCCCCCCGCCAACCTGGAGGAACAGGCCCTGACCCTGGTGGGCCAGGACATCTACGAACGGCTGATCCTGGGCTACACCCAAAAACAATGGCAGAAACATCCACGAGACTTGCCCGCCGAAATCATCCGGAGACTGCCTGTTCGATTCACTTACGATTGCAACTATTTTAACGATCGTTACCAGGGTATTCCCGTCAACGGATACACCCAAGTATTTGAGAAGCTACTGGAGGGCGTTGATGTGCAAGTGGGTGTCGATTTCCACGAATCACGCTCCTACTGGGAGTCGCAGGCGACTCAAATTGTCTACACCGGCAAGATTGATGAGCTCTTTGGCTTCAGTGGTGGCGAGCTTGAGTACCGGGCTTTGAAGTTCGAAGACACCTGGCACCAACAGCGCAATGTGCAGGGAAATGCGGTCATCAACTACTGCGACGCCGATGTTCCCTGGACCAGGATGATTGAACACAAGCATTTCAGTCCTCCGGCGGACGATCCCGAGTGCTCAGTGGTGACTCGGGAGACACCAATGACATGGTCACGCAATGAGACGCCCTATTACCCGGTTAACAATGAGGCCAATATGGCGATTTACAAGGGGTACGCCGATCAGGCGGCATCCCTAGATCGTTACATCCTGGGTGGCCGTCTGGCGGAGTATAAGTACTACGACATGCATGCTGTGATCGGCTCTGCACTACTACGCTGCCAGTCCCTGGGCCTGAGCGTGGACCACCGGCCCTGATGGCAGGCTTCTGGCTGTTCCGCTGGCGTGAATGGCCTCTCATCCTGCGTCTGCGCCGTTCGGACTGGATCTGCGTTGACAACCAGCTCCAGAGCCCGGTGGCCCTCCCTGCTGGGTGGTATGTGATCAGTCTCCGTTGTCAGCAAGCTGACAACCAGGTCCAGTCCATCCTGCCCGGGCAGGCTTGTTCCCTGGGCCGTGGCCAGCTGAGGAGGCGAGTATTGCGCCTCCGCCATCGAAGGGTGGTGCGACTGACGCCTGCCGCTCCCCTGCTGACCGATCAGTTCGACCGCCTTGACCTGCGTCGGGTTCCAGCCCTGCGTGCCTGGGGGCTGATCAACCGCAAACTGCGGCGTTTTCAGATGCTGGAGCAAGGGCGCTCGCCGCGCTGGCGCCGCTGGCGACTGTACGGGCGAATTCTGGCGCGTTCAGGCGGCACACGCATTCGGCTGGATCAATGGCTGCGGCACCTGGCGCGACTCTGGAGGCCGCCATCCTTGGCGATCCCCTCCAGCTGGACTGAGGAATGGACCGTGCTGACGGAACCCAACCTCACACCAGCGCCTGAGGCTGAAGCCCTCCTTGCGGTTGCGTGCACTGCCAGCCGCTCACTCGATCTCTTGCACACCGACGTCCTCGAACTGGATGCGTACGGCCGGCCGGCCAAGGTCCTGTTGCTGCCGCTCTGGGACCCCGAGCTCTTCAGAGGCAATCCACGCTGCATTGGCCTCTGGACTGTGCGCCGGACGGTGCTGGAAGGATGTCGCACTGCGCTCCGCGAGGCGGAACTTCCCGTTGATGGCGCCATGCTCCGTCTTGAATTGTTGCATCAGCTCCAACGCGAACGGATTGGTCATCTCCCCCAAGTGCTGGCCACGCGGCGGCGTGCGTTCGATGGCGCTGATCTGGATCGCTGGGAGTCTTCAGCCCGCCTGTGGTTTCGACGACGCTGTCCGGAGCTACAGGTCACTCGTGAAGGAGATCTTGGTTTACGCTTTGACCCAACACCGAAAGCATGTTTTCCCCGTCCTGACTTCATCCGAGTCTCGATCATCATTCCCACCCGGGACCGCTGTGACCTGCTGGAACAATGCCTATCTTCGATACAATCATTGACGCAGCCCCTTGATCATGGCAAGTGGGAAATCATTGTGGTCGACAATGGCTCCCGTGAGCCCAAAACCCTTCGCTACCTAGAAGAGATTAAGGGCCAAGATAATATCACTATTCTACGTGACGACGGCCCTTTCAATTACTCTCGTCTAAACAATCGGGCCGTGGAGCAGTCCCAAGGGGACGTGTTGGTCTTTTTGAACAATGACACCGAGGTAATCTCAAGTCATTGGTTGCAGAGATTAGTTGCCCAAGCTGAACGACCCGATGTGGGGGCCGTGGGTGCCTGCCTGTTATTTGAAGATGGCAGTGTCCAGCATGGCGGCGTTCTTCTTGGCATTGGTGGTGTTGCTGGCCATGCTCACAAATACCGCAATGGTGCAGACGATGGTGAATGTCTGACCCTGCGACTACGCAGAGAATTTGCGGCCGTCACCGGCGCTGTGCTTGCCGTTGAGCGCCGTAAGTTTGATGCTGTCGGAGGGCTTGACGAGACCCATCTTGGAGTGAATTACAATGATGTCGACATCTGTCTGCGTTTAACCCTACAAGGATGGAGAACTCTGTGTTGCCCTGATGTACGTCTTTACCATCATGAATCCAGAAGTCGCGGTGCCCCCGTCGGTGCCGCCTACATCCAGTGGCAGCAGGAACGAGCGACAATGCTTTCCCGATGGAAGCCTTGGATTGAGGACGATCCCTGGTACAACCCGCACTTCAGTCGTCGAGAAGAAAACTTCGGACTCCGTTTAGTTCCAGCCTTGATTGGTCTGCGTTGCTGGAGGACGCCTCGGCCGTCATCGCCCGTGTTGCAGCCTTAATGGAGCGGATCAAGGGGAGGGTTCCGTGCCGCACTTCAAGGCCTATGTCATCGAGCTGAGCGTTGCCACTCCAACTGGTCTTATTAACTGAATAAAGTTGCGATAAAGTGGTTATGGGCCCATGGGAGTTGGCCATGTATCTGATCAGTGGCCTACGCACTCAAAGCGTCTGATTCTCGCTCGATCAGTGCTAAATTGAACAAGTCCAGTGCGCACTTCCAGCGTGACCAAGCCGACCGTCGTAGTTGTCGCTCCTGAAGAGCGGAGCGAGAAGCTCCTTAGGCTCTTAAATATCTATGACGATGATCGGATTGTCTATACCTCTTTTGAACAAGGCGCCGCTGGCCGCACCCTTGGTCGTCGCACCTTACTTTCGCCAACCTCGATTGACTTTAAGTCAGTTGAGCATGTACTGATCTCCAGCTTTGACGTCTTTCAGGAATATCCTGATATTCACAGCGAACTCGCTTCGCGTGGTTTTCCACGAGAGAAGGTCACCTCTATCTTTCAGCCCCATCAGACACTCCTTACGCTTGAGAGACTATTTGGGTTTCCCTATAAGTCAAATCGAGACCTCGCCCAAGCCATCATTTTCAATGACGTCTTCGAACGTCTCAACTATGCCTATGGGGCAATCCTAGCTGTTGAGCAAGCTCGCCGGCTCGATCTCGCTGGCGTCACTCTTGTTGAAACAGGGGTATGGACCGGCCGTGGCCTGCGAAATCTCTGTGAATGGGCGAGCGTCCTTCGCCATACCTTTGATTTGGATGTTCAAGTCTCAGGCTTTGACACTGGCGCAGGCCTGCCCAAGTGTACTGATTGGAGAGATCATCCCGAACTATGGCAAGAGGGCGAGATGGTCATGCCTGACCTCAATCTTCTTCGTAGTCAACTACCTTCATTCTGCACTCTTGAAATTGGAGATGTCGCGGAGACTGTTCCTCGCTATCTTCAGCAATCAAATCTCAAATCAAGACCGATTGGATTCTTCGCACTTGACGTAGACCTCTATACATCAAGCGTTGATGCACTTAAATTACTGGAAGGTCATCCCGAAACTCTTTTGCCCGCAGTTGGCATATGGATTGACGATTCTTACGTCAACGTAATGCAGAATAACTTCTGTGGAGAAGCGCTCGCCATCGCTGAGTATAATCATCGCAATCATCTGCGAAAAATTGATCCCAAGAAAGTGCGTCCCAATCATCAGCCGATGCTTTGGCACTATTGCTTTGCCTTTGCACACATCTTTGACCACCCTGTTCGGCAAGGTCAACGTCCATCAGCCTTGATTGGTTTTAATCACTGTGACTACTGATTTCCGCTCCCATTCGCTGGTTCCTAGCACTCTATCAAATATCTAGGAATACGATCGCTGCGCCACGGCCTAACCTTCCCCCAAAGTGCTTATTGATTCGTCAATGGGCACTTTTTTGTACAAACACACATTAAGTCAGCACATCTCAATCCCAATATGGCCATCAAGAGCAAACAAAGATTAGGCACGATCTTTGGTAATCGTAAGCAGCATCACGTAAAAGCTATAGACACCAACGGCAACAAGAAGAACAGTGCCATAGGTTTTCCATCGCCAATTCTTCAGCTGTCGCTCAGGCGAAATAGGCTTATCAATGTAGAGCAAAAACTTCTGTCGCTTGCTTGCGTCAACACGTGCTTTCTGAAAACTGGCAACCGATGCTTTGTAGATATCAACTGAGAGTTGCAGTTTCGTGGCCAACTGAGACTCAATTACAGGTCGTCGTGCAGAATCCCCTCCTTTAGTATCCAGTTGACTAGCCTGCTCAGCCTTGATCAATCCTTGCAAGGAAGTCATACGGTCACGCAGAGGCGTCAAGTCTGGATCATTACGATCAGCATATTTAGGCAATGCAACAGCATATTCCACGGCTACTTTTGAATATTCAGTCTTCAGCTCTTTGAGATAAGTTGTATTTAATTTCCGCTCCGAATCAGAGTCAACTGTGCGTGTTTTGACGCGAAATGCTTGGAGTGCTTTTGATGCCGCATCCACATCCCCCTCAGCTGTATCCATCTGCTTCTTGCTGCTGGCAAGTTCTTGAGCAAGAATACGATCATTAAACTTATCAATAAACTGATTAGAATAGATCAGCAGACGCTTATTGATCTCTAGACTGAGTCCAGGGTTAAATGCAATTGTCGACAGCTCAATCGAACCGCTGGTATCATCAGTCTCAACACGTATTTTAGGGGCAAGATACTCTGATAAGGCTTCCCGTGTGGGATTGCCATTAAAGCGAGAGATTGGGTCAATTTCAGGTCTGGTAAACTGATCGGTCAGCCTAAGATCTTTGTCCAGTTGCTTGATGACACCAGGAGAACGCAAAAAAAGCTTTAAGTACTTAGCATCTTGCTGTGAAGACGCATAATTTTTGGTAAACATTGCAGCGAATCCAGAGGCTGCATTGTCAGCACTATCAGCCGACTTAATCACAAACTTAGAACGCGTCTCATATCGTGGTGCCGCCATTCCCAGAAAAAAGATTCCTGACGGTATTGCTACAGAGGCAAGCGCTACCAATCCCCATCTGATCTTAAATTGTCGTCGTTTTGGACTCAGCTTGGGCTGTTCTGGCAAGTTGGGATCTGATACCTTGTTATTACTATCACTAGCAGGCTCTTTATTGGAGACAGTCTCTTCTTTCTCTTTGCGGGTAAGAAGAGACTCAAGCGCATGATCAACTCCCAGGAAATCGTCGTAAATGCTCATTGTTGTGCAAGAAAGTGTTCCTTAAATCCAGGCTCGACTAAGATTCGTTTGTGGATCTCTACGCCCTCCAGCACGTCATCATAACGGTAAAAACGTCCATCAACGAGCACTAACGCGTAATCACAATCGGCCTCAAGACCCAGAAGGTTGTGATCGACCATGATGAAATCAGACTGCATTCGCTTTCGCATTAAATGCTCCCTACACTTCATCCTGAACGCTTCGTCACCCACGGACGTAATTTCATCTATTAGATAGACTTGAAAATCAAACGCCATAGACAAGCCAAAGGTAACTCTGGCCTTCATGCCACTAGAATAAGTTTTAAATGGGCGCTCGAAATACATTCCAATATCGGCAAAATCCTGAACAAAATTTATTTTTTCGACAATCTCATCTTCGTCATCACAGTAGATCATTGCAACAAATCTCGCGTTTTCTCTTGCCGATAAACTACCCTGAAACCCACCCACAAGACCAACAGGCCAACTAACTGTGCAATCTGATGTTATCGAACCATGGTCAGGTTCGTCAATGCCACCGATTAAGTTGATCAATGTTGACTTGCCCGCCCCATTTCTACCTAGTAACGCGACAGACTGCCCCTTCGGCAAAGCCAAAGAAAGATCCCTAAAAATGTAATTTTTGACACCCTTATGGACGTACGACTTAGTGATGCTGTGAAGTTGTATCATTGAGACTTCCTCAGCTTTTTCTCGACTAGCGTGTAAACCCACAAAGAAAGGACAACCGTAATTAGCGCGGTATTAAACAAATAAAACATGCTCACTCCCGTGCCTTCAAGGGTATAATTAGAGTTAAATGCATTGCGAGAAAGCTCAACACCTTGAATAATTGGATTATAAGCAAGCCAATGCCTATAAGGCTCTGGAATGTGTGACAACGAAAAAATTGCCCCCGAAATATACCACAGTGGCCTCATGACCATGGGGATAAACACGACAACAACAGGGAAGAGGCGGCCTGCAATCATGAAGAAAACACCGCAGCCAAAAGAAAAGACTGATGTGAGCAACACAGCCGCGAACAACTGCGGGAGATCGTCGATTCTAGGCTCAGGCGAAATGATTAAATAAGGGCCAAGAATGATGATGGTCAACAAACAGAGCAACCCTAGTTCGACCAATGCCCTCGACACGACGGTGTCGATTGGACGGACTTGTCGATAAAAGAAGAGTGCCTCATTCGCTTGGTACGCATGGACACACCTTACAGATGTTTCCGAAAAAACAGTGAAGACAACTATCCCGGTCGTAAAAAAAATAATCGGATCGATGGAGTCGTCGTGAAGCGGATGCAGAAATGTAAAAATGACACTGAAGCTAAGAATCGACAGCAAGGGGCCAGCGATCAAGCCCATAAAGCCTACATAGTTGTGGCTGATACGGGTCCTGAGTTCGCGGAACGTCAAGGCATTGACCACGCGCACCCTGATGGCGAAACTCATAATGTCAAAACAACCTAATATTGACGATGTTCATGCCGACCATACCGAAGATAATGGGTCACTGGGTCTTGACCAGCCGCCTTCACGTCAGGATTCATGCGAAGGTAGCGATCAGGGTCAAAACCATAGGGAAGAGCTTCTGTGTTAATCATCACGGTCTCTTGTGAGCCATTGGCAACTGAGTTCTGCTGTTTTTTGCTGGCGCCAGACAGCATACGAAGAAGATGATCTCGCTTCCTTTCTGGTTGAGGTGCAGGAATTACCAAAGGAGGAGAGGGCGTATTCACCTGTTCAACAGACTGATTAGGTTGATCCGATCCGCTTGACATTGGTGCGAGCACTTGACCAAGGACCCTTTCTCGGTGCAGGCGCCTCAAATTGTACGACTCCTCCGCGTGAGGCCACTGGACATCTAAGACTCCGGGCATCGAGGCCGGATTCTCTAAGTGTTGTCGCGGTTGGAAGGTCTCATTGACGATTCGGAAACCTTCGCTCTCCTGATTCCAAAAAGAATAAGCATCAAAGGATTCAACCCAGGTCTTCCAGGATTCAGAAAGAGTTGAGAAGTCATTGCCAATGGCGGCAAGTGACTCCAGAGCTGATGTCGTTATTGAAGTGATCTCGCGATTTGTATAGTCAGGGTCAATGGCAAAATAACCATTGCGAGTCTTGTCAGCAAAGATGACGTCTCCACGCTGGCTGGTCGGAGGTGGTGCCAATGGATCAAGAAGTGTCCGAACATCAACGAGATCTTTGGCACGCAATTCTTCAACAATTTCGTCCGGAACCGAACGAAGCAGTTGTTTTTGGAGACTTCCCAACGAAGCCATGACCCGCTTGTAATGTCCGTAGATATCGGAGGGATTCATGAACTGGGGCCCCGCGCGGAAGGCGCTTAAAACATTCTCGTACACCGTCAGAAGGAGAATGTTACGGGTCGCGAGAGCCGCTGCGAGACGACGTCCAAAGTATCTCTGAACGCTCTCGAGAGAGAGGCCAAAATAGGCTGAGTTGACAATCAGTCCGTGCAGTGTGGCAAAGAATTCTCCGGAGAGAGTGTGTCCACTATCATGATACGCAAAGAGGTTACTGTTGATGACCAGTTTGTACCCATGTTTCTTTAAGCGAAGTGAGAGATCAACGTCGTCATTGCGAAGAAAAACTGGCAAAACACCACCGATCTTGTTAAGCGCTTCAAAGGGAAAGGAAATGAAGATGAAGGTGGAGAAGTCGACGGCGAGCGCTTGACTAAGATTATTGAGGTGAGCAGGTTCTTTGATGTTTTGCCCGTGACGAACAAGATAGGGATATAATTTATGTTGGTTGCGTTGGATGGATGGCTGAGTTGGCCTGTCTGAGAGTTCATTAAAGAACTGTCCCCAGTACCCCCCCCACTCCTGGATGCAAAGTGGATTCTCGCGGGCAAAGACAATGCTGGAAGCAAAGACATCAGGGCGACGCAGTGTGACGTAGGCGTCATGCCTGAGGATGGTCTCTGGATCAATGCCTGCGTCATCGTCAATGATGATGACCTCATCGATGGTGTTGAGTCCATCCCCTGCCCGGCGGATCATTTCTGCGAGAAAAGATGCATTGCCTCCACCGCCGTAGTTTCCACCCTGGGTGTACATCACTCTGAGGGTGGACGCTGCGGGGCTAAATAGGGCTGACTGATCCTTACCAGTCGCGTCGTACACGATAAAAACGCTTCGCTGGATGAAACGTTTCCACTGCCGATCATTAGCAACCCGCTGCTGCAGAAGGTTGAGAGTCTTGGCAACAAGATCCGGGTTCCCGAAGGTTCTGAACAGATAGATACGCTGTCCCAGATTCTGCTGACGGTTACCGGGCCTACCCAGCCAGCGGAACCCGGCCAAAACACCCACCTTGGAGAGGCACTCAATGGATGCGGTGAGCCGGAAGCCCGGCTTCATCACCTTCACTCCGATCCAGGGGCCTTGGAGATCCGTCAGATTTCCCTGCCGCTCCCATTCATCGACACTTAGTGACGCCACATCGAGATTGTCTCCTGCAAAAGGATTCAGATCTCTTCCCCCTTCGACGAACGCCTCTCGGAGCACTTGCTCACCATGCCTTGACAAGGCTTTGATGACGACCCGAAAGCGTCCGCAGCCCCTGAGCCTGAAGCCCACCGAGCTGAGGTTGGTGTGATCTCTCAGAGCATCGAGAAACAATGTCAAGTGATAGGTGTCAAGATGCAGCCAATCACCTTGCAAAAACGTGCAGGGATGGGCCAGCAGCGCCGCCGGGTCGTTGGTGCTGTTCCAAGTCTGGATGACCGACTCATCTTGGGCGGTGAAGGTACCCCCCAAATCCACCTCATCCCTGTCTCGGTCAGCCTCCTGCACTCTGAAGCGACTAAATTCTTCCCGAATCAGGTCTATAGCAGCCAATGGTGCAGTCCGGAGCAATCCGCTTCATTATTACAGATCTGATCCTTTTCTCCAAACCGGTCCGTCACCCTCGTTGAACCGGCCACCCGTGGCGCTGTTGCTTGACAAACATCGTCTAGCAACAATGAAGCCGAAGCAACGTCCGCCCTTCATGATGGACGGACGCCGCTCCCGTACGTCGCGCGCTCGACGATGGCCACGGGACCCAGGACCTAAGGCAGATCAACGCCCCTTCTCATCGCGCAGGCAGCACACTTGAGGTTCGTTGGAGATCTATGCCATCCGGATCTGATTAGCTACAACCTCTCGCAATGGGCTGCCCCCAAGGTCAGGCGATCAACGCGCCACCATGCCGATCACCCCCAGGGACAGCACGCCACCGGCCAGGGCCAGCAGCAGGGCCAGCCCCCGCATCCAGGCCAGGGACAGGCGCCGCACCAGCCACACCGTGGCTCCGACCACAAGCGCCGAAGCCGCCGCCGCCCCCAGCCACCAGGAACCGGCAGCGGCGGCAACGGCCGCAGCCTGGCCATGGAGCAGGGCGTGGATCGCCACGGCGAGGGCCACCAAAGCACCGGCACCTGCACTGGCCCCGGCAGCGCGGGGAGCTTGGGGGGAGCGCAGGCTGTGCACCACCAGCAGCGCCACCGCCGGAATCGCCAGGGCGGCGAGGAGTTCCGGCGCCGCCAGCGTGCCGCCCATCGCCCCCATCACCCCACCGCCGATGGCCCCCGCCACGGCCCAGAGCAGCAGGTGGAGCGAGAGGCCGGCGGCGGCGGCCCCGACGGTGATCAGCAGCAAGAGATGATCGACGCCGGTGAGCGGATGCAGCACGCCGGCGGCCAGCCCGCCCTGGGCCAGGCCATGGGCCTGCACCGGCTGGGCCAGCACCAGGGCCAGGGCCGAGGCCGCCGCCAGCAGGATCAGGAATCGATTGGAACGGGGGAAAGTCATGAAACGGGCCGGTCCGCGCCGGAGCAAAGGGGGATGGGCACGGCGAGCGTTCTGACTGAGGGCCCCGGTCAGTGAGGGCCCATCACAGTTGCGGGACAGCGCCGGACTTGCGCCGGACTTTCCTCCTTACCTCCAGGGTGTGACCCCCTGGAACCGTTGGGCTCATTCTGGGGCCAACAACCGCTGGACAGCACACTGCAGGGAAGGGGCCAAGGGGCGATGCTCCCCCAACTGGGGACTCCAAACCCGACCCGCACCCAGCTCCTGAAGGCTGGCCAGGGCCATGTCCTGGCCCTCCAGCAGCCGCAATTCCCTGAGTGGCACCGTGAGCGGAGCCAGGAAAAAGTGGGCGATCCGCTGGGGATTGATGTCCGTAAACCAGAACTCGAGCTCGCCCGCTTGCCAGGCAACCTCCTCGACCAATTCCCGGCGCAGGGCCTGCTCGGCGGTTTCGCCCGGATCCAGATGGCCGCCAAACAGCCCCCAGGTGCCCGGTGCGGCAATGCCGACGATGTCATCGCGCAACTGGAGCAGCCAGCGCCCCTCTCGGGACAACATGGCCAGGGCCACCTCCACCACCATCGTTGGGATCCTCGGGCCGCGCTTTCAGCCAAGGCCTCAACATTAGATTCGGGGATAGGCGGCGACCTCTGCCAGCACCGGTTAGGCCGATCCTGGGTTCTTAACCTGATCTCGATAGGGTCGGGGGATGGATCCCACGCCCTTCCCCAGCCCAGCGACCGACGGCGGCAGCCAGGATGAGTCCCTGGCCTCCCCCCAGCGGCGCCGATACCTGGCCTCCCTTGTGGCCGATCAAGCCGGCCAGGGGAGGGTCCTCTCCCTGCACACGGCGACGGAGCTCACCAAGGGATCAGGGCAGAGCAGCCGTTAACGATCGACGGGCCCTCTCTGAGGGTGGATTGGGTCAGCGCGACGCAAGCTTCAACGGACGCAAGCTTCAGCGATGGCCAAGCAAGTCCTCCCAGGTGAGCGGTGGGGCGGCGGCGGTGTGGGGACGCAGCTGCGGCAGCGGCTGAGCGGAGCTGGCGGGCGGACCCAACGGGGCCACGGGCAGGGGGCGATGGGACTGGGGACGAAAACGACGAACCATGGATTCACGTGAGATATGGATGGCGCACCGGGCGGCGCTGCCGACTCCTTAAGGAAGGAGGCGCGCACAGGACAGCGTGGAGCCAAAGCACTGCCCAAGGGGGCAGGCGAAAGCAACCTGATGGGCCGACCCCAGGAAGCTCGGGGACGGTTCGGTGCAGGGAGTTCGGCTAGGCGAGCGCACAGCTCGTCAGCTTCAACCGAACCCTACGAGCATAACCGAAGGCAGCCGCGTCGCCAAGTCACCTGATCAAGGGAGGGCCCGGGGGAGACCCGAGGACCCCAGCGGCGGGACCGCACCAATCAAGATTCAAGGAGAATGCTCTGCTTTTTCACTTTCACTTCACTTCTATCCAAGATCCAGGTAAGATTTTTTTAGGTACTACTTCTTCGCCTCCTCCATGGCAGCCACGTCAGTGACCGGCCTGAGCACTGGGCTTATCACGCCCAACACGCTCACCAGCAGCAACGCCGGCCTCTTCGCCACCGACCCCCTTGTGAGCGGCGGCACCCCCACCGTGATCAGCCCTGCCGCCGCCGCCACGGCAACGGCTCCGGTCCCTGGCTCAGGCCCGAGCGGCGCCGCCGCCATCACCGCTCCGGTGGCCGCCGTAGCCGCCGCTGCAGCGGCTGCAATCCCCGCCGCCGCTGCAGCGGCCCCGGTGCCGGCCCTGGTGCCGACCGTCGCCATCGTGCCTCCCGCCAAGGGTCCGGCCCCCCTGGCTCCGAGCCCCAAATACGCCGGCACCCCCGCCGCCTCGGCCACCTACAGCCTCTTCTCCAGCCAGTTCTCGATCGATCTGGACAGGCTGAATCACCTGCTCAAACTGGCCAATCCGTCCAAGTACGGCCGCATCTACGGCACCGACCAGTTCGGTAAAACGTTCGAGGTGTCTGGCGTTCGCAGGAACGACAGCTTCGGCAACAACCTCTCCAACGCCGGTGCCGACCAGGTGTACGGCACCCCCGATGACATCAAGCCCGGCCAGGCCGGCTACAAGACAAACTCCCAGGGCATCGGTGCCGAGTTCTGGGCCAACGCCGACACCCCCTTCCTGCGCCTCAGCCAGCCCGAATGGGGCACCAACGGCGGCAGTGAAGAGCCCGGCCGTCCCCGCGGCTACACCGGCGCCATCGGCGTGGACCAGACCCTCAAGCTGGTGGAGCCCACCAACCAGGCCCTGGCCAACTCCCGCCTGGTGAGCAATGCCCTCGGCGCCCAGAACACCCCCGTCCTGAACACCGGGAACTGGAACGTCTATGACATGAGTTTCGGCCAGTATTTCGACCACGGCCTCGACTTCATCGCCCGCAGTGGCGTGGGCCAGTCGATCGCCTCCGCCACCACCCCCACCGATCCCCTGAACAAGGTGTCGGGCGGTGCCGTGGGGGTGGTGGGTGACCGGGGCGGCCAGTTCGTACTCGACCCCTCCACCAACACGATGGTGCAGGTGGCCCGCTTCGCCAATGGCCCCTCCTCCGGCACCGGCAGCGCCCCCGGTGGCCTCTACTCCTTCACCATCGATCCCACCAGCGGCAAGCCGGTCCCCCTGCGCAGCGCTGAATCGATCCTCGGCCACGCCGTGGCCGACACGGATCTGCTGGCCAACAACAAGACCGAAGCGCTGATTCAGAACAACCAGCTCTACGGCTCCAGCGACGCCACCGCCTACAGCCTGCGCCAGAGCGCCCGCTTCAACGCCGCCGGCGTCTTCACCGCCAACGACGGCACCATCTACAAGATCGGTGGCGTCGTTGGCGGCAAAAAGGTCAGCGGCAGCGCCAACGGTCTGGTGAAACTGGTGGATGCCACCGCCCCCGGCGGCTTCCAGCTGGTGAAAACCGCCGCGATGCTCACCTCACGCATCCGCACCGGCGATGGCCTGCCCAGCCTGCCCACCTACGCCGAGGTGCTGCTGAACAACGGGGTGGCTCCCGCCCTGGTGAATGCCGTCTACGCCGCCAACACCGGCAACGGCATCCCCTTGACCGGCGCCCAGTGGACGGCCCTCAAGGCTGATCCCCGCTTCATCGACAGCGGCAACGTCAAGAACTTCAACCCCACCAGCCCCACCTATCGCCAACTGAGCGGTGAACCCCTGATCGGCGACAAGGCCCTCTCGATCGAGGCGGCCAACAACACCACCGACTTCCCCAAACTGGCCGCCATCGACCAGAACGTGGATGGCATTCCCGATGTCCTGCGGGGATTCACCGCCGCCCAGGCCCGTCCCTACCTGCCCCAGTTCGCCAGCCTCACCGACGCCCAGCTGCTGGCCAAACTGAAGGCCCAGACGCCGATCAAGTCGGAAGACTGGGGGGCCGGCCAGCTGCTGAGCCATGTGGCCGGAGGCGACTGGCGCGCCAATGAGAACATCGGCCTCTCCACCCTGCACACGATGTGGGCCCGGGAGCACAACTTCATGGTGGAAAACCTGAAGGCCAGCGCCAAGCAGTTCGGGGTCACAGGCATCAACGACGACGACCTGTTCAACGCCGCCCGCATCCTGGTGGAAGGCGAATACCAGAAACTGATTTACACCGAATTCGCCCCCAGCCTGGCCGGCACCAAACTGATCGACCAGGGCGGCGGCCCCCACGGCTGGGCGGGCTACAACCCCAATGTGGATGCGGGCGTTTCCCTGGAATTCTCCGTGGCCTCCTATCGGGTGGGTCACTCCCAGATTCCCCAGGAGTTGATCCCCGGCTTCGGCATGTTCAATGCCTTCCTCAACCCCCAGCTGTTCCTGGGGCTGGGCAATTCCTCCATCGAGGCCGGCCTGGTGGCCAAGGCCCATGAGGCGATCGACACGCTGATGACCAACGGCGTGCGCAACGAGCTGGTGACCCGCAACCTCGACCTGTTCACCGCCAACCTGCTGCGCGGCCGTGAACTGGGTCTGCCGGGTCTCAATGCCATCCGCGCCGAGCTCTACGGCGGCGGCCCGCTCAATCGGGCCAACGGCACCGATCTCACCGCCAGCTTCCAGGGCAATCCCCTGTTCAAGCCCTACGCCAGCTGGGCCGAATTCGGCGCCAACCTGCGGGACTGGGTGCCCGCCAAGGCCGCCGATGGCACCGCCATGGCCTTCAACGCGGCCAATCCCAGCACCTACGGCAGCAGCGCCCTGCTGGCCAAGTTCCAGTCGGTGTACACCAACCTGAGCGACATCGACGCCTGGGTGGGGATGCTGGCCGAGAAGCCCGCCGCCGATACCGGCCAGATGGGCCCCCTCATGGCCGCCATCTTCTACGAACAGCTCGACCGCGCCCAAGAAGGCGATCGCTTCTACTACCTCGATCGCCTCAAGGACAACGGTGCTGGTGGTGGTCTGTGGAGTGACCTCGATTCACTCCGCGACATCGTGGCCCGCAACTCCGATCCGGCCCTTGCTCTGCCCAACAAGGACATCTTCAAGGTGCAGAACACCAACGACATCACCCTCAATCGCAGCGGCTTCATCAACAGCGCCATCGCCGCCGGCGATCAGCTACGCACCGTGACCAACCTGTTCGCTGGGGCCGATCCCTGGGCAACGCTCCAGCCCTTCAGCTTCACCTCCACTCCCGCTGTGGTCTGATCGCTGTGGTCTGATCCCTGTGGTCTGATCCCAGTGGTCTGAGCCTTGCGGCTTCAGGGCTTCTCCAAAGTCTTCGTTGTCCCCCCCCTGCCCAGGGCTGATTCAAAGTGTGTCACAGCTGCTCTGGCCTGAGCTGCTGGCATGGGGTTTGGTCGGTGGCATCGCCTCCTCCCTGTGCCCAAAAGCGTCTCCGCCGCAACCGATCTTGATCTGATCAGTTTCCTGCAGGCGAT
>CAIOCZ010000102.1 GCA_903856805.1 uncultured cyanobacterium | reverse complement strand
GACCCCCAGGCAGTTGCGCTTGCCTACACAGAAGACAGCCATTGGAGAAATCGCAGTGAGTTTATCAATGGGCGCGGGGAAATCCTCCGTTTTCTCGAGCGCAAGTGGGCCAGGGAATTGGATTACAAGTTGATCAAGGAGATATGGGCCTTCACAGACAACCGTATCGCCGTTCGCTTCCAGTATGAGTGGCATGACGATTCAGGCAATTTCTACCGCTCTCATGGCAACGAAAACTGGGAGTTCTCAGACACTGGCCTGATGAGACGCCGGGAAGCAAGTATCAATGATCTTCCGATCAAGGAGAGCGACAGATTATTCACTTGGGGAGATGGACCCCGCCCTGCTGACTTCCCCGGGCTAACTGAGCTTGGGCTCTGATCAGCCAGACAAGTTGATGGTCCAGAGCCTCACGGTCAAGACTCTGCCCCAGCTCAGGCTGTTCATGGAACATCACGTGTTCGCGGTATGGGATTTCATGCAGCTGCTCAAGTCTCTCCAGCAGCTGCTTGCCCCCTCCGGTACACCTTGGAAACCACCACGTTTCCCCAGAATTGCTAGATTGATCACCGATCTCGTGGCAGAAGAAGAGTGTGACTGCCTCCCCGTTGCGCTCGGTGGCCCCACCTACCTCAGTCATTTCTCGATCTATCGGCTCGCGATGGAGGAAGTCGGTGCTGACACGGGTCCGATTGAATCCCTGCTGGCCGCAGTCACCACACACGGACTTGAAGCAGCCCTAACAGATCCTGCGATACCAGAACCAGCTCGCCGATTCATGGCGACAACGCAGGCTCTTATTAATTCAGAGAACCTGCATCTACTGGCCACCTCCTTTTGCTACGGCAGAGAACTACTCCTTCCCGTCCTATTCCACGACTTACGCGATCAACTGATCACGCATAAACTGCACGCGCCGATTCTGTCTTGGTATCTCGAGCGTCACGTTTCCCTTGATGGCGACAATCATGGCCCATCAGCAGAAGAGATGGTGATCGAGCTCTGTGATGGCTCTGCCGCGGAGAGGCGTGCGGTCGCATCCGTGCGGGCCCAAGTTATTCAAGAGCGGCAATCCTTCTGGGATGCCATCGCTGAGGCCCTGGAGTCGTTAACAACCGTCGCTTCCCCCTGAGTGGCCAGGGGCGATGGCGCCCCACTCCCCGCTGACTTGCTCCACTTCAAGGGGGTCCTGCCGGGGACACTCAATGCCTATCCAGGGGATCCTATGCCTGACATCAAGGTTGTATCGGCTGTCCGAATTCACCGGCGGCCTGACCGCAAACTTCGGCGGGACTTCCATCATTGCCTTGTTAGGCGATCTGAAGGCACATAGCAATGGTATCGCATTCTCGTGATTGGGCTAAGCACATTAGGGCACCTCGAAAAATCAGGATAAGTTGATCTTGTACTCCTTGTGCGAGAGGAGATCCAGTGCCACTTGCCAAGCACTCACAGCATAGCTTGGCCTAGAATCGTGTCTTATGCAAACGATAAAAAACTGTGCTGATGCGGGTGGCTGCCGCCTAACATCGCCATGCGCCTGGGCTGCCACCGAAAGAATTTCTTCCTCACCGTGTAAACCTTGCGGCCAGGTGATCGCAGCATTAATCAAATGAACTGACTCAAGGCCGCAGCTCGGGCGCGCCTACGTCGTTGACACCGCACAGTTCGCCTCCTCCTCCTGGTCCTGCAGGAAGCTCTCCAGGGAAGCGCCATAGGCCTCGGGCGTCTCCAGCAAGGCGTGGTGCGCCACTCCAGGAAGAACCACCAAGCGCTGCTGGGCCAGGCGTTGCCAGCCCTCCATCGAGCGAAGGGTGACGAAATCGTGTTCCGCCGCGAGCAGCAGCACGGGCAAGGCGAGGGCACCCAGACTGCGCTCCGTCGCCGACCAGTCGGCGATAACATCGACGCCACGCCAATCGCTCCCGGGATGCCCAGGGGCGTAGGCCGCCACCAGGGCCGGGGGTCGTGGCAACGTTCGGCAGACATGGGTCGCATCGAAGCGGGCAGCGTCGCCGCCAAGAACCGCCAACAGAGCCGCCACCTCCTCAAGCAGGACCGGCACCGAGCTCGGCACGTTGGAGAGGGTCAACGAGCGAGGCGGCGGCGGGCCTGGTCGCGACGAGCCATGGTGGACGCTGAGGGCCTCAAACGCCAGGATGCCGCCGAACGACTGGCCGTAGAGGTGATAGGCAGGGAGCCCATCGCGCTTCGGGATCACCCCATCCAACACGAGGGATTGGATCACCTCCGCCAGGTCCTGCACCGAGGCGGCGATCGAATACTCCTGCTCCCCGGGGCTGGGTCGGTCGCTGCGCCCGCATCCCAGTTGGTCGAAAAAAATGATCGGGCGGCGCAGCTGCCCGATCAGGGGAAACAAATAGTCGCTGGGGACCCCAGGCCCGCCATGACACACCAAAAGGGGCAGGGCCTCTGATGCTGAAGCTGGGAGGTGATGCCCCCCCCAAAGACGACAGTCACCGCCGCGAACTGGCAGAACGAACGACCTCAGCCCCGATGGCGCCGCTGTTCCATCCCCTTCAGACAGAGGAATCACCATACCCGGGAAGCGAGGACTCTGAAATCACGATGACCTCAGAAACAAAACGGCAGAAATTGAGCACGACAGGCTGCATAGCCGTCCACCAGAGCGCCAAGGCCGATTTGATGGGCGATGCCGGCGCCAGTCAGACCTTCCGTGATGATTCCGATCACGAGACCCAGCATGGCGGCACGGCCGTTGAACAGCTCAACCCGCTTGAGCTGATCCCGATGGATCTGTTCTTCTGCCCGGTTGCGGAACCAGGTTTCGTCAGCTGAGGTGTTGGTCATGGATCTGTTGGAGTACTACGGGGGCTTGAGGGGCGTTGTCAGGGTCTGGGAGCTAAATCGCTGGGCCTGGCGAGAACGAAGATCACCATCCCGGTGATCAAAACAACCAGGGCAACCAGGCCGGCGATGGCTGGGGTGTAATCGGTACCCATCAGGTTCAGCCCAGGCCGATCTGGGTGAGGATGCCCTGGCCGGTGAGCAGCTCGGTGGCCAAGCCGATCACGAAGCCGAGCATCGCCAGGCGGCCATTCCAGGTTTCGGCGAAGGCCACAAAACCGAAGCGGGAGGGGGACTCAGCCATGGAGACGACAAAACGTTAAGCAGATTGTAACGGATTGCAAAGCCTCGGTTTTCGCGTCGGCGGGCCTCAACGGGCCAGCCGTGGTCGAAAGAGAACAGATCGCTGGGAAGCGGAAGCCGTTAGCAGTGCTGTCAGGCCACATCCAACAGCCCCGGCCTTCGCCTCCGGATCAAGGGGCCATGGCGGGGCGCCAATCCCCCCCTTAGGGGGGGGATTGGCATGGTTCGGGCCTAGAAATGAAGACAAGAGTGCAGACTAGAAAAGAGTTCTTTACCGGGCTCCCATTCCACCCATCCCAACCCAAAAATGGTTGACAAGAAAATTGACAAGGAATTCGGCCATCTGGGCCATGAAGTTTCCCAGGAAGTCAAGCCCGTGGGCGAAGCAGTGGTAGGAGCAGGCGCGTATGATGCACTCAAGGGAGCCGCTAATACCGTCGCAAAAGCTGTGACAACAACCGCCACAAATCCAGCCGTTGATGCTGGGCTCGAAGAGGGAGCAGAGGAGGCAGGAACTGTCGTGGCAGAGAATCCAGAACTTCTAGCCTAGTAAATCTCTAGGCCTGACTCCACTCAGTCATCCGCCGACCAGTCACTCGTTGCCCATCGGCAACTCAGTCCAAGTTAAAAACATCTCCATCACATTCAACGTCATGGACCGCTCTAAATTCTATTCCTCGATCAGAAACGCGCCATTCAGCGGCGTCCTGTCTCAGTCCCAGGTCAATGGAATCGAAACGATCTTGAATTTCTGGGAGAAGCCACCTGTTCAACCAACGGGCGATTTTGCCACAAACTGGGGGATCCGCACCATTAACTGGCTTGCCTACATGCTGGCAACGGCCTTTCATGAGACGGCACAAACCATGCAGCCCATCGATGAGTATGGCGACAATGCCTATTTCACCGAGATGTATGAAGGAAGGGCAGATCTCGGCAACACCCAACCTGGAGATGGCGCCAAATTCCATGGCAGGGGCCTTGTCCAACTGACCGGAAGACTGAATTACAGCAAAATGACTGGCATCGTCCAAGGTTTTTATCCGGAATGCCCTGATTTAACGGTGAGCCCGGACAGCGCCAAAAACGATGAGTATGCTGTCGTCATCATGTTTTACGGGATGTTCGTTGGCACGTTCACAGGATACGCCCTGAAAAATTTCCTGGGAGACCCGGAAAAGGGGCAGATCGAGGACTTTTATAACGCCAGGAGAATCATCAATGGGCTAGACAGAGCAGGGACCATTGAAACCTATGCAAAGAGTTTTAACGCCGCTCTGCATAGCGCAGGTGCCACTGCCTAGCCTTAGATAACTAAATTGATCGTGAGTCATGCCAAAAAGATCCCGTCCTCTCGGGCTCTGTATTTTCGGCACATGCTCCCTTGTCATGGCTCTCGTTGCAGGAGTGGCCGAACCTGGCCACTCCCAGCCCACCAGCAACGTCAATCCCCAAACCCTTCCGCACGACCAACGCTGCCTGACACCTCGCCTTTTAAATCCCCCCCCGCAAAGCAGCCTCGGCCGAAAGCTAGAGACAATTGAAAGTCTCGATTTCGCCTTTGCCAATGCCTTTATGGCCGCCAACGCCGGCCAGTTCCAGGCCGCAGTTTATTACTATAAAAAAGCGATGATCTTAGAACCTTGTTCCTGCAGCCAGCAGCATGCGGCCGCAGGAATCAAGGCTGCTTCCATGGCGGGAAACCTTTTAGAACAGGAAGGATGGCAATCCAGGCCAACCCAAGTCTTTTGGAGCCAACTTCAACACCTAACGCGAGACCTTCCTTGCGTCAAACAAGATTAACCACTCCGATCAGAATTAAATCAAATCGCCTTCCACCAAGATCCCCCCCTCAGAACCTCAACCCAATCTGGGCCAAAATCCCTTGACCCGTGAGCCGTTCGGTGGCGAGGCCGATGACAAAACCGAGCATGGCTAGGCGGCCGTTCCAGATCTCGGCAAAGGGAACGAAACCAAACCGTGGGATGGCATTCGTCATGGCGATGACACTCCGAAGGCGAAGGGATCAGAACCTGAATTTAGGCGTGATGAAGTAGGGCTTTCAAGCCAATCTGTTGCAAAATCCCCTGGCCGGTGATCAGCTCCAGGATCACGCCAATGGCAAAACCAAGCATGGCCAGGCGGCCATTGAGCAATTCGGCACGGTGATAAAAACCCCAGCCCTGCTCGTTGCCCACAAGCCGCATGTGGGGCTCCAGGGGGCGCGGATCATCCAGGCCAGACGTCTCTGAGCACCAGCCCTGCCCCTCCGATTCGGAAAAACTGCGGCGGCCGAGTGTGACGTCGCTTTCGCTGTTCATGGAATCACGGCAATGGAATAGTCGATGAGATGGGCGGTGAGGTGGGCGGTGGAATGGCACTCGGCCACGACCCCAACAGTCCTGAAAATCAGCCAGCAATCCCACCCCGATGTCATCCTGTTGGCGAACGGAGGCGTTGGCGTCTGGTCTCGGGATGGTCTTCCGCTGCAGATCCGCCAGCTCGCCAAGTCCCACAGCCTGCCCAGCCCCGCCTCAGCCCAGCAGCGCCCGCAGCTTCGGCTCCAGCAGGGCAAAGGCCCGGCCCCGGTGGCCGATCCGTCCCTTGGTGGCCTTGTCCATCTCGGCGAAACTCAGGCCCAGCTCCGGCACCAGGAACACCGGGTCGTAGCCGAAGCCGCCGCCGCCCCGCGGCTCCTCCAGGATCAGCCCCGGGCAGTGGCCCTCCACCTCCAGGCGGATCCGGCCGGTGGGGTCGGCCACCGCCAGAGCAGCGGTGAAGCGGGCTCCACGTTCCGGAGGGAGCCCTTCGGCTCCCCTCGCCCGGTTGGCGGCGGCCAGTTCACGCAACAGCCGCCCAATCCGCTCGGCGTCGCTGTCGGCATAGCGCGCCGACTGCACCCCCGGGGCGCCCTTCAGGGCCTCCACCGCCAGGCCCGAATCATCGGCCAGGGTCCAGCAGCCCGTAGCCCGCGCCACCGCCTCGGCCTTGAGCCGGGCGTTGGCCGCCAACGTGGTGCCCGTTTCCTCCACCTCCATCCCCTCCGGCTGGGGCTGGATCTCTAGGGGCAAAGCGGCCAACAGGGCCGCGAACTCGCGGATCTTGCCGGCGTTGCCGCTGGCGATCACCAGGGGGGTAGGCGTCGACGGGGGGGCCATCAGATCCCCTCCGCCAGCTGCCGCGCCCAGCCCAGCACCGCCTCCACCCGCTCCGCCGTGGGCGCCTCGCAATACAGCCGCAGCAGCGGCTCGGTGCCGGAAAAGCGCAGCATCAACCAGTGGTTGGGCCCCAGCCGCAGCTTCACGCCATCGGTGGTGATCACCTGCTGCACCGGCGACCCGGCCACCTCGGTGGGGGGCGTTGTGGCCAGGAAGCTCTCCAGGCGGACACGGGCGGCCATGTCGGCCAGCCGCAGATCAAGGCGGTCGTAGGCGGCGGCGCCCCCACAGCGCGCCTGGAGGGCATCGATCCGCTGACCCAGGGGCACCCTGCCCTCCACCAGGGCCTCGATCAACAGCAAGGCCGCAAACGGCGCATCCCGCTCCGGCAGATGCATGCCGAAGCCCACGCCGCCCGATTCCTCACCGCCCACCAACACCTCACCGGAGAGCATCTTGGCGGCGATGTACTTGAAGCCCACGGGCATCTCGATCACCTCGCGGCCCAGGTCCTCGGCCACCAGGGCCATCAGGTCGGAGCCACTCACGGTCTTGATCACCGAGCCCGGCAGGGCCCGGGCCCGGGCCAGGTGGTCGATGAAGAGGGGCATCAGCAGCTGGGTGCTGCAGAAGCGGCCGGTTTCATCCACCGCCGCGATGCGGTCGCCATCGCCATCGAACACGATCCCCATCGCCGGTTGGCCGGCGGCGGTGCTGGCCCGCACGGCGGCGATCAGCTCCCCCAGGTAAGGGGCCAGGGGTTCGGGCGGATGGCCGCCGAAGAGGGGATCCCGATGGGAGCGGATCTCACGGATCACGCCGCTCTCCACGGCCCCCTCCCCCAGCAGGGCCGGCAGCACGCCTGCGGCCGAGCCATGCATGGGATCCACGATCACCCGCAGCCCCAGCCGCTCCAAGCCCGCCGCCAGGGCGCCGGTGTCCACCTTGGCCCTGAGCCCCGCCACATAGGCGCCCAGGGCATCGAAGCGCTCGGTATCGCCTGCGATCGGCACCGTGAGGCCACCGGCCGCGAGCCGTTGCTCCACCCGTTGGGTGAAGTCCCCCTCCACCGAGCCGCCGAACGGTCCCTTGATCTTCAGACCCAACCACTCGGGCGGGTTGTGGCTGGCGGTGATGACCAGGGCCCCCAGGGCCCCGCGCTCCACCACCGCCCAGCTGGAGGCCGGGGTGGGGGTGGGGCTCTCCGAGAGCAGGGGTTCCAGCTCGGCACCACGCACCGCCGCGGCGATCGCCGCAGCCAGCTCCGGCGCCAGGAACCGGCGGTCGTAGCCGATCACCACCGTGCGGCTCTCGAGGCCCTCGGGGGCGGAACTGGCCAGTTCCCGGGCAGCCGCCGCCGCCACCGGCAGCAACCGCTCCACCGTGATGTCCACCCCGAGAATGCCGCGCCAGCCATCGGTGCCGAACTGGATCGGGCTGGCCTCCAGGGGGAGGGGGGCAGAGGCCATGGCGCAGACACGAAGGAGTGACACCGCCGGTCGTAGCAGCCCATCACCGCCCCCTGGCCACTGAAGGTGCCGGCCTGTTGGCAGGCCACCGCAGCTCCTAGCCTGGGGGAATGCGGCACGAACCCGGCCTCACCGGCCCCGGGGGCCATCCCCCCGACCTGCTCACCGACCGCCTGCTGCGCGGCTGGTTGCGCTGCCGTCGCCGCGCCTGGCTGGATCAGCACGGCCCCCAGGAGCAGCGGCAGTGGACCGCCCATCGGGCCCTGGCCCTCGACGAACAATTGCGCTGTTTCCAGAACCTGCTGCCCGAGCGGCCCGGCCATGGCGCCAGCGCCTGCCAGGCCGGGGCTCCGGGCGTGATGGGGGTTCGGCTGCGCAGCACAGGGCCGGGGGGGAAACGGCTGGAGGCGCACCCAAGCCTGCTCGTGCGGGTGGAGGGCCACAGCCGCTGGGGACCCTATGCCTATCAACCGGTGCTGGCCCGGCAAGGCCGACGGCTGACCCGGGAACATCGGCTGGTGCTGGCGCTCTGGGGCCGGCTGCTGGCGGACGACCAACAGGGGCCCGTGCCCGAAGCCCTGGTGGTGGCCGGCGGCGATCGCCACCTGGAACGGGAGCGGCTGGCGTTGGGCGGGGGGTTGCCGCAGCAGCTGGACAACGCCCTGGCCAAGCTGGGCGAAGACCTGGAGCGACCCACCCCACCGCCGCTGGTGAACGACCGCAAAAAATGCACGCTCTGCAGCTGGCGGGGCCTGTGCGATGGGGTGGCGGCGGCCGAAGGGCACCTCAGCGAAGTGAGCGGCATCGGCGGCAAGCGGCGAGACCTGCTGCTGGAGGTGGGCATCACCAGCCTGGCGGCCCTGGCGACGGCGGCGGCGGAGCCCCTGGGCGAGGCCCTGGCGGTGCATGGCGAGCAACATCGGGAGGTGGCCCCCCAACTGGTGCGCCAGGCCCAGGTGCAGGCCGCTGGGCAGCCCTGGCGGGCGCTGGTGGCCGCAGCCCTGCCGGAACTGCGCACCGCCCCCGGGGTTCTGCTCTACGACATCGAATCCGACCCGGATGCCCGCGATGACTTCCTGCATGGGCTGGTGGTGCTGCCGCGGGAGGCCTCCGGCGCCTGGCCCCCGTCCGGCAGTGAAGGGCGCTACGTGCCGTTGCTGGCGCTGCAGGAGCACGGGGAGGAACGCCTCTGGCGGCGGCTGGAGCGGCTGCTCGCCCACTACCCCGACTGGCCGGTGCTGCACTACGGCGAAACGGAGGCGATCGCCCTGATGCGCCTCACCGAGCGGCTTGGGGTGCCGGAGGCGGAGCGACAGCGGCTGCGGGCGCGGCTGGTGGACGTGCACCAACGGCTGCGTCGCCACTGGGTGATGCCGGTGAACAGTTACGGCTTGAAGGCGATTGCGAGCTGGCTCGGATTTCGCTGGAGCCAGCACGGCGTGGACGGGGCCCGCTGCCTGCTCTGGTGGCGCCAGTGGCGGGAGGGCCGCCACGGCCACCAGCTGCGGCGGATCTTGCGCTACAACCACGATGACAATCGCGCCACCTGGGCCGTGGCGCGGTGGTTGCTGGATCAGGAGGCGATGGGCTGAGCCCGGAACGGAACGCCGGGACCCCAACCCCAGGCGCTCAGGGCTCCTGCCCCCCTGAGCCCTGCCCCCCGGGGCCCACGGGCGGGGGCACGAACTCCTCCGGAATGGACAGGGTCAACGGGGCGGAGCCCCGCTGCAGGGTGTCTGCCGCCAGCGCCTGGCGCCGCACCAGGGCCAACCCGATCCAGCCGCCCCCGGCCAGGGGATCCAGCTCCACCACCGAGGTCACCACGCCGGCCCGTTCGCCGATGGCGGTTTCCAGCGGGGCACCGGGGGCGAGGAGGCCCTCCAGTCCGGGGGAGCTGGGGCAGAACCAGCGGCGCAGCTGCTGTTTGACGCCGTCGTAGGTGGCGAGTTTGGCCAGGGTTTCCTGGCCCACGTAACAGCCCTTGCTGAGGCTCACCCGGCTGGCCAGGCCCAGCTCGAAGGGGTTGGTGCTGTCGTTGAGCTCGTGGGGGGCGGCGGGGATCCCCTGCTGAATCCGCCAGCGAGCGGCGGCCTGCTCCCCGAGGGCCGGCCGCCGCTCCAGCCAGGCCGGCGCCGGGGTGCCCTCCGGAACCAACACCTGCTCCCCTAGCAACCAGCCCCCCTCCGCCAGGGGCTGCCACTGGCCGTGCTCCCCTCGCAGACAGGGGGCGGGACCATCGTCCTCGGGGTCCAGGGGAGTGCCGAGGGGAGTCAGCAGCCGGCCCTGCTGCAGCGGCCCCAGGCGAACGTCATCGGCGGGGAAGAGCACCCGATCGAGGGCCAGGCGCACCGCCGCCGGGTCACCGCTGGTGATCACCAGCCAGGCGGCGTTCGACTCCACCAGCACCTCCGCCACCGCCCGCATCCGACCGATGGGGGTGATCAAGCAGGTGCCCAGCCACTGGCCGGGCCGGGCCAGGGCCAGGGCCTGGCTGGTCTGCCCATGGAGCACCCGCAGGCTGTCGGGGCCCTCCAAGCGCAGCAGGCCCACCGCCTGCTCCAACCGCATCGGGGTGGGGGGCTGCCAGCCCCAGGGAGAAAGAACCACGGCTCAGGCCTCCCTGACGGACAACGCCTCAGCGCCGGCGGCCCACTCCTCAGCCAACGCCTCAGCCGTCGCCGCCACCTCCTCCAGCAGAAACAGGCTGGACAGCTCGAGGTCCGCCGCGGCCATGGCCGCCTCGCCGCCCTCCTGGCGATCCACGATCGTGACCACCCGCTGCACCCGATAGCCCGCCTCGCGCAGCTGGATCACGGCCTTGAGGGCTGAACCGCCCGTGGTCACCACGTCCTCCAGGACGGTGATG
>CAIOCZ010000101.1 GCA_903856805.1 uncultured cyanobacterium | reverse complement strand
GTTCTGCTCGATCTCAACGACCCAGGTCAGGTCATCGGTCGTCTCAGAGAACCACTGCTGGAGCCGACCGAGACGGAGCGGGATGGATATGTTCCGAATGTTGTTTACAGTTGTGGTTCACTAATACATGCCGGTAAGCTGATCCTACCTTACGCCATGAGCGATCAGGTAACCAGCTTTGCCACCGTATCTGTTGAGGAGCTATTGAGCGAATTAAAAGCTAATCCATCGGAGCAAACATCGTGAAGTCAAAGTCCACTAGAAAAATTGCGATCATTGGTGACTACCTGCCGCGAAAATGCGGAATTGCCACCTTTTCCTATTCGGTTTATCGAGCCCTCTCTGACGACGCAGCCGACAACGAATGCTTTATTGTTGCGGTTAACGACGTGCCTGAGGGCTACGCCTATCCGCCGGAAGTTCGCTTTGAGATTGCGGAGCAGGATTTGAGCAGCTATCGCCGCGCTGCCGATTTCCTGAATCTCACCGACACCGATGTGATCTGCCTTCAGCACGAGTTTGGTATTTATGGTGGTCCGGCTGGTAACCATATCCTCACCCTTTTGCGCCATGTCCATATCCCCGTGATTACCCAGCTCCACACGATCTTGGAGGAGCCCAGCCCCGAACAGATGCATGTGATACGGGAGCTCGCCGCCCTTTCAACCCGCATCATTGTGATGAGTGAAAGGGGGCGACAAATTCTTCAGGAGGTCTATGGGTTACACGCCGATCAACTGGATGTGATTCCCCATGGCGTGCCAGATATGCCGTTTGTAGATCCAAACTATTACAAGGATCAGTTTGGTGTTGAGGGTAAACAGGTTTTGCTTACTTTTGGGTTAATCTCGCCAGCTAAGGGGATAGAGAATGTGATCCGCGCCTTGCCTGAGGTGCTCAATGTGTTCCCCGAGATGGTCTATATCGTATTGGGAGCCACCCATCCCCATTTGCTCCGTGAACAGGGTGAAACCTATCGATTAAGTCTGGAGAGGCTTGCGGTTGAGCTAGGGGTGAGAAAGCAGGTGATCTTTTACAACCGCTTTGTGGGTGCTGAAGAACTGAAGGATTTTCTGGGAGTTGCAGATATCTATATCACCCCCTATCTCAACCGCGATCAGATCACCTCGGGAACTCTTTCCTATGCCTTCGGGTGTGGCAAGGCGGTGATTTCCACTCCCTACAGGCACGCCGAAGAGCTGCTTGCTGACGGACGGGGCGTGCTGGTTCCCTTTCGCGACAGTGAGGCCATTGCCGAAGCACTGACCGGTTTGTTGATCGATGACGTGCGAAGGCATGCCATGCGTAAGCAGGCGTATCTGCTGGGACGGGGCATGATCTGGAGCCAGGTGGCCGAGCTCTACGCCACCTCCTTTGAGCGCGCCAGGCTGGCACGGGGCAACGGAGTGGTGTTGCACTCCCGGATCAAGCCCCTGGAGCAAGAACCCCGCGAGCTGCCGGCCCTGCGGCTTGAGCACCTGAAGAGAATCTCGGATTCAACAGGTATTTATCAGCACGCTAAATACACATTTCCTAATTTCAAGGAAGGCTATTGTACCGATGACAATGTTCGTGCTTTGCAATTGCTTGTGATGCTCGAGGAATCGGGCAACGTCACCCCGGATGTGCAGGCACTCGCCAGTTGTTATGCTTCGTTCATCAACTATGCATATATCCCGGAAAAGTGCCGCTTTCATAATTTCATGAGCTTCGAGCGCACCTGGCTCGATGAGGATGGCTCCGATGATTGCCTGGGCCGCACTTTGCTGGCTCTGGCGGCCTGTGTGGGGCGATCTCGCCGCGACGATTTGCGCCACTGGGCCGTGGATCTGTTTCAAATGGCGTTGCCCTCGGTTACCAAGACAACGAGCCCACGCGCCTGGGCGCTTGGGCTCAAGGCCATCCATGAATATCTGCGCAAGATGAGTGGCGATCGAACTGTCGATCTGATGCGCGAGACCCTCACCGATCAGTTGCTGGTGGCTTACAACCAGAACTGCAGCGATGAATGGCCATGGTTTGAGCCTGTGCTGAGTTACGACAATGCGTTTCTGCCCCACGCCCTGATCCTCAGCGGTCGTTGGTCAAATCGCAGCGATGCCCTTGAGGTGGGTCTCCGTAGTCTGCGCTGGTTGATGGCAGAGCAAACCGCCGAGGCAGGCCATTTCAGGCCCATTGGCTCCAATGGTTTTTACCGCCGAGGCCAGGAGCGGGCCACATTCGACCAGCAACCATTGGAGGCCTGCGCTTCGGTGTCGGCCTGCGTTGAGGCCTGGTCGGCGACGCGCGATAGCTTCTGGCTCGACGAGGCCTGGCGTGCATTTGCCTGGTTCCTCGGCGACAACGACCTGCAGTTGCCGCTCTATGACGCACGCACCGGTGGCTGTTTTGATGGTCTTCAAGATGACAGCGTCAACATGAACCAGGGAGCCGAATCCACCCTGGCTTTCCTCCTGGCTCTGCAGGAGATGAAACTACTCGAACTCGCTCGCCATCCAATCCCTAAATCATGACTAAAATCCGCATCGGTGCCATCGGAGCAGGCGGTTTTGGCCTCTTTGCTCTTCAGCAGTTTCTACAAGTTGAGGGGGCGGAGTTGGTGGCCATCGCCGGCAC
>CAIOCZ010000100.1 GCA_903856805.1 uncultured cyanobacterium | reverse complement strand
TCCATGGGCCGGCCAAATCCAGTCTCCTCCTAACCGGTCGCCGCCAATACGGCCGGGAGTGACAGGCTGCAGGGGGGGCAAGTCAGGCCAACTCAAACCGCCACTCCCCAACGGGCTCAGTCCCAGAAGCATCCGAGTGCGTACCGGGGCGGCTTGGGCCATGCGGATCGTGCTTCCCACCAAGGCCTGTCCCCTGAAGCCATGGCGTTCAGCGCTTGGAACCGGAGTGGGTTCAGGGTCGTTCGGGGAGGAGGAGGGTCCTGCCTCTAGGGAGGCTAATCGACTCAGTTCGGGCTTCGGGGAGGAAGGCAAGGCCAACCAGTCTCCGAGGACGAACTGATGGTCTTCGTCCACATGGTTCAGCCGGGCTAAGCGGCTTTCATCAATCCGAAGCTCGCTGGACAGTTGTTCGATGCTAATGGGTTGACGAACCTTGACCCAGAGTGCTGTAGGGGAACTCGAAACGCTATCGACGACTCTCAGCTCATCCTGCAGCTTAGCTTCCGTTGCGTCGTTGGAAGTCGCCAAACTTGCCAACGATGACACCAATGGCATCACCACAGGAATGGATAGCAAGGTGGGCAGGATCAATTGGCAAGGCTTCATGCGTTTCACCCCAACGGACAGGACACGGTGGAGAAGCCGACATCCACGAGTCCGGCAGAGAGTAACGCAGTGAACCTTGGGGGGCAAGGGCCGGTTCCCTCCTTGGGTCTGGGCTTAGGGGGGGGGCTCAGCTCCTGGCCTCGATGAGAACCCTTGCTGGCGCAGGGATTCATACAGCACCACCCCCACCGCCACCGAGAGGTTGAGACTGCGGACGCCCCCCGCTTCCGTGGTGGAGGAAGCGGGCATGGGGATGGTCAGACAGGCATCGGCTTTGTGCCGGAGCTCCGCCGGCAGGCCATCGCTCTCACGTCCGAACAGCAGCCAGTCCTGGGGGTCGTAGTGAATCTCGGCATAGGACTGGCTTGCATGGCGAGTTAAGGCCAACAGCCGCCCTCCCCTCCGCTGCCGTTCCGCCAGAAAGGCCTCCAGATCAGGATGGCGGTGCAGCTGCACCAACGGCCAGTAGTCCAGTCCAGCCCGCTTGAGCTGCCGATCAGTGATCTCGAACCCAAGGGGTTCGACCAGATGCAGTTCGCTGCCTGTGGCCGCGCAGGTACGGGCCACATTGCCGGTATTGGGAGGGATCTGCGGTTGAAACAGGACGATCCGAACCATCAGGGGTCAAGGCACAGGCAGGCTGGACGGCAACAGATCGATGGCCCGACCCTGAAGCACCAGCCAGGCACGATCACTGCGAGCCATCAACTGTTGTTGAAGGATCCCAAGGCGATCGCGAAAGCGGCCACCGCTCGCCGTGCTGGGCACCACTCCCCAGCCAGTCTCTTCGCAGACCACCACAAGGGAAGCTGGACAGCTTTCGATCGCTGCCAGCAATTCTGCAATCTGCTCCTGCCAGGTGGAGCCTTCCAGCTCCAGGAGGGAGGCCACCCAAGTGCCTAGGGAATCCACAAGTGCCACGTGATCAGCAGCGAGCTCGCCGAGAGCTTGAGCTAGGTCGCCAGCAACCTCCCGATGACCCCAACTGGCGGGACGACGACGGCGATGGCGCTCCAGCCGCTCCTGCCAGGACTTGTCGTCGGGGAGCAGTGGGCCGGTGGCCAGGTAGGTGATTGGCCGGCCGCTGATCTGCGCCAAGTGCTCCGCCCATCGGCTTTTACCGCTGCTGGCCGGTCCGCTAACCATCGTGAGTCGACCCAAGGGTTCAACCTCCACCGTTCATGTTGTGCAGGGTGGCCACTGAGGAGGGGGAAACGCGGTTGAGATAGCGGAAGATCCAGTATTTGAAAATCGTGGCCAAAACCACCGGAAAGGTGGCGATGAATAGCATGATGAAATGCTTGCTGGGCGGCAATCCGAAATGTTCTGCCACGCCATCCAACAGCACCTCCCAGCCCTCCGGGCTATGGAAGCCAACGAAAATATCCGTAAACAGAATGATTGCAAAGGCCTTGGCGCTATCGCTTAAGCCATAGACTAATTCGTCAATCAAGCCTCTTAATACCTGAATATCGCGTTGCCCGAAAAAACAAACCATTACAAATCCAACCAAGCCAAAGAGATCCGCGATCACATTCTTGATGGCTTGACCTCCTTCCCCTTCCGTTTCTAGTTGCAGCTCCTTAGCCTTTTCACTTAATTGATCCCGCAGGGCATCTCCCGTTGGCAGAGGAAGCCCCTGCAGTGCCGCGTTGTAATTAATCTGATCTTGGAACTGGCGTAGCTTTTGTGCCGCCTGTTCTTGCAGCCTGGGTTTCGGATAGGACACCACCACGTGATCGGGGCCAAGGGAATCCACCAGGGGTGACACCACATAGACCCTGCTCACCTGTTGAACAAGGACGGGGACCAGAATTAGCAGCAGCAGAATCCTCAGGGCCACCAGCGTGGAATCACGCCGACGGCGAAAGCCCGCCACAACGCTGGCTTCGGCCTCGGGGTCGAGTTGGCGGCGGACCTGATCGACCACGCCAATCAAGCTGCGTGGCAGGATCTCCGGGGCCCGACTGATCGTTGGCAAGGGTTGGCGGCCTGTGTTGTAACGACCAACCACTGTTTCGATTAACTGCAGTTGGCGTAGCTCCTGGCCCGAAAGCTCTTGGCGATAGGGCCTGATGCGCTCCAGGGACTGGCGACAGACCTCCAAGGCAGCACGGAAGCGCCGCAGCACCTGGGCCTGCACCGAACGGGGAATGCTGAGTTCAAGTTCCGGTCGAACGGGACGGTCGTTGTAATGCTCCAGTTCAATGCTTTGAATCAGCAAAGCCGATTCATAACCTCGTTCCAGATCACTGGAGAGGTCGAGGGAACCGGCTCGTCCGAAGGCTCCCATCCAGTTGGTCAGGCCCATGGCAGCGAAAATAGTGGATTGGATTCGGAACTCAGCGGGAGAACACCCACCAGGTGAGCATCGGTACCACGGTGCCCACCACCAGCAGCACCACTACCCAGGTGAAGGCATTGCTGTCCCGGGTTTCTTCCATGGTTGGCACCGTGCTGACTGGGGCGGTGACGGTGTCGATCAAGGGTTCGCCGGGATCGTCGCTGCCCCGGAGCACGGAGGTGAGCCGGCTGAGGGCATCGAGGCTGGCCTGGCGATAGCGATCACCGGCGCGGAGCGGGGCGGCCATGGTGGTGCGGGCCGTACTCCGCAACAGATCTAAGGGCAGTTGCCGCTCCAACTTGGGAGACGCCACGATGGCGGTGGCCTTGGTCTGGCTGTCGATCAGCAATAACAGCAGGGACGGACTATCCGATCCGCCCGCTGGCGACCAGCGACCCAGCAGTTGCTCGCCCAATTGGTCAAGACTGAGGCCATAGTCCAGATGGTTGACAGTGATCAGACGGGCATCGACCCGGTCGGCCGTGAGGATCTCCAGTTGGTTGTCAATTTCGGTGCGACTGGCACGACTGAGCACCTCAGCCTGATCGAGCACGTGAGCTACCGGCGGCTGGTCCGGCAAGCTCTCCACGGAGAAGGCTTGAGCCGCTGTGACGGGAATCAGCAGCACCATCAGGACCACGGCCCAACCGATCAACAGGCGCGGCAGTCTCCTGGCGACTCCAGGGCAAATCAACCGATTGGGCGGGTGAGCGGGAGGATTCAGGGGGTCCAACAAGGCATTCTGGCGATGGGGTCCATTCTGACCTCAGGGCGCCAAGCTGTCGCGGTTGAGCACCGCAATCACGTCCAGAATTTGTTGGCTGCGCTCGGCGGGAACGCTCAGTTGATTGGCCATGTGCTCAAGAAGCTCCCGTTCCGCCGGCTCCACGACCCGATCGGCGTGGACAAGTTGGGCCGCCATGGCGAGGGCCGTTTCCTGTTGGTCGGGGGTTAAGTGACCCAGGGCCTCCGCGAGAAGGGGATCGGCACCCTTGGTGCGCAGCGTTCGGAGCAGGCCATCAAAGAGCTCTCCCATCACCGATTCCGACTGATCCCGGAAGGGAGTTCGCGGTTCCAACTGGCCGCGCAGGGCTCGCGCCTCCTCACGATCCAGCACACCATCACAGGCAACGGCCACCAGGGCGACAGCGGCGAAGGCTTCGGCAGGGGTCATGGGCAACGGAAGGGGCCTCTCCATTGCAGCCAGGCCAGCCCGTTCCGGCATCCTGGACCCTGTGATTCGCGATGATTTGTTGCCATGGCGGCCCCGCCCCTGCCCCCTACGGCCCGTGCGATGGTGACCATCGGAGCTTTCGCCCTGGGGCTGGTGGTGATCAACCAGGCCAGCGCCCTTGACGTTGAACCGGCCCTGCAGCGGGCTGGTGTTCTGGCTGGACTCCTGGCCGTGCTCTTGATGCTTGTGGGTGTGCTGTGGACGCGGGTCCAGCCGGACAGCCCGGCGCGGGTGGCCTTGGTCGGCACGGAGGGCCTGGAGCTTTCGCCTGGCCTACCCGACTCCCTGGCCCGCGAACTGGCCTGGGGCAGTCGCATGTTGCTCACCGCCACCCCCGCTGCGACGTTACAGCTGATCTGGGGGGAGACCACCCTGCTGCGCCGCGGGCTTCTGGGGGAGGGAGTCCTGACTCCTGGGCCGATCTGCGCGCGTTGTCTCTCCACCGGCAAGGCGATTTCCCTGGTGGATCTGCGGCTTTATCCCGGTCGGGCCGAGTTCACGGGGCTGCTGCCTGATTTGCCGGCCGTCGTGATTCAACCCCTTGCCCTCAAAGGCTTGCTGGTCCTCGGCGGTTGGTCGCCCCGCTGTTTCAGCCGCAGCGATCTGGCGTGGATTGAAGGCTGGGCCCAGCGGCTCAGCGACGATCTGCAGCAGGCCGAGGCCCAGGCTTGCGGGACACCACAAACTGAGTGACCACGCGGCCACCCGGTGCCAGGGCGGTGATCTCCCCCCCCTCCCCGAGCCGGCCACTGAGGCTGGTGGCCCGGGTCTGCAGGGCGTTGGTGCGACGCTGCAACCAAACTCCACCGTCGGCCTGGATCGCCTGGGTCTGCCAGTTCCAGCGACAGCTTCCGGCGAGGAGCCATTCCCCCGGTTGGTGCAATTCGCAGCCCGCTGGAATCGAAACGAGGTGCTGGGCCCAGTCCAGACGGAACGCCTGTCCCTGGATCCTTAATCCCTGGCGCCGGGCGGTGAAGGGCGTGGGGCTCGACAGCTGCTGGCGGGCCAGATCAATCGCCAGGGAGTCGGCTTGTAGGTGGGCCGCCTGGCCTGGATCGTCCAGCACCACGGGACCGGAGAGATTGAACACCTGGCGCTGACTGTTGCCGGCTAACGCCCCGGCCCGCAGGGTTTGCACAGGGGTGCCGGATTTGGCGCCGGGCGGCAGCCGCTCGCCGCGGACGGGGCCCCGGCCCGTGAGGTCGCCGCTGAGGGGCTGCCAGTCGAGTTGCTCCACCTGAAGCCAGAGTTCCGGTCGGGTGCTGGGCAGGTGGCGCAGGGGATCGAACCGCTGCTGCCACCGTTGCACCAGCGGAGCCCCGCGGAGCTCCAGCAGGTTGCGATCCAGCAGGAATCGGGCCCGCCTGGCGCTGAGACGGGTCTGGGAATCAAAGGCCTGGGGATGGCGATCGATCTCCAGCAGCTTCTGGGCAGGCAGCCAGCGCACCTGGCTGGCTTCGATCAACAACGGTTCCTGGCCCATGCGGGTCACGCGGATCCGACCCTCCAGCTGAATCACCTCGCCGTCGTTGAGCACCACGCCACTGCTCGCCTCCAGCCGATAGATCGGTTCTCCCTTGGCATAGACAATCCCGCGCGGTTGCAGGGCCTGGGCCAACCCCCTGCGGATGTCGTAGCGCGCTTCCGGGCTGGTGAGTTCCCAGGTGGGCCGGCCGGCCGCATCCTGCTGGCGCAGGTCGAGACGGCGGAAGACGAAGGGCGGACTGGGGGCCTCGCGGAGCTTGGCGGTGCGATCACAGGCCGTGATCAGGACCAGCAGGGCAACGGCGAGGCCTGCGCCCGGCCCGCAATGGCGGCCGAGGCAGACGGTCACAGGGGCGAGTCCAGCTCCAGTCGCTGCATCACAGGCTGGGGTTCGGGCAGGGGGGATCCCGGCGTCAGCTTTCCCCACTGACGGGCCTGAGTCCAAGGAAGAAGGTCGTTCGAAAATGTCTTCACTAGCTCTTGTTCGAAGCTTTCAGCGTCACTGACGATTTCAGCGTCACTGACGAGCACGGGTTGATCAAGCTGCACCAACATCCGCGCCGCCAGGGCTGGAACCAGGGGGGTCAGCAGCACCGCCACCAAACGGCTGGCCTCAAGGACGGCATAGAGATCGGCCGCCACATTGGATAGTTCCCCCTCCTGTTTGATCAGTTTCCAGGGGGCCCGCTCATTGAGATACCCATTGGCCTCGATCGCCAGTTGGAGCACGGACTCGGCGGCGGCTCGAAAGTCCAATACGTCCATGGCGGCATCGAACGCGGCGGCCGTGTCCAGGCCGCGCTGGGCCAAAGGATGGTCGGTGTTGCCGGCAGGGCCCGCCGGCGGTACAGCTCCCTCAAACCACTTGCGGGCCATGGAGGAGGTGCGATTCAGCAGGTTGCCGATCGTGTTGGCCAAATCATTGTTCACCAGATCGCTGAAGCGCTGCTGTTGGAAATCACCGTCTTCACCGAAGGGAATATCCCGCAGGAGATACCACCGCACCGCATCCGGGCCGCAGCGTTCAAGTAAGACCTCGGGATCGAGCACATTACCCAGGGACTTGCCCATCTTCTGACCCTCGCGGGTAAGAAAACCATGGCCGAACACCTTGGCGGGCAAGGGTAAATCAGCCGAGAGCAACATCGCCGGCCAAAAAACCGCATGGAACCGTAGAATATCTTTGCCAATCACATGAAGATTGGCGGGCCAGCCCCGCTGCTGCACGAGATTCAAATCGGCTGGGTCATCGGGGTCCAGCAGAGCGGAAAGATAGCCAAGCAAGGCATCGAACCACACATAAAACGTGTGACCCCCATGACCTGGAACGGGAATTCCCCAGGGAAGATCAACCCTCGAAATCGAAAAATCCTTGAGACCCCCAGCCACAAAGTTCATCACCTCCCGTTGTCGCGATGGCGGGGCGATGAAGCCCGGCCTGGCCACCAACTCCTCGATCTCTTGCTGATAACGCGATAATCGGAAAAACAGGTTGAGCTCATCCCGCCATTCCAGGGGGCGACGATGAATCCCACAAACCGGCTCCTCCGCAGTGGCGGGGTCATCCTTGAATTCCTCGCAGGCCACGCAGTACCAGCCCTGCTGCCGACCTTCCACCACGTCGCCCTTGGCCTCCACCCGGGCGAAAAACTGTTCCACCAGCGCCCGATGGCGGGGGTCGGTGGTGCGGATGAAGCGGTCATTCGTGATCTGCCAACGCTGCCAAAGGCTGCGATAGCGCTCACTGACGGCATCGCAATGGGCCTGGGGCGTCAACCCGGCCGCTTCAGCGGTCCGTTGGATCTTGAGGCCATGCTCGTCGCAGCCGGTGATGAAGCGGACCGACTCGCCGCAGAGCCGCCGGTGGCGGGCGATGGCGTCACAGGCGAGCGTGGTGTAGGTACTCCCTAGGTGGGGCTTGTCGTTGACGTAATACAGGGGGGTCGTGAGCGTGTAAGTCATCGATGGACGACGGAGGCCACGACAGGGAGCAGATCGGGGAGGTGGGGACGAGGTTGCGCTGAAACAGCTTCCATTCGGCTAACGCCGCTGGAAGCTGCCCACCATGACCCCCGGCAGCACAGCCCAGATCTGGATCTTACCGATCGCCCAGGCGACGAAGCAGGATCAGACACCTGGTGTGCTCCGCTTCGATGATCGCCCCCCCGAACCTCTCTGCCGATGTACTCGTCTGGGGCGGAGGCACCGGTGGGATCGCGGCGGCCCTGCAGGCGGCCCGGGGTGGCGCCGCCACCCTGCTGCTCACCCCTGGCGGATGGCTGGGGGGGATGGTGAGTTCTGCGGGGGTCTGCTGTCCCGATGGCAACGAACTGAGCCCCTGGCAAACCGGATTGTGGGGCGCCCTGCTGCGGGAGCTGCAACGAGAGCAACCGGGTGGCCTGGATCACAACTGGGTGAGCTGCTTCGGCTACCGACCGGAGCGGGCGGAAGCGATCCTGCGGCGCTGGCTTGGGGCGGAAGCCAACCTCACCTGGTGGCCCGGCTGTCGGCTTCTGGCGGTGCACCGCCAGGGGGATCGGATCACCGAGGTGCTGCTGCAGCGAGGCGAGGACGCCATCACCCTGCAACCCCAGCTGGTGATTGATGGCAGCGACCGGGGCGACCTGCTGGCCCTCGCGGACGTCCCCTTCCGACTCGGCTGGGAAGCCCGGGAGCAGTGGCAGGAACCCAGCGCACCCCCCCAGGTGGCCCTGGCCAACGATCCCTTCTTTCAATCCCAGCCGGTGCAGTCACCGACCTGGGTCGTGGTGGGGCAACTCACCCAGGACAGACCCCCCAACCAAGAGAGCCCCCGAGGCTCGGACCTGCCGGTCTTGGCGGAACCCTTCAGCGGCGCCAGCGAGGCCTTTGGCCTGGCCCGCACGATCACCTATGGACGGCTCCCCGGAGGCCTGGTGATGCTCAACTGGCCCCTTCACGGCAATGACTGGCATCACGGTCTTGCTCGGGCCTTTGTCGGTGATCCGCAGGACCTGGACCCCAGCCTGGCGGCGGCGATGCGCGACCACAGTGACCAGTTCGCGACGGCCCTGGAGGCGGCCAGTGACGGATGGCTGGTGCGGGGAGCCGCTTTCCCGACCGCCGCTGAGGCCCTGCAGGGGCAGCTGCAGGGGCAGGAGGCCCTGGCGCTGATGCCCTACTGGCGCGAGGGTCGACGGCTCGTGGGACTGGAGGTGGTGGTGGAACAGCAGCTGCTGCCCCAGGGGCCAGGCGCCCAGATCGCGGCCCTGCCCATGAACGCCGCCGGGGCTACCACGGCGATCGCTGTGGGGAACTACGCCAACGATCACCACTATCCCGGCCCCGACTGGTCGCTGGCCCCCAAAAGCTGCCCTTGGGGGGGGCGCTGGAGCGGAACTCCCTTTGCGGTGCCTTATGGCGCCCTGGTCAGTGCAACGGTCGTCAACCTTTTGGCCGCCGATAAGAACGTCAGTGTGAGTCACATGGCCAACGGGGCCACCCGTCTGCAGCCCCTCGTGCTCAACCTCGGTCAGGCTGCTGGCCAGGCGGCGGCCCTCTGCCTGATAACGGGACGGCTGCCCGCCGAGTTGCCGGTGCGCCAGTTGCAACAGGCCCTGATCGAGGACGCCCAGGCCCCGGCCGGCGTGGTGCCCCTCTGGGATACCCCCTGGCACCACCCGCAGTGGCGACAGCGCCAACGGGCGGTGCTCGATGACCCCTCCCGCCTGGATCAAAACGGCTGCCTGACGGGGGATACGATCGCGCTGGATCCACACCAGGCTCCGGTGGAGCGGGGGGAACAGCTCTGGCGTGGTCAGCTACGGGGCGATGCGGCCACTGGTTACTTCCTTGACGTCGATGGGGCGACCTGGCCCTTGATCACCCTGGAACCGGCCCTTCATCACTGGCTTCAGCAGGGGGGAGAGGGCAGGGCGGTAGCCCTGATCGGCTGTGCCAACCCCTGGGGCCCCTGGCTGCGGGTGTCACGGCTGGCGGCCAGCTGAGGGTTAAAGCCGGCCTTGGACCCAATACAGCAGGGTGGCTGCCGTTTCACGGAGCGCCAGGTGGTTCTGCTCCGACGCTGAGATGGGCAGGGGGACTGCCACGGGGCGGACAGCGATGCCCTGGCGCTGGAAGGCCAGCGCCGCCCGGGGCAACTGCCAGCGGTCGGTGATCAGGGTGATCGCCAAGACAGGGGGCTGCCGTTGACGCAGCCAGCTGGCCGTGCGGGTGGCGTTCTCCCAGGTGGTGCGGGCACAGTCATCGCCAAACACCTCCCCGCTGGGAACCCCGAGGCGCAGCAGCTGATCCGCCGTCGCCTGACTGTCTCCAGAGACATACACCTGCTCCACCAGCCCGTCGCGTTGGAGCCGGGCCGCCAGGGTGGTGGTGGCCTGGGCAATCTGCGGGCCCCGGCCCACCAGAACGGCAACGGAGGTGGGGAGGGCGGTGGCCATCGGCCGCTGGCGATCGAGCCATTGGCTGAGGGCGGCGGTGCTGATCGGGGAGTACAGGAAGCCCAACACCACCATCCCCAGAAGGACCAAGCTCGGGCGTCCCCAGCCGCGCAAGCCAACCCACCCCAGCCCACACCCCAGACCAAGGCCCGTTAGCGGCAACGCCAGCCACGGGGTTGACAGCAGGTGCAGGGCCAGGTCCCTCCAGGTGACCCAGGCGAGGGGATCGGGCGGACAGGAGGTCCAGGTCAAAGGTTGGGCACGGACCGCGGGCCGAGCCTAGGCAGAGCCACCCCGTAGGTCGACGAAATAAGGCAGCTATGCAGATGCTTGCAGGCGCAATTGATCGGCCAGGGAATCCACCTGTTGAACCCGTATCAGCACAGCGTCTCCAGGTTGGCTGCGGGGCGGACATTCCGCTGGGAGCTCCATGGCCAGGTCTTCGAGATAGACCAGAGCCAGGTGGTCTTGGGGACGAAGCCAGCGCAGAAACTGGGCGCGCCATTGGGTTTGGGGATGGTGCTCGAACCACACCTGTTGCCAGTGCCTCTGGTCGTCGCGACTGATCTGAATGCCCTGACGCAGGGGACTCTCTAAGGCCAGCAACAGCGCTGAAACGGCAGGTTGATCCAGGGGGGGGACGTCGTCCTGGAGCGCCTGCAACTGACGCTGCACCAGCAGATCGGCATAGCGACGGATCGGCGACGTGGCCTGCACGTAGGCGGCAAGGCCAAGGCTGAAATGGGGGGCCGCCGTGCAGCCCATGTGGCCCCTGCTGAGGCAGCGCTTGAGGGCGGCATGGCGAACCGGGCCGGGGGGCAGCGCCTGAAGCTCCGCCTCGGGCGGCAGAACAGCGGACTGTTGACTGCGATAGGGCAGGGCCAAGCCATGCTCCAGTCCATGGGCTGCCACGACGGCCCCAGCCAGGATCATGGCCTCAGCCACCATCAGGCGCGATGGGCTCGGCTCTGTAATTTCCAGGCTGGCGATGGGATCCCCTGGCTCGTTCGGCAGCGTGGCGGAGTTCGGGCGGCAGCGGATCCGCCCCTCCGCTTGATCCAGGACGAGGGCGCCCTGCCGGAGGCGCCACTGCCTTCGGCGTTCCATCAAGGCGTGGATGGCCCGCAGCTGCTCCTGGGGGGGCGCCAGCTCGATCAGCTCATCGGCATCGCCATAGGAGAGTTTGTAGGTGGGCTTCACCCAGCTACGGCTGAGGTGATAACTGGCCACTGCACCATCGGCATCGAGGTCCACCGCCAGGCTCCAGGCGGCGCAGCGCTGCCCCTGGCGCAGGCTGAAGGCGCCGTTGGCCAGCTCCAACGGGAACATCGGCAAGCTTCCCTGGGCCAGATAGAGGCTGCTGGCCCGCCGTCGCGCCTCCAGGTCGAGGGGGCTGTCGGGCATCACCAAGCGCCCGGGGTCGGCGATGTGGATCCAGAGGCGCTCCCTCCCATCCGCGAGCCATTCCAAGGCCACACCATCGTCGATATCGAGGGTGTCCTCGTCATCGATGGTCACCGTGTGCAGAGCGGTGAGGTCCTGGCGACGCTCATCACCGGGGCAGGGGCTAGCGGCCAAGGCCAGCAAACGCTCCGTCTCCTGCTGGAGGGCAGGGCTGAAGCCGGACTGCCAGATCGAGGCCTCCAGGGAGGGCAGGTGGTGACGGGACCACTGGCCCAGGTCCACCAGCAGGTGGCGAATGGCGGCGGCGTCCGGGGCGCAGTGGCAACCCTGCAGAGCGCGCCGTAACTCCGGCGGCAGGGGCTCCTGGGTGTCACCACAGACCCAGCGCCGCAACAGCTCTAAATCCTGGAGCTGGTCGGCCTCCAGGGATTCCACGGCTAAGGGGCGCCGTTGGCGCAGGGCCCCATGCCATTGCTGGCGGCGCTGCTCGATCAACTGCAGTTGGCGTCGCTCACGACGGAGCCGCTGCACCTCCGCGAGGGAGCGAGGTTCCACCTGGCCCTGCCGCCAACGGAACAGGGTCTGACGCCCCTGTAACCAAAGCCAGCAGGCGGCGAGCCTGGCGGGAACGATCTCTCCACAGACCAACTCAACGAAGGCCGGCAGCTCGGTCGGTATCGGGGTGGCGCCAGGGCTGTCGGGCTGGAGCAACAGCCAGGCGGCCGCAAGGTCCCGCAGGGATGGCAAGGCCGCAGCCACCGTGACCGACTCAAGGCACCAAGGGGCTTGATGGAGGCGTTGCACATCGCTGGCGCCAGCGGCGGCCAGACGATCCAGGAGACGCAGCGGCACCTGTTGGGCACGGCCCTCGTAGCCCACAACAAGATCGGCCCTGGTGCCGCGAAGTTGCAGCACCAGGGCCAGCTGGGGACCCTTTGCGTCGTTCAGGCCGACCAGATCGCCGACACCGATCGCTCGGGGGGAGGGGGGCAACTCAGCCTTCGGGATTCACGAAGGGAAGCAAGGCAACGATCCGGGCCCGCTTGACGGCATTGGTCAGATCACGCTGCTGCTTGGCGGTGAGGCCCGTGAGACGACGGGGCAGGATTTTGCCGCGTTCAGTGATGAATTTCTTGAGCAGATCGACATCCTTGTAGTCGATCGGGTCACCGGGTTTGATCGGTGAAAGACGCTTCTTGAAAAAAGAACTTGACATGGGAGAACGGGGAACGGAAGGAAAAAAGAACTCTGCTCAGCTGCTGAACCTGATCCTGGCCGCGTCCCAACGGATGGGGGGCTTCCAAGGAGCTGGATCTCAAACGCTGCAGCACGGTGCGGGGTGCGAAGGCCTCAAGATCAGGCCGACGAATTCACTTGATCTCCTTATGCACCGTGGAGGCGTTGCAGTGGCGGCAGAACTTTTTCAGTTCGAGCCGTTCGGTGGTGTTGCGGCGGTTTTTCTGGGAGGTGTAACGAGACACGCCAGGGGACCGCTTGGCGGGGTTGGACCGGCATTCCGTGCACTCAAGAGTGATCACGATCCGGACGCCCTTGTTTTTGGCCATGGAAGGACGTTGCGCCGCGAGAGCGAAGCGAGGTGACAATCTGACACTTTACCTCCCAACCCTCCCCTGAAGCCGACAACACCTCCTACCAATCCCAAGGCAGGGGTGGTCGGCCCAATGACTTCTTAGAATCGAATCCTGATGGTTCCGGATTGATGCGGGTTTCGCTCCAGTGGCTCAGCGAGCTCGTGCAGGTGGAGCCGGCCGACCTGGAACCGCAGCAGCTGGCGGAACGCCTCTCCATGGCCGGCTTTGAAGTGGAAGCGATTGAGGATCTGGCCGCCCGCGCCGCCGGAGTGGTGGTGGGATACGTGGAAGACCGCCAACCCCACCCCAATGCGGACAAATTGAGCGTCTGCCGGGTTGCCGTCGGCCAGGGGGAGCCCCTCCAGATCGTGTGCGGTGCCGCCAATGTGCGCGCCGGAATTCACGTTCCGGTGGCACTGGTGGGCAGCACCCTGCCAGCGGTGGGGTTAACCATCAAACCGGCGGAACTGCGCGGCGTGGCCAGCAGCGGCATGATCTGCTCCCTCCGGGAGCTGGGCCTGGCGGACAACAGCGACGGCATCGCGATTCTCGATGACGTGCTCCCGGCGTTGCCCCCCCCTGGCGCGCCCGTGGGGCCCGTCTTTGGCCTGGACGACCAGGTGCTGGAGTTGGCCATCACCGCCAATCGCCCCGACGGTCTTTCCATGCAGGGCATTGCCCGCGAGGTGGCGGCCCTCTGTGGAGGCTCCACCCGCTTCGCCGCCGTTCCCGCCGCCATGGCCGCCCTGCCCCTGGCGGCTTCAGCCGAGGCCCAACGGGCGATCGAGGCTGGGGGGCTGTTCAGCGTCACCGCCCTGACCCGAGTGACGGTGGCGCCCTCTCCTCCCTGGCTGCGCCAACGGCTGGAGCGGGCCGGGGTGCGGCCGATCAACAACGTGGTGGATATCACCAACCTGGTGATGCTTGAAACGGGCCAACCCCTGCACGCCTTCGATCGGGAGGCCCTGGCTCGCCTGGCCGGGGGGCAGAGCGATCCGGCCCAACTAGGGCTGCGTCAGGCGAGAACGGGAGAATCGCTGGTCACCCTGGACGGCGAGCAGCGTTCCCTGAGCGACGATGCCCTGCTGGTTACCTACGCCGACCAGCCGATCGCCCTGGCTGGGGTGATGGGGGGAGCGGCGGAAGCGGTGCAGAACCACACCACCGCGATCTGGCTGGAGGCGGCCGTGTTCTCGCCCCAGGCGGTGCGGCGCTCGGCCCGCAGCGTGGCCCTCCGCAGCGAAGCCAGCAGCCGCTTCGAGAAGGGACTGCCCCGGGAAGCCACCCTCACTGCCGCGGATCGCGCGGTGCAGTTGTTGCAGGAGCTGGCCGGCGCTGAGGTGGAGGGGCGTTGGCTGCATCAGCGGTCGCCGGAGCCTCGCCAGCCCCTGGCCCTGGATCGCGATGCGCTGCACAACCTGCTGGGACCCGTGGTGGTGGCCGGTGAGCCGGAGGACCTCGGCGATGAGCGGATCGAACAGACCCTCACGGCCCTGGGCTGCTCCCTCAGCCCCACAGAGGATGGTTGGCTGGTGCAGGTGCCGGCCGCCCGGGCCAGGGATCTGCAGCGACCGGTGGATCTCATCGAAGAGGTGGCCCGATTGGTGGGTTACGACCAGTTCGCCGCCCATCTCCCCGATCCCCTCGAACCGGGGGGCCTGACCCCCGAGCAACAGGCGGAACGGCGCCTGCGCCGCGCCCTCTGCGCCGCAGGCTTGCAGGAAACCTGTGCCCTGTCGCTGGTGACGGCGGCCCCAGGGCGAATCCCCCTGGCGAATCCGCTGTTGGCCGATTACGGCCACTTACGCGACAACTTGCATCAGGAGCTTCTGCAGAGCGCCCGCCGCAACCTGCAGGCGTCCCAAACCGGCTTCTGGGCCTTTGAAATCGGCCGGGTGTTTCTGGGTCAGGGCGACGCCGTGGAGGAGCAGACCTTGCTGGTGGGGGTGATCGCGGGGGAACGGCGTTCCGAGCGTTGGAGCAGCAATGGCAAGCCCCGTCATCCCGACTACTACGAAGCCCGCGGGGTGCTTCAGGCCGCCCTTGCCCCCTTCCAACTGCCGATTGAGGATCGAGAGCCCAATCAACCAACGCAAGAAGGGCTACTGCATCCAGGTCGAACCGCCGAACTGGCCCTGGAGGGGCGCGCGGTGGGCTGGTTTGGCCAGCTGCATCCCGCACTGACAGAGGAATTGGATTTGCCCGATTCCACCTATCTGTTCCAGTTGGCCCTGGCTCCGCTCCTGGACGCCACCACGCGTCACAACCGCTGGCAGCCAACCTTCCGTCCCTTCGCCACCGTGCCGGCCTCCGAACGCGATCTCGCCTTGGTGGTGGGGGTGGAGACCACCGCGAGTGCCCTGCTCAAGGCCATTCGAAAGGCCGGCAAACCTTTACTCGAGCAGGCGGATCTGGTGGACCGCTACACGGGCGATCAGGTGGCTGAAGGATGCTGCAGCCAGGCGTTCCGCCTGCGCTATCGCGACCCGAGCCGCACCCTCACCGATGAGGAGGTAGAGATGGCCCACCAGAAGGTCCGGAAGGCCCTGGAAAGCCAGTTTTCGGCCCAGTTGCGCAGCTGAGTGGCACCCCAACGCAACGCTGAAACTCAGCGGAGCACCAAGGTGGCCAGCACCTCCACATGGCTGGTGTTGGGGAACAGGTCGATCGGTTGAACGGCCACGAGCTCATAGGGGGCATCAACGCCGCTCAACTGGGCCAGGTCGCGGGCCAGGGTGGCTGGATCGCAACTGAGATAGAGGAGTCGGGGAACAGGCTGCGCCAAAATTGCCTCCAACACCGGGGCCGCCAAACCTTTGCGGGGTGGATCGAGGAGCAGGGCATCGGCCTCGCCCAGGTGAGCGCCCAGGGCTTCCGCCACATCGGCCTGCAGGAAGCGTGCCTGCTGGCTGAGCCCATTGGCCTCGGCGTTGTGCCTTGCCAGGGCCACGGCGGCGGGGTGGAGTTCAAGCCCCAGCACCGACCAGCCCGCGTCGGCCAAGGGGAGCGAGAACGTTCCGATGCCGCAGTAGGCGTCCACGAGCCGTCCGGCCTGGGTGGGCAAGCCTTGCAGCAAGAGCGGCACCACTCGTTCGGCCTGCAGGGTGTTCACCTGAAAGAAGGTGTCGGCGGCAAGGCGCAAGCTCAAGCCGGCAAAGCGTTCGTCCAGCCAGGCCTGTCCCCGGATCAAGCGGGTGTCCCGCCCCATCAGCAGATTGGAGGGCTCCGGTTGAAGATTGAGGACAACCCCAACCACCTCGGGCCAGCGCTCCATCCAATGGGCCGCCAGCGCGTCCAAGCCGGGCAGATCGGTGTCGGTGGCGATCAGGGTGATCAGCACCTGGCCGGTGTGCACCCCAAGGCGCAGGGCCAGATGGCGCAATCCTCCGCCGGCTTGGCCGTGGCGATCCACCCGCCAACCACTGGCTTCCAGGTCGGATTTCAGGGGCTCCACCAAGGCGTCGAGGCGGGGATCGAGCACCGGACAGCGGTTCATATTCACAATCCGATGGGAGCCGCGGCGGTAATAGCCCGCCCGCAACTGGCCCGTCTCGGTGCGCTCCAGAGGGATGACGGCCCGGTTGCGATAGCCCAGCCCCGTGGGACTAGCCAGCAATGGCTTGAGCGGGAGTTGTTGTTGACCGATCCGTTGCAGGGTCTGCTCAACCAGTTGTTGCTTCCAGACCTGTTGACCGTCGTCGCTGAGGGGTTGAAGACTGCAGCCCCCACAATGGTCTGCCAGGATGCACGGTGACCGGCGTCGTTGGGGCGATGGGCTCACAACCGCCACCAATCGGGCCCGCAGATGGCGTTGCGCCACGCCGGTGATCCGCGCCCGCACGGTTTCGCCCGGCAGGCCGCCATCCACAAACACCACTTGGCCCTGATGCCTCCCGACCGCCTGGCCATCCCGCGCCAGATCTGAGAGCACCAGTTCCAGCTGTTCGCCCACCGCAGCCATGGCTTGCCTACCGCAGCACCGACCCTATCGAGTAGCCGAGTCGGGACAGTGCAAAGGGGCGTTACACCTTCGACGTTGGAACGGGATCGCGGGAACAAGGTCGATAGGATGCCCCGGTCTGTGGTCGCTGCAATGAGCGTCGTTCGCGATCTGATCCTCCAGGCTGATGATCAGCTGCGCTATCCAACCGGTGGCGAGCTGCGCTCGATGGTGGACTTCCTTAGCACCGGATCCCGGCGCGTGGCCGTGGTGAAAGTGCTCACCGCCAGTGAAAAAAAGATCGTCGATGAAGCGGCCAAACAGCTGTTCAGCCGCAAACCGGATTACGTAGCCCCCGGAGGCAATGCCTACGGCCAGCGGCAACGGGCCCAATGCCTGAGGGATTTCAGCTGGTACCTCCGGTTGGTCACCTACGGGGTGATGGCGGGGAGCACGGAAATGATTCAGCAGATTGGCTTGGTGGGCGCTCGAGAGATGTACAACAGCCTTGGTGTTCCCATGCCGGGCATGGTGGAGGCGATGCGGTCCCTGAAGGAGGCGGCCGTTGCCCTGCTTGGCACCGAAGAAGCCGCGGTCGCAGGGCCCTACTTCGACTATCTGATCCAGGGCATGCAAACCACCACGTGAGCGTGGGTCCCCAGCCAACCAACCCGACCCGCAAGGGTCGTTTTTTTTGGCTTGGCCAGTGAGCAGGCAGGAATTTCTCAAAAGACCAAGACTAGTCCAGTCATGAGACCTTTAACTAGACCCGACCAAGACAAGTGAGATCAAGTCGTGGTGCTTCGACGTCCCGAGCGGGGAGCCGGCACTCCCTTGAATTCGGAAATCTCATACGGGACATATCCCTAGACCTGTTTCTAGTCTCACATGAACCAACTGAGATTTATTGGGTTGCGCCTAACGCCAGATCCTTTTACCTCCTTGATCCCCGTCACTCCAGTGCATCGGCGCCTGATGCGTTCAAGTTGTCGTCACCCTCTTGGATGGAAGGCCAGCGACGATCGAAACCAAGCCGGTCAAGGCGAGGGGCGCTCATGCCCCCCAACATCGACGACGTTCCAGACACAACCCGAGCGCATCCCGTAGGTCTAATCCATGGCGCGAAACGAGACAAGGACTGGGTCTTGAATGAGATGGCCGGGAATCACTGGTTCCGGATGGGGCGTCGGTGACCAACCAGGTGGGCCGATCGGTCCACAACGCCGCGCCAGGGTTGCGTATCTGTGTCTAAAGCAGATACGCAGAGGAATAGAACTGGCTTGGGAACGGCATTTTGGGTCTGTCCAAACCTCTGGACCTCTTGGACATAGCCGTTGAAATCGCACACCCAACCCCTAGGCCTCGTCCTTCGATGCCGCCCCATCAAAAGCAAGCCGGCCGGCAGTAGACATACTCCCATTCAAGACTCGACAAAGGACTTATTAATAGTCTTACATGAGACAAGCGTGAACTTCTGGGCCCGTTGGGGAGTATGGGTGTTCGGACTGACCGGGGGCCGGGAAGTGGAGCGATCCTCGGCTCGGGCCCTCCCTTCGCCACCCCTGCCCCGAACTGCTCGCAGCGGGAAGGCGCCAGCGGGCACGACTCCAGCAGTCTCTTTAGTCTCGAAGCAGTCTACTAATTGGTCTCGTGAAGGGACCCAGGCGAGATGCTTGAGGCGTTTATTCGGCTGCCTCTGGGGCTGGGTTGGCTTGGGGCCGATAGAGCTCCTTGAGAAGTTGGTAGGCCTCGTTGATCCGCCGCATCGCCTCCAGGGAGCCCCCGGAATCCGGGTGGTGCCGCAGGGCCATTTCGCGATACGCCTCCCGAATCTGGGCAAGACTCACCTTGCGACCAGGGTCCGTCGGCAGGTCCAGCAGTTTCATCGCCCCCTGGAGGGTCATCGTGTGCTCGAGGGTCTGGAAGGACGTTCCTTTGCGGCGGCTGCGGAAGCGATGGACAAAGCGACGAATCAGGGTGGGAATCCGCAACGTCAACGTGTCGGGGCTGAACGGATCCTCAAGGACTCCAGCCGTCACCATCACCCGCTCAAAGTTTGGGCTGGCCTCCCCCCAATCCGGCACGAGTTCCCGCATCACCACGCAGGCCCCACTCCAGGTGAACCTTCGGCCTTCGCTCGCATCCGACTGGGGCCAGATGTCCTGGCCTAGCCAAAGCATCGCCGCTTCTAGCACCGTGGCGTTGGCGACCTTCCCATACAGCGAAAGCCAGTGGTCGCGAGCTTCTCCTAAGGCCTGCTGCACCAGTTCCGTGGACAGCTTGGGGAGGGCCATCGGCGCCGGGGTCGCCCTGGGCTGGCGCAGGCTGCGACGGATCTGATCGGAATTGCGACGCACAAAGCCAGGGAGATCGATGCCGCCACTGCTCGAGCTTCGTCCGCGCGGTGTGGGTTCCGGATCGGGCTCCAGCTCAAAATCGGAGGCGATCAAGTCGATGGAGCTGCGACTCACGAGAACCAAGGCGGTTTGTTCGTCGAGTTCCTCCCGATCCCCGGGGTCCACCCGCTCCCCCGCATCGGCCCCGACCACGGCCTCGGAGGGCTCTTCATCGCCTTCACCGGGATTGAAGAGGTCGTCGAGTAAGCGCTCCAGCGCTTCCCCACGATTGCGGATCCCCCATTCCTTTTTCAGCGCATCAATTTGAGCTAACCGGCTGAGGGAAAGCTCCAGGGTGATGCGCCGTTTGGTGTCGCCGCCCATCTCAGCCACAACTGCACTCCATCCAGTCGGCCGTCAGGGGGCGCGCCAGCCATTGATGAACTGCTGCTGGGCATCGATAGCCTGACGGTAGCGGTCGACCAGGCTGGGATCGGCGCTCCTTGGAGAGGCCAGGCGCCTCGGCGCACTGGGATACACCGGCAACAACAGACCCCGCGATGGAGGTGGTGGTGGCAAAGGTCGGCCCATCCAAGCCGGAGCCGGACGGGGCGTGGGAAGGGCGGGGGGCGGCTGTTTCACCTGAGGGTCTTTGGGGGCGGTCAGGCGGGCCAGTTCCAGCTGGCGCTCCTGGTGTTGAACCAGAGCCAGTTGGGAGGAGGGCACCACACTCAACAAATGGCCTGGGGTCGCATCGGCGGGATACACCAGGCTGACGCGAATCGGATTGTCGCTGCCGGGGAGGATCTGCAATTCCGTCAGGGCGAGGCTCTGGCCGGAGCGCAGGCCGACATGGACTTCCTGTAGCCCCTGCGCCGTGCGGATCTGAAGTGAACCACGAAAGGCCGTGAATGAGCGACCACCCGTGGGCGAAGGGTGACTCATGACCAGTTGGTAGGGCCCTTGTCCACGCAGGTTCAGATCAATATCAAAGCGGACGCCATAGGTACCCACGTTATCGAGGGAGGAGTCCATCATGCGGGTGGCCAGCGGGTTGACCTGAATCTCCCTGGTATCAAAGTTATTGCGAACGGTGCTTGTCAGGGGCACATGCAGTGGACCCTGGGTTTGCAGATCGTGGCGGAGTGTGGCTTGGTAGTGATCGCCCAGGGCAACCCCCCCGACTCGCGAAAAAATACTGCGATTGTTGATTTCGGCGATTCGATTCAAGTAAACTCGTCCTGGGGCGAGTCGTCCACCATCCAAAGTCGCCAGAATGTCCCCGTCAGAGGCCTGAGGTCCAGCTGCCACAACGGCGATCTGAAAGGGACCATCACTCTGGCCGCGTAGCAAAGCATTGGCAATGCCTAGAGCTGGCAGCTGGGTCTGGAACAGCACAATTCGGCTACGGGCCGGGATCGTGATGGTCCGCTCCAATTTGGGATCAAGCTTGCCCCGCAGTAACTGAACGGCGGTGGCATCGCCAGGACCCGTATTCCAAGGCCTGGGTCCCAACGGTTTGACACCCATCAGATTGTTGGCCAGGTAGGGGGCCTCAAAACTGTTGCGCACAGCACCCGTGCTGAAGTGCAGTTGCACGGGACGAAGGCCTGGATTGATCAGGACCGCCGCCAGGGTGAGCTCACGGCGCCGGCCGCTTGAGTCGTTAGCTCCTGGACCCGATGACTTGTATTTGTGGTGAATATGAATCCCGAAATTGCCATTAAATGTAAATTCGGCATTGCGCAACCATTGGCCATTTTCAGCCATGGCACCACCGGGCGCAGTGTTGATGAGGATGCCCTGTCCTTCGACTTCTTCAGGCTGATTGGAATGAAGAACGGGCACATTATTGAATGTTCCGTGTAACGGAATTGCCCGTTGGCCGGCCATCAGCGCAACGTAGGCCGCCCCGGCCTGGCCTGGAACCAGCACCACGAGGCCCATCAGCACGGCGGCGCCGATGGCTCCAGGAGGACGAACCGGTCTCAAATCGGGGGCGGCGTCGACATGGGAGGTGACATGAAATCTGGCAGAAGGACTGGAGGGATTGGGGCCGGCTGGCCAGGGAGCATGGAGATCGAGGCCGATGGCCTCGTTGGCAGGGGGATGAGCTGACACCTTGACGGTGCTTGGTGCGCTGGCACCGCCACCTGAACAGGTCAGGTTGGAGGGACAGACGCTCACCCCTGGGAACCCATTTCAGCTAGAACCTTCACCTTCGCTCCATTTTCCCATGCTCCCTCCGATCGGCTGCTGCCCCACCAGGGAGGACGGACTGAATTTTCGACGCCGTCACCAGGAACGCAAGCTGCACATGCTGACGTTCTGGCGCGATGGCCTGGAACGTCAGCTTGCCGCCTTGAATGCGTCGATCAGCACCCTGGAAGGGCAGATGCGTCGGGACCGGCAGCCGACAGAGGGCTCAGATCGCGCTCCCCAAGCAGCTCGCGCAGCCGATCCAAACCCCGACACAGCAACCGCTTGACGGTCATGGGACTGATCCCCATGGCCCCTGCCAGCCGTCGATAGCTCCAGCCCGCCAGGACCACCTGCCGCACCACCCGTTCCTCCTTAGGCTCCAAACGGGCCAGTAGGGCGTCCATGGCAGCGGAGGACTCCATGGCGTGTGGAGTCTCCTGCTCCTCAGGAGCCGCCAGCCGTTCCTCAAGGTCCGGGAGCAACGGCATGGGCCTGTTGAGCTGGCGGGACTGGAGCAGGAGGTGCCATTGATCGTCGTTGACACCATGGTGCTGACGCCAAGCCGTGGCGGCTCGATGGTCCTGGGTTGGACAACGGCGCAGACATTCCTGCAATTCCGCCTGGCGTCGCGGCAAGCGAACACTGGGAGCACAGTCCCGCAGATAATGGAGGATCGCCCCCCGGATATGGGGCCTGGCAAAGGCACCGAAGGGGATCTGACGATCAGCCGCAAAGAGTTCGGCCGCCCGGATCAGACCCAAGAGACCAACCTGAATCAGGTCGTCGCTGGGTTGCTGGCTGCAACGGGCGTAGTGCAAGGCAATGGGACGAACAAGCTCGCGGTAGGCCTCGACCCGTTGATTGCGCTCAAGGGTGAGTGGAGAGAGGGTTGGGCCCCAGCCGCGGCGGCCAGCAACCTGGGGACGGAGGGAAGGGGCTTCGGGGGACAGCGTGGTGATCATGGCGAAAGGGGGTGTTAGAGCCCTGTTCCCAGAAAGCCCCTTTCCGCCACGTTCCGCAACCGTGAAACCACTGAACTTTCGCCTTTGACCCCCAAATCACGGGGCCGGAGCCGCCACCGCCGCCAACAGAGCCAGCGGCCCGTGCCGATGCAGCCAGGCCTCGTCGGAGTTGGCGGTGCTCAACAGGTATCCCGCAAAACCAAGACCATTGAGACTGAAACCAGCACAGTGTTCATTCACCCGCCGGATCGTCATGAACCAGTGGTCGTCGAAGAGCAGGTTGTAGGGGTGGAGCGGAACTGGATCCTGATCACAAGTGCCCAGGCCCAACTGACGGCAGTGCTGGGCATAGAGCGGGGCCAGATCCTCGCCCCCTAGGGCATCGTGGCGCGGACTGAGGGCATAGGCCCAGGGCCAGGAGGGGGCGTCTCCGGCCACTTGGGCACGGAGTGAATTCGCCAAGGGGCAACTGGGTTCGTGGTGGAGGCGCGGCAGCAGTTGCAGATGCCGGTGGGGCTGGCTGGCCCCTGCCGCCCCACAGCTGTTGAAAAACCAGAGGCCACCAGTGTCGGCGGCCACCTGGGCCACCATGCGGAAATCCGTGTCGGTCAACCAGCCGTTCTGCGGTTGCCAGCGCTGGGTGATTAACAGCAGGTGAGCCTCCTGAACGGGAAATTTATTCAGGATCAAGACATGGCTGTCCCCGAGGCGATCCACCTCCAGCGGCGAATCCCACGGAAGAAAGGGATTGGGCCGTGGTCCCACCACCTGGAGGGGGCGGTGCGGCCAGCTCATCAGACGCCGCAGACAAAACGGCTCGCCGCCAGGCAACGGTTGAACCTGGGTCTGCAGGGGCACCAGGGCACCGCTGATGTGGGCCGCTGCCGACACCGTGCGGGCCCGTTGCCAGTAGTGTTCAGCCCGCACCCGCCTGCAGGCGCGCCAGTGAGGCCCCCTGGTAGTAACGGCCAAGGATTTCGTTGTAGCGCAGGCCCTGCTGGGCAAGCTCCTGGGCTCCCGTTTGACTCATGCTGGCCCCCAGACTTCCATGGGCTTCCTCCACAATCTGCTGGGTCGCGGCATAGAGGCTCTCCACGATGCCGCCTTGATAGCTGAGAATCACCCCGGCCGTACTGCTGGTGGCTTCACGGGTGCGGCCATTCACACTGGTGAGGCCGGTGTAGTTCTGCCAGCGGGTGGTGTCCCCCAGGTGCCACTGCGCATCGGCCGGACGGGCCATGTGGGCCATGGCGTAGGAGCGGGCGGCCACGGCCTGAGCCCGTAGGGCTTCGATGTTCCAGTCGCTGGGCATTTCACCCCCCACCACCGAACTGATGTAGCGCTCGAGGCTGAGATGGTTGACGACCTGGACCCCATTGGCGGCCCGCAACACCCGGAAGCGACCGTCATAGGGCTGGCCATCTGCCGTGAGGTGGGAGCCGGGAGCGGTCTGAAGCCACGCCTCAGGCCTGGAGGCCAGGGCCGCGCCGAGGTCGGCGGTCTGGCCGGGCCCACCCTGCTGGAGCACCTTGCCATCGCGGTCCAGCAGGGTCCAGGCGCCACTGGCGCTGAGGGTTGGATTGGCGGAGATCTTGAGCAGGGCAACCCGGATTTCCATATCGACCACAGCCCCCGCCTCCGGTTCCGCCAGGCCGTCCCCTGAGGCCTTCTGAGCGGCCCGTCGAACAGTAGGGGCACTGGTGGGTGCCGACGAAGGGGTCCCGGTGGCTGCAGCCTGGGGAGCGGTCACCTGGGTGGGGGCCGGCGCCGCGATCAGGGCTTCGAGCACATCGTGGTCTGGATGAACCCCGGCTGGCCGCAGCAGGGACTGGGCCCCGAAGCCCGCCCCCACCGCCAATAGGCCCAGAGGTGCCGTGACGAGCAGGGGGGAGTGACGCAGGGAGCGGGTCAGGCCTGCGGTCGCAGTGCCTGCCAGGCCGACCAGCCGCTGACGCTGGCGGTTCCAGCGTCCCCGGATCCGTCGGCCGAAAACGGCAAGCCGGCGCGGGACGCCACCGGGAGGTGGGGTTGGGGCTGTATCCGCAAGCTGCCGTCCCAAAGCAGGACTCCTGAACCGATCAGCCGGATCATGCCGCAGGACCCGGCCTCCGCGACCATCCCCCCAGGACGGTCAGAGCATTGCCAGCCCAGAACTCGCTCCCGTCCCAGCTGCTGCTGCCACCAGGGAGCCACCAAGGCGTGGGCGGAACCCGTCACCGGATCTTCGTCAATGCCCAGTCCTGGAGCGAAAAAACGCAGCTGGTAATCCACCGGCTCCCCGTTCAGCAGAGGGGGCGAAATCGCGCCACCAGCGGTGGGTTGCATCACCACTAACCCCTGGCGCAGCTCCCCCCGGAGGTCGCTGGCGATCGGCGCCAGGCGGGCCAGCGGCGCGGAGGCCGGCAGCAGCACCACGCTGTAGCCGAGGGCCGACTCCCAGAACCGTTCACAACCCACCCCCAGCCTGGCGCTGATCAGGCTCTCGAGCGCCTTGGGGACAGGGCCTGGCCGAAGCCCTCCCCCGGGCAGCTGAATTGCCGCCCATGGGCTCTCGAGGCCCCCCGCGCCCGCCAAGGCCCCAGCCGGATCAGCCGGATCCGTTGGCAGCAATTGCACCGGCAACGGTCCGCTGCGGGTGTGCAGGCTCAGACCAGAGCCGGGCGCAAGCTGGCTCCAGTGCCCGAGGGCCAGCACACTGGCCAGGGTGGCGTGGCCGCAGAGGGGCACCTCACAGGTGGGGGTAAACCAGCGCAGGATCCAATCGTCGCCGAGCCGCAGCAGGAAGGCCGTTTCGGATTGGCGCAGGCTGCCGGCCAAGGCCTGCATCCAAGACTCCGGTGCGGGTTCCTGCAACCACACCACCGCGGCGCCATTGCCGGCCCCGTTCTTCTCGGTGAAGGCTTCGATCAGCAGGGCCGACGGCGCCCCAGGGCTGGCCGGGCTCATGGCTCCGCCTCGGCCCTGGGGTCCCGATCCATCAGCGCCCTCACCACCCCACGGGCCTCCACGCCCCCGGGCAGGAGGCCGACGATTTGTTCGCAGATCGGCAGGCGCCACCCCTCGCGCACGGCCAGGGCCAGGCTGGCCCTGGCCGTGCGCGGGCCCTCCACCGTGGCTCCAATCCGCGCCAGAGCACTGGATTCATCGCAGCCTTCCGCCAGCAGCAGCCCAAAGCGGTAATTGCGACTGAGGGGACTGTTGGCCGTCGCCAGCAGGTCTCCGAGGCCGGCGAGGCCATAGAGGGTGGCGGGTTGCCCCCCCAGGGCCCGCAGCACCGTACCGATTTCCGCCAGCCCACGGCAGAGAAGCGACGCCTTGGCATTGGCTCCGAGCCCCAGCCCATCGCTGATGCCCGCAGCAACGGCCATCACATTTTTGAGCGCACCGGCCGCTTCGGTCCCAATCGGATCAGCGTTGGTGTAGAGCCGCAGGTTGGGGGTACCCAGGGCGGCCTGAAGTCGCTGCCGAAGCTCGCCATCCTCACTGGCGACCACGCTGGCCGCCGGCAGGCCCCGATCCAACTCGTCGGCGAGGTTGGGCCCACTCAGCACCGCCAGGGGCTGGGGGCCGAGGTGTTGACCCCAGAGCTGGGAGGCGGTGCACAGACCGACCAGGTCCAGGCCCTTGCTGCAGCTCAATAAGGGCAGTCCATCGGGCCAATGGGGGCCAAGGTCGCTCGCCAGGGGCTTCACCCCGGCCATGGACACGGCGGCGACCACCAGCTCACTCGAGTCGAGCAGGGGTAGGGGGGAACCGCCATCGCGTCGGGACCAGCCGCTGACCTGATGGCCCTGGGATTCCCAGAGGCGCCTCAGGGTGGATCCCCAGGCCCCTTGGCCAAGGATGGTGATACGCAGTGCCATGGACCCGTTCTGGCGCTGCCATCATGCGCCATCCGCCCCCAGGCGCCATGGTGCCCTCCCCCCCGATCCCGCCGTCCTCCGCGTCCTCCCCCTGGCGCGACTGGCAGGGCAGTGCCTTGGTGGTTGGCCTGGGGGGCATCGGTCGTGCGCTGAGGCAGGCCTTGCCGATCCGCGCACCGCAGTTACGAATCTGGTCCGCAGGGCGGCAAGCGGAAGATCACGGGGATTACCTCCAGCTCGACCTTGCCGATGACGCCAGCCTGGCCCGGCTGGCCGCCAGAGCTCAGGAGCAGCTAGCCCCACTCCGGTTGGTGATCTGCACCGCCGGTTTGCTCCATGACAGCCAGATCCAGCCGGAGAAGCGACTCAGCCAGGTGCAACGGGGGGCCCTGGAGCGGAGTTTTGCCGTGAATGCCTTTGGCCCGTTGCTGCTGGCCCAGGCCCTCGAGGCGGCATTGCCACGGGATCAGACGGTGCATTTCGCCAGCTTGTCGGCCCGGGTCGGGAGCATCGGTGATAACCGACTGGGGGGGTGGTACGCCTACCGAGCGGCCAAGGCCGCCCAGAACCAACTGCTGCGGACCCTCGCCCTGGAATGGCAACGGCGACTGCCGCGGGTCTGCGTGACCCTGCTGCACCCCGGCACAACGACCACCGCCCTGTCCGCGCCCTTCAGCCAAGGCCTTGCAGCAGCGCAGCTGTTCAGCCCGGAACGGGCTGCAGAGCAGCTGTTAGACGTGTTGGAAAAGCGCCAGCCGGAGCAGAGCGGCGCCTTTCTGGCCTGGGACGGCCAAACCATCCCTTGGTAACGCCTCAGACGGCCACCTGCCGCAGCAGGTCGAGGGGGATCACCTCCAGGCAGGTGCGTTCACAGGCCTCCAACCGGACCGGTGGAGCCATGCCGTCCTCGTAGGCCTCCAGCCAGCGGGCGGCGCAGACGCACCAGTGGTCCCCGGGGCGCAGTCCCGGGAAGCCATAGGCCGGAGCAGGAGCGGTGAGGTCGTTGCCCTGGGCTCGGGTGTAACTGAGAAAGGCTTCGTTGACGACACAACAGACCGTGTGGAGGCCGAGGTCGGCGGGATCGGTGCGGCAGAAACCATCACGGAACCAACCGGTCACCGGCTGGCATCCGCACTCCTGCAAGGGTTCTCCCAGGACGTTGAGGGCTGGGGCGGGGGGGGCGACCACGGCCTGACAGGGCGAGGCGAAGGGATGAGTCTGCCGGAGGACTGGCACAAAGTTCTGCCAGGAGGTTGACGAATTCCGGGGGGGAGGCGTTAAGAGTCATGCAGCACCACCCCAATAACCTTCAGCCACACCCCCCCTTCATGAGCTGGGATTTCAACGAAGACGCGGCCTTCATGGCCCTTTGCGATGCGTTCAAGGAAAGCGGTGAGCCCACCGCCATGGAATTTCTTGCCCATGGCGAAGGCGCGTTCCACTTCCAGGAGCTCACCCAGAATGCCGCAGGTGAGGGCATTGATCTGAGCGACTCCGACGACCTCGAGCAGTTCCAGCAGGAGGTCATCGAGGCCCTTGAGGACCTTTGCAGCTGAACCCAGCTCAGCCGTAGAAGAAGGCGATCTCCTTGGGCTTGAGTCCCTCCCAACCGGCGGCCTTCAGTCGGGCATCCAGGGTGGCCTGGTCGAAGTGCTTGGAACCGGTTTTGACCACCCGATTGCGCATCGACTTTTTCACCCCGCTGCGCGCCCGCTGGCTTTCCAGCTCCATGACCGTGCGGTAAAGCGTCAGCATTTCATCGGGAATCGGAGTTCCATCAAGATCGAGGCCGGCGGCAATGGCGGCATCGACTCCATCGGGTCCGGAGATGGCCATGGGAACGAAAGCTGAAACCCCTAGAGCCTGCCATGGACCCCAGGGGCTGGTCTCAAGCGCTGAAGTAACGGGCCTTTGGGTGCAGGGCCACCAAGGCCGTGGTGCTCTGTTCAGGTTCAAGCTGATCGCTTTCATCCATCGTCAAGCCGATGCGCTCACTGCCCAGCCACAACAACTGCTGGCGTGAATCCGCCACATTCGGGCAGGCTGGATAGCCAAAGGAATAGCGACTGCCGCGATATCGCTGGGCCAGCACCTCCTTGAGCTGGGACGGTTCATCCGCCCCAAATCCCATCTCCCGTCGAATGCGGGCATGGGTCCATTCGGCGAGGGCCTCGGCCAATTGGACTGCCAAGCCATGGAAGTAGAGATAGTCGCTGTACTGATCAGCCCCAAACAATTGCTGGGCAAAGGCCGTGGCCCGTTCCCCCATGGTGACAGCCTGCATCGGCAAGGTATCTGTCGGGCGCAGGCTGCCGTCAGGAGCGTGATGCAGGTCGCGATAGAAATCAGCGATGCAATAGCGGTTGCCGCTGCGTTGCCGAGGCAAGGCGAAACGACCAAGTTCGCCGCCGGCTAGGGCCGGATCCGCCCCCGGGGCCAAGGTCGAGGGATCAAACACCACCACGGCGTTACCCAGCCGACCGCAGGGGAAGTAGCCGTAGGCGACCCGAGGGGTCAGCAGGCCCTCCTCCAGGCAGCGCCCCATCCAGTGCTGCAACACAGGCTCCGCCTTTTCGGCCAGCATCGCCTCGTACTCCTCCCGACTTTGCTGCTGGGTTTTGCGGAGTTGCCACTGGCCGGCGAAGAGAGCATTGCGATCCAGATAGGCGAAGACCTCGCGCAGGTCAATGGCCTCCTCCCGCAGCACCTGGGCTCCCCAGAAGGGAGGCAGAATCGCCAGCTCCTCGGGCACGATGTCGGAGCGTTCATCGCTCGCGATGGGGGTGGAGTCGATCGAAGACAGGGGCGACGCTTCGGCGGCGGAGTTCGCCTCGGAGTTCGCCTCGGAGGGTGCTGGGGAAGGGGCTTCGGCGGCGGCGGGCTCAGCCCCATCGCCCAGGCCCAGGCCAGGCGGTGGGCCATCCAGGAAGCCGCCGAGGTCCTCCCAGCGCCCGTTGGCCTTGGCGGCCATCAAGGCATCCATGAAGCGAAGGTCGGCAAAGGCATCGCGGCCATAGATCACCTGCCCGTGGTAAGCCGCCCGGCAGTCGCCATGGACAAAACGGGGCGTGAGCGCGGCGCCACCCAGGATCACAGGGACGGCGATTCCCACCGCATTGAAGGCCTCCAGGTTGTCCTTCATGAACGCCGTGGATTTCACCAGCAATCCACTCATGGCGATGCAGTCCGCCTGATGGCGCTGCTGGGCCTCGACGATCTGATCCACGGTCTGCTTGATGCCGAGATTGATCACCTCATAGCCATTATTGGTAAGAATAATGTCCACAAGATTTTTGCCGATGTCATGAACATCTCCCTTGACGGTGGCAATGAGGAACTTACCCTTACTACTGGATTGACCCTCGATTTTTTCCATGAAGGGCTCCAGATGGGCCACCGCCGATTTCATGGTTTCGGCACTTTGGAGCACAAAGGGAAGCTGCATTTGGCCGGAGCCGAAGAGTTCCCCCACCACCTTCATGCCATCCAGCAAGAAGGTGTTGATGATTTGTAGAGGGGGATAGGACTGCAACGCCTCCGAAAGGGACGACTCCAGACCAATCCGTTCACCATCAATGATGTGTTGTGTCAGCCGTTGTTCCACCGGCAGATCGGCCAAGGATGGACCCGAGGAGCGGGCTTCTTTGGCCGAAACGCCCTCGAAGAGCGTCGTGAGTTCCGTGAGAGGATCGTAAACACAGATCCCGTTCTCAAAGCGACGACGGTCGTAGATCAAATCCCGGCAGACTTGCTGATGTTCGGGGCTGATCTTCGCGAGCGGAAGAATTTTTGCGGGACTAACAATGGCCGCATCCATCCCGGCTTCACAGCAGTCATGAAGAAATACGGAATTGAGAACAATTCGAGCGGCCGGAGACAAGCCGAAGCTGACATTGCTTACCCCCAAGAGGACATGAACCCCGGGGAGGTTGGCTCGGATCATCCGGATTGACTCCACCGTGGCCGCCGCATTGTTGCGATCCTCCTCAATGCCCGTGGAGATCGGCAGGGCTAGGGGGTCATAGAAAATTTCGTGGGCGGGGATCCCGAACTCCAGGCCATCCCGATAGGCCCGCTGGGCAATCGCAAATTTGCGCTCAGCACTACGCGCCATCCCCTCTTCGTCGATCGTGCCCACCACCACGCCAGCGCCATAGGTCCGGGCAATTTCCAGTACCTTGAAGAAGCGCTCATCTCCATCTTCGTAGTTCGTGGAGTTGAGAATGCACTTGCCACCTGCCACCTTTAGGCCGGCCTCCATTTTCTGCCACTCGGTGGAATCGAGCATCAGAGGCAGGTTCACATTTGTGACCAGGCGACTCACAAGGGCATGCATATCTTCTTCTCCGTTGCGCCCCACATAATCGACATTGACGTCGAGCACATGGGCGTTCTCCTTCACCTGGCTGCGTGCCACAGCCACTAGACCGTCCCAGTCCTCGGCATTGAGCAACTCCCGCACCTTCTTGGATCCACTGGCATTCAACCGTTCGCCGATGATCAGGAAGGAGTTGTCTTGGTGATAGGGGGTGACGCCATAGATCGAGGCGGCGGAGGGTTCATAGCGCAGGAGGGGCCGCTCGCGGCGCTGATCCGGAAGTCGAACTGTGCGATTCCCTGGCTTCAGCTCAGCTGCCAGCTGAGCCAGGGCCCCGATATGGGCGGGGGTGGTGCCGCAACAGCCACCGATCACCTGCACACCAAGGTCTTCAACGAAGTGAAGCAGCTGCAATTTCATTTCCAGCGGAGTCAGCCGGTAGTGCGCAACGCCGCCGATGTTTTCGGGAAGACCGGCATTGGGAATGCAGCTCACCACAAAGGGGCTGTGCTCACTGAGGAAGCGCACGTGCTCCTTCATTTGTTCCGGGCCCGTGGCGCAGTTCAGCCCGAGCACATCAATCGGAAAAGGCTCCAGGATCGCCACCACGGCGGCAATATCCGAACCCACCAGCATCGTCCCGGTGGTTTCCATCGTCACCGACACCATCAGGGCCCGGCGTTGACCCGTGGCCGCAAAGGCCTCCTCGATGCCTTGAAGGGCAGCCTTGATCTGGAGAACGTCCTGACAGGTTTCAACGATGAAGAGGTCCACGTCACCGGCCAGCAGCCCTTCAGCTTGCTCCCGATAGGACGCCTTCATCGTGTCGAAGTCGATGTGGCCGAGGGTGGGCAACTTGGTGGTCGGTCCCATCGAGCCCGCCACAAATCGGGGTTTTTCGCTGGTGCTGAATGCATCAGCCACCTCCCGGGCCAGTTCGGCAGCTCGCCGGTTGATCGCGAACGCCTGATCCTCCAGTTCGTATTCCGCGAGCACGATCGAGGCGGCCCCGAAGGTATCGGTCTCGATCACATCGCAGCCCACCTCCAGAAACTGGCGATGCACGGCCTGGACGGCGTCAGGTCGCGTAAACACCAGATTCTCATTACAGCCCTCCAGGGCCACCCCGCCGAAATCCTCGGCGCTGAGGTCCATCTGCTGGAGAGACGTGCCTGTGGCTCCGTCGAACACCAACACCGGCCGTGTTGGACCATGGAGATAAGCGAGGAAATCAATCCTCTGGCTGGACAGTCGCTCCGGAGTTGGGCGGTCTGGAGTGGTGGCAACCATCAATCGTCAATCCGGATCCGGGTCACCCAATGTTCATAGTCGGAATCACGCCCTTCCGTGATCGCCGTTAGGCGGTCTCTCAGCCGTTCCATCACCGGTCGTGCGGCGGGGAGGGTAACCGACTCGATCCGCCGGACCGGGGTTACCCGTGCCGCGGTGCCACTGAGGAAGACTTCGTCGGCCACGCTGAGCTCCGTCTTGTCCACAGCCCGCTCCAGGGTGGGGATATCCATGGCCCTTGCCAACTCCAGGATGCTGTCGCGGGTGATGCCCTCCAGGATGTCCTGATCCACCCCTGGGGTGATAAGCACGCCATCACGAACAATGAACAGATTCATGCCACTGGCCTCACTGACCTTGCCGCGACTGTTGAGCAGGATCGCCTCATCAAAACCACTTTGAACCGCTTCGGTCTTGGCGAGGGAGCTGGTGATGTAGGCCCCACTGATCTTGCCCCTTAACGGCAGAGATCGGTCTTCCTGGCGGCACCAGCTGCTGATTCGACAACTCACACCGTCTGGCGAAAGATAGTCACCCATCTCGATCCCATAAATTAAAAAATCGGTCTGGATATTATGAAGCCGTGGCGCAATACCTAGATCGCTAGTGTAAACAAACGGCCGTAGATAAATGGGGCAGGTCGGTTTATTGGCTCGTAGGAAATGGCCGATGGCCTCATGAATTGTGCTCTCCTGCAGCTCGGCCAGCAGCAGGCGGGCACTTTGGCTCAGGCGCCGGGCATGGCGATCAGCCCGAAACAGCAGGATCTCGCCCCCATCCGCCGGATTCGGCAGGGCTCGCATGCCCCCGAAGGCCCCCGTGCCGTAGTGGAGGGCATGGGTGGCCACGGAGAGGGTGGCTTCAGCGAAGGGGACACATTTCCCGCCGAACCAGGCATAGGGGAGGAACTGATGCATGAGCGGCGGAGACGATGGCCCGATCTTCTCACTGCGCACAGCAGGATGAGTCGATGCACAGACTGGCAGCGATCCCCGGCGCGTTTGAAGAAGACGGCGCCTTGGCCTATGTGGAGCAACCGGCGGCGCCGGTCCTGCTCCTGAGTAGTGCCGACACCGATCTGGTGGCGATCGCCAGCCTGCTGGAGCGCGAACCGCACCTGCTTGGAGCCGCCTTGCGGGCCCTCAACCTGGCGGCCCTGGCCCATCCCGCCGTGATCGATCACTATCTCCAGCACTCCGTGGCTCGAGCGCACCTGGTGGTGGTGCGTCTGCTGGGGGGCCGGGGCCACTGGAGTTACGGCTTGGATCGGCTCGGCCAGTGGGCTGCCGGCGCACCGGGGCGTCACCTGCTGGTGCTGGCGGGCACCCCCGAGGAGGATCGGGCCCTCGCCGGCCTGGGCACGGTGTCCCCCCCCCTGGCCGTCGCCCTGGCCTCATGCCTACGGGAAGGGGGAGCGGCCAACCTGCGCCTGCTGCTGGCCAGCCTCAACAGCCTGCTCAAGGGTCAGGAGCCGGAGCCGCCGGAGCCGCACACCGCCCCGGATCCCCACCAGCACGACTGGCGCAATGATCCAGGTGCCCGGGTGGGGGTGATCCTCTACCGCTCCCTGCGCCAGGCAGGGGATCTGGCCCTGGTGGAGGCCTGCCTTGGAACCCTGCGCCAGCAGGGCCTCTGCCCTCGGGCGCTGTGGGTCAGCAGCCTGCGGGAGGCGGCGGTCCAACGGGGGGTCGGGGATCTGCTGGCCAGGGAGGACGTGCAGGCGGTGATCTGTGGCACCGGCTTCGCCTCGGTGCAGTTCGAGGACGCCGGACTGGGGTCGCCCCTCTGGGAACGGCTGGGGGTCCCGGTATTGCAGCTGCTGATGAGTGGACGGCCGCGGGCCGCCTGGCAGGTCAGCAGCATCGGCCTGGGTCCAACGGATCTTTGCCTACAGGTGGCTCTGCCGGAGCTGGATGGGCGGATCATCACCCGGGTGGGGTCCTTCAAGGAAAGCGATCGCGCCAGCGCTCAGCTGGCAACGGCGCTCCCCCGCCAGCAACCGGATCGGGAGCGGCTGGCCTGGATTGCCGAGCTCACCGCCCGCTGGGTGGCCCTCCGGCAAACCGCCGCAGGGGAGCGTCGGGTGGCGCTGGTGCTGGCCAACTACCCCACCCGCAACAGCCGCCTGGCCAATGGGGTGGGCCTGGATACCCCCGCCAGCGTGGCCCTGATGCTCGGCTGGCTGGCGGAGGCGGGGTATGCGGTGGGCGCGGTGGACGCGCTGCCCCGGGATGGGCAGGCCCTGATCCAGCGCCTGCTGGCCGGCCGCAGCAACGACGCCGAGTCAGCCCACCTGCCCCCCCTGGACTCTCTGCCCCTCAGCACCTACCAGCGCTGGTATGACGGCCTGCCGCTGGCCGGCCGGCAGAGGCTGGAGGCCGTGTGGGGGGCACCGCCCCAGGATGGGGGCCTGGAACCGATGGGGCCACCACCGGCGGAGCCAGGTTTTCCGATCCGGGGCCTGCGCTTCGGCCGGGTCGTGGTGCTGATCCAGCCGGAGCGCGGCTACGCCCGGGATCCAAGCCTGAGTTATCACAGTCCCGACCTGCCGCCGACCCACGCCTACCTGGCCCAATACCTGTGGTTGCGGGAGAGCTTCTCCAGCCAGGTGGTGGTGCATGTGGGCAAACACGGCAACCTCGAATGGCTGCCCGGCAAGGGGGTGGGGCTGTCGGATCAGTGCTTTCCGGACTGGGCCCTCGGGCCCCTGCCCCACCTCTATCCCTTCATCGTCAACGACCCCGGAGAGGGCAGCCAGGCCAAGCGCCGGGCCCAGGCGGTGATCCTCGATCACCTCACCCCCCCCCTGGGCCGGGCCGGCCTCCATGGCGACCTGCTGCGGTTGGAGGCCCAACTCGATGAGTATTGGGAAGCGCGCCAACTGGGGGGGCAACGGGCCGAGCTGCTGCGCGATCAACTGGAGCAACAGTTGCGGAGCCTGGCCCTAACGCCCACGGCCCAGGGGTCCGATCTGGAGAGCCGGCTGGAGGCCGTGGATGGCTATCTGTGTGAATTGAAGGAAGCCCAGATCCGGCTGGGTCTCCACACCTTCGGCACCCTGCCCCCCCCCGGCAAACTGGCCGATTTGCTGCTTTGCCTGGCCCGTGCTCCCCAGCCCGGCCAGCCGGGGCTCACCCAGGCCCTAGCGATGGATCTGGGCCTGGATCTGGATCCCTGGGGCGATGGGGAGGAGGCCCCGCTGTCGCCTGAGGACCAGGGGCGCCTGGTGGCCCTGCCCCCCGAAAGCCCAGCGCTGCGCCGGGTGGGGGATGGGGTGGCCCTGTTGGAGGAGCGGGCCCTGACCTTGGTCAGGGCGGCCTTAGCGGAGGCCGGCATCGCGCTGTCCCCGGGGCCGACGACACCCGAACCCGCTGCGGCGCCCACCGGTCCGGCCACCCTGGCCGCCCTGGAGCACCTGCGCCAGCGCCTGTTGCCCCCCCTGCTGGCCTGCGGCGCGGCGGAACGGAGCGCCCTGCTCACGGGGCTGGCCGGCGGGAGAATCGCCGCCGGCCCTTCCGGAGCCCCGACCCGCGGCAGACCCGATCTGTTGCCCACGGGGCGTAATTTCTACAGCGTGGATCTCCGCGGCCTGCCCACGGAAGCCGCCTGGGATCTGGGCCGCCGCAGCGCCGAGTTGCTCTTGGATCTGCACCGTCAGGACGAAGGCGAGGACCTGCAACGACTGGCCCTGTCCGTCTGGGGGACCGCCACAATGCGCAACGGCGGCGAGGACATTGCCCAGGCCCTGGCCCTGCTGGGCGTCCGGCCGGTGTGGGATGGACCGAGCCGCCGTCTGATGGATTTGGAGGTGATCCCCCTCAGCCTGCTGGGTCGCCCCAGGGTGGATGTGACCCTGCGAATCTCCGGGCTGTTCCGCGACGCCTTCCCCCAGCTGGTGGGCTGGTTCGAGCGGGCCACCAAGATGGTGGCGGCCCTGGAGGAATCCGAGGTTGACAATCCGCTGGCGGCGGCGGCCCGCAGCGAGGGCCAGGCGGCGCGCATCTACGGATCCGCCCCAGGCGCCTACGGGGCGGGACTCCAGGGGTTGATCGACAGCGGCAGCTGGGAACAACGCGCCGACCTGGGGGAGGCCTTTCTCCAGTGGAGTTCCTGGCGGTATGGAGCGACGGACCCGGCGGGGGGGCACGGAGGCATCGAGGCCAGCGCCGATCGGGCCGGGCTGGAACGACGGCTCAGCCAGGTCCAGGTGGTGCTGCACAACCAGGACAATCGCGAGCATGACCTGCTCGATTCCGACGACTATTACCAGTTCCAGGGCGGCCTCAGCGCGGCGGTGGAACGGGTGGGCGGCAAGGCCCCGGCCCTGTGGTTCGGCGATCACTCCCGCAGCCAGCGGCCGCGGATGCATCGCCTGGAACGGGAGTTCGACAAGGTAATCCGATCCCGGCTGTTAAACCCCCGCTGGATCGAAGCCATGCGGGGCCACGGCTACAAGGGTGGCTTTGAGATGGCCGCCAGCCTCGATTATCTCTTTGCCTATGACGCCTGTACCGGCAAGGTGCCGGATTGGAGTTACGCAGCCCTGCAACGGCAATGGCTGGGGGACCCCCAGGTGCTGGAGTTTTTACGTCGCACCAATCCCTGGGCCCTGCGGGACATGGCCGAACGATTGCTGGAAGCCCATCACCGGGGTCTCTGGGATGGGGCGGACCCCGAGGCCCTGGCGGAGTTGAAGGACCTGGTCCTCAGCAGCGAGGCCCTGGTGGAAGGGGGCGCAGGGTCGGAGGCGGGGGGCTGACGGAGACGCCACAGACCCCCGCGCCGCCCTCAGCCGTTCAGGTCCTTGGCCATCGCCTTGAACGGATCGATGGCGCCGGGCTTGGCGGGCTGATTGGTGATGGTGGGCTGGGAGTCTGTGCCGGTGCCTGGGGACTTGCGGGCGGGACCGGCGGTGCCGGCCGCATTGACCGCCACGGCGGCGCCCTTCATCCGCTGATCGAGCTGGGACTGGGACAGGGGCTGGGCAAAGGTTTTTTTGACGGCCTTGGGGATTCCCCCCGTGAGATCCACCTCGGTGCCCTGATCAGGGTTGATCCCGGCCAAGCCTGGTGTCATTTTTTCGAGTTTGGACTCCATCGAGGCCACTTCGGCCACCATTTCCTTATCACCAGGGCTGTCCGCATTGCCGGGAAAGGTGCGACGAATCGTGTTCGAACGCCGCATGAACGTCACATCACCGAGGGTGCTGGAGGCATCGGCATCGAGAAAGAAGGTTTCCGTGTCCTTCTTGGCCTTGGCGGGCTCCTGGCCGGCGATCTTTACCCCTGAGGGGCGGTTGCCGAGCAGACGATCGAACAGACCCATCGGTGGAAGAGAGGCATGTGTGTTCAGACCCTAGCGACCATGAAGGACCAAACCATGGGTATCGGTGCCGCAACTCATCAAAAGGCCACGATCCGCAAGGTCAGCGGCGATCGCCGCGCACACCCCTGGGGTCGGCTGCCAGCGGGGTTGCATCCCGTAGTCGTACCAGGCCTCAGCGCCATCGAACCCCAGGGCAGCGGCCGCCGCAATTAACCCCTCGGCCGGTAGGCGATAGCGGGCTGGATGGGCCAGCAGGGCCAGGCCCCCGGCGGCCTGGATCGCCGCCACTACCGCTTCGGAGCGCAGGGCCGGTCCCACCACAGCGGCTCCCTGGAGATAGGGCTCCAGGGACGGGTGGTCGGCATTGAATCCCAGCCCCAACACATGGACCAGACATCCCTCCAACAGGCAACTGATCTCGACCCCACGCCATAGGGTGGGCACCTGGCGGCCAGCGGCCCGGGCAGATCCCAAGACCTCGGCCGCCGGGTCGTAGGCCGTTAGCCGATGGTGATCGGTGATGGCAAGGTGCTCAAGGCCAAGCTCTAGGGCCTGGTCGGCCAATTGGGCAGGTCGCAGGCTGCCATCGCTGCAGGTGGTGTGGCAGTGGAAATTGAACCGACCAGGGCAGCTGTCGGGGCTGACCCGCCGCAGCACCGCCGTCAGGGGATGGGCTTCAGCGTCAGGCCGCAGCACCTGCCTGCTCCTTCTCAGCGAGCCGCTCGGCCCGTAATCGTCGCCAACGGGCATAGAACTGAATCGACGCCGCCATGACCACCACGAGGGCCACGAGGAACCAGGTGGCGGCTCCCGTTGGAAACTGGGCCTTGAACACCACCAGCATCACGATCACCACCAACAGCAGGGTGGGCAGCTCGTTCAGGGCCCGCAGTTGCTTGGGGCTCCAGCGGCACTCCCCTCGCTGCAGCTGACCCATCAGCCGATAACAGAAGGCGTGATAGGCCAGCAGAGCCAACACAAATGCCAGCTTGGCGTGCATCCAACCCTGGTGCAACCAGGCGGGGTTGACCGTCAACAGCCCGACGGCCATCGTCACCGCCACCACCAGGCCCGGCGTGGTGATGATGTTGGCCAGGCGCCGCTCCATCAGGGCGTACTGATCTTGAAACGCTTGCCTTAAAACCGGGTCGAGCTCCTCGGCCTCGCGGTGGTAGATGAAGAGCCGCACGAGATAAAAGAGGCCCGCAAACCACACCACCACCCCCACGATGTGGAGGGTCTTGAACCAGAGGTAGGCCTCCGGTGGCCAGCTGAACTGGGGCCCACGGCCCGGGATCGGGGCCAGGTCCAGAAGGGGGGCCAGAAGCATGAAAGCTGGAGCTGGTCGTTCACCAGCCTAGGAGCGGGCCCTCAGCGGCCTTGGCAACGGCCCTCGATCAGGCCTCGCCGGCCAGGCGGCAGGCCCGACGGGCCAGGGCGCTGGCATGACCCCGCTCCACCGGTCCCAGGGCCGGGCTGAGCCGGCCATCCCGGCAATCCACCACCAGCCGTTCCCGGTGGCCCTGTTGATCGTCGACCCGCACCCGCAACTGCCAGGGATGCTCGACGCTGCGGGTGATCTGATCGGCGCAGACTGGACCCAGGCAGAGGCCAGGGGCCGCCTGAACCACTCCAGGTCCCCACAGCAGGGCGAGGAGCAGCACCAGGGCCAGCCAGGGCCTGAAGGGCCTGAAGGGGCTGATCATCCCGCTCCCCCAGCCAACTCCAGGGAGGGGTCCTGGTCCGCGCTGACGGCCGTGTCCTGGTCCTGGGGATGGAAGTACTCCCACACCTGACGGGCCAGGGCGGGCCCGACGCCGGCCACCTGGGCAATCTGATCGGGGCTGGCCAACTGAATCGCCTCCACGGAACGGAAGTGGGCGAGCAGGTCCTTGACCCGTTTCGGCCCCAGGCCGGGGATGTCGCTGAGCCGTGAGCGTTTCATCCGCTCCCCCCGCTGCTGACGGTGATAACTGAGGGCGAAGCGGTGGGCCTCGTCCCGCAGACGCCGCAACAGGGCCACCCCCAGTTGGTCGGGTTCACTCTCCAAGGGCTTGCTGTTGCCGGGCAGGAACACCTCCTCCCGTTGTTTCGCCAGGGAACACACCACCAGATCCTCATGGAGATTGAGCTCGCGCAGGGCCTCCATCACCGCCGACAACTGTCCCTTCCCCCCATCAATCATCACCAGATCGGGCCAATCGTTGAGCCCGTTGGTGTGCAGGGCACTGCCCGCGGCGCGGCGCAGCTCCCCCAGATCCCCCCCCGCGGCCTTGGCCTGCGACCAGCGGCGGAAGCGACGGCGCATGATCTCCGCCATCGCCATGAAGTCGTCGGAGTGGCCTGCCCGGATGCTGCTGCTCTGGATCCGGTACTTGCGGTAGTGCTGCTTGGCGGGCAGGGCATCGATGAACACCACCTGGGAGGCCACCGCATCACTGCCCTGGATGTGGCTGATGTCGTAGCCCTCGATCCGTCGGGGCGGCTGGTCGAGGTCGAGCAGCTGGGCCAGGTCCTCGGTGGCCAGCAGGTTCTGCTCACTGGCCCGCTGGGCCCGTTGCAGCTCGTAGGCGGCGTTGCGTTCCACCAGCTCGATCAGATCCGCCTTCTGCTGCCGTTGGGGCACCGCCAACCGCACCCGGCGGCCCCGGCGCTCCCCCAGCCAGGCCTCGATCAACTCCTGCTGGGGGAGACCCTCTTGCAGCAGCACTTCCGGGGGAATCTCCACCGATTCGACCTGGCTGTAATGCTCCTCGACCACCCGTTGCAGGATCCGGCCGACCTCGACAGGGGTGCCATCCATCCCCACCGCGTCGGCGGTGAAGCCCAGCCGACCCACCAATTTGCCGGCACGCATCTGAAACAGCTGGACGGCCGCAATCCGGCCATCGGCGGCCAGGGCCAGCACATCGCGACTGACGGAGCTGTCCCCCAGACTCATCTTCTGGTCGGCCGTCAGGGTATCGAGGCCCTGGAGCTGGTCACGCACCCGGGCGGCCGACTCGAAATCCAGCCGTTCGGCATAGCGGTCCATCTGCTCCCGCAGCAAGGCCAGCAGGTCTTCATTGCGGCCCTGAAACACCATCGCCACCTGGCGCAGGGTGTGGTGGTAGTCCTCCGAGCTGATCTTCTCTTGGCAGACCCCAGGACAACGCGCGATGGCGTAGTTCAGGCAGGTGCGATCTTTATAGAGCGGCTGGGGACGCTGGCGCAGCGGAAACACCCGCTTGACCACCGCCAGGGTGCGTCGCAGCAAGCCCACGTCCACATAGGGACCGTAGAAACGATCCAGGGGACTGCGCTGACGACGACGACGGGTGATAAAGATCCGTGGGTAGGTTTCGCTCCAAGTGATGCAAAGATAGGGATATTTTTTGTCATCTTTCAGCAACACGTTGAAGTGGGGCTGATGGCTCTTGATCAGATTGGATTCCAGAGCCAGTGCTTCGGCTTCGTTGTCGGTGACGATGAACTCGATCTCGCACACCTGACGCACCATCAGGCTGATGCGCGGGCTATGACCTTGGGAACTCTGGAAATAACTGCGGACCCGATTGCGCAGCACCTTGGCCTTGCCAATATAAAGAATACGATCCTCGGCATCTCGCATCAAATAACAGCCGGGCTCCACAGGCACGTCCCGCAGCCGCCGTTTCAGCCGTTCCGGTTGCTGGAGCAGGGGGCGCGCTGCGTCCCCTGGTGCATCGGGAAGACTCACCCGCCGTACTGCCAGCCGGTGCTGGCCAGGTCCAGGGCCGCCCCATCCCGATGGAGCACCGCCTGTTTCACCTCACCCACGAACACGGTGTGGTCGCCGGCCGCCACCTGGCCCACCAGCTCGCATTCCAGGGCGCCGAGGGCGGACTCCAGGATCGGCAACCCCAGACTGCCCAGTTGGAAGGGGGCGGCATCAAAGCGACCGCCGATCGCCTTCTGGGGCTTGAAAAACACGGCCGCCAGGTCCTTCTGATCGGCGGAAAGCACGTTGAGGGAAAAGCGGCCAGTGCGCTGAATGATGCCGTTACTACTGGAGTCGGCCCGCACCGCCATCACCACGAGCGGCGGCTCAAAGGACCCCTGGGTCACCCAGCTGGCGGTGAACCCATTCACGTCCTCCCCCTCCGCCACTCCACAGATGAACACGCCGTGGGGGATCTTGCGGAGCAGGGTCTTCTTGGCGGCGACATCGAGCTCGGACATGGCGGCGCGGCGGGAGCAGATCAGAGGAGACTCTAGAAAGGCAGAGCCGCAGCGCCGCTTTGCCCATGCGCGCCCTGTACCCGGGCAGCTTCGACCCCCTCACCCTGGGTCATCTGGATCTGATCGAACGCAGCGCCCGCCTGTTTGATGGCCTGGTGGTGGCCGTGCTTCAGAACCCCGGCAAACAACCCTGTTTTCCGTTGGAGCAGCGACTGGAGCAGATCCGGAAGGCCACAGCCCATCTGGAGGGGGTGGAGGTGGGCAGCTTCGATGGTCTCACCGTGAACTACGCCCGGCTGTGCGGCGCCCAGGTGATCCTGCGCGGCCTGCGGGCGATGAGCGACTTCGAATTCGAGCTGCAGATCGCCCACACCAATAAAAGTCTGGATCCCCAGATGGAGACCCTCTTCCTGGCCACGGCTGCCCACCACAGCTTTCTCAGCAGCTCGGTGGTGAAGGAAGTGGCGCGATTCGGGGGGGATGTGACGCCGATGGTGCCGGCGGGAGTGGCGGTGGACCTCGCGAGGCTCTTTAATCGGGCATCGCACCACGGTTGACATGGCAGAGGTCCGCATCACCGTTCTTGACCAGCTGGATCAGCTGGAGGACATCGTTCTGGAAGGCAGCCGCATTCCATTCAGTGGTGGGCGGCTGGTGAATGAGCAGGACGCCATCGAAATGATGGACGCCCTCCGGGAAGCCCTGCCGGAGCAGATTTCCCAGGCCGACGAACTGATCCGCCAACGGGAGGACTTCATTGGCAAAGCCCGCCAGCAGGCCGAAGAAATCGTTAACCAGGCCCGGCGAGAGCGCGAGCAACTGATCAATACCGCTGCCATCCGCCAGGAGGCCGAGCGGCAGGTGAATGAGTTGCGCGAGCAGGCCCGCCAACAGTGCGAGCAGATGATCCTCCAGGCGCGCCAGCAGGTGGCCCAAGCCGAGCAGGAGCACCAGACGCGTCTGGCCCAGATGGAACAGCAATTCGCTAGCCGCCGCCAGCAGCTGGAGCAAGAATCCCAGGGTCGCCGTCAACATCTGGAGCAGGAAGCCAACGAGCGCAATCGGCTCTTGGTGGAACAGCACGAGCGCAGCCGCCAGCAGGCGATGCAGGAGCTGGAAGCGATTCGTCAAGAGGGCCTGCGGGTCCAGCGGGAGAGTCAGGCCGAAGCCGAGCGGCTCCACAGCGACGCGCTCCAGTTCCGCCAGCAGACCCAGCAGCAGGTGGATGCCCTGATCGGCCGCAGCCGTCAGGAGGCCGGTGCGATCGAGGAAGGGGCCAACCGCTACGCCGAGCAGGTGCTCGGGGAGCTGGAGGTGCGCCTCAAGGAGCTAAGCCAGGTGGTTCTGGGGGGTCGGCGGGAATTGGTGCGGCTCCAGAGCAAGGACCCTGGTTTGGTACGTCCCAGCGAGGTGGCCGCCGTGCTGCCCGAGGCGGAGGGCGTCAGCCGCGCCCGTCGGACCGCCAACCGGCTGCGCAAGGCCGCCAGTCGTGGACTGGCCAGCTGACCAGTTTGTCCCCAGCCCTCAATCCAACCCTCAGAGGCTGGCTTGAGGGCCGCCTCCGCACAACCCGACGTTCTGCACCTGCAGCATCACCCTGCCAATCGTCTGGTTCGGCACTGTGGCGCCATTGGAAATGGCACTCACATAGCGGGGGCCATCGCTGGTCTGAAGGACTCCGGTGATGGCGCGCACGCCCGTGAGGGTGCCGGTTTTGGCATAGAGCCGGCCATCCAGGGGCGTTCCATTGAACAGATGACGCAGGGTGCCCCGCTGGCCGGCGATCGCCATCGACCCCACGTAATCACGGCTGTAGGGGTGGTGATCCATGCGCAGCAGCAACGCCGCCAGGAAACGGCTGGTCACCCGATTGGAGCGGTCCAGGCCACTGCCGTCGTAGATGCGCACCCCCTCCAGGGGCAACCCCTGCTGGAACAGCCAGGCGGTTTCTCGCCGGGCAGCCTCGTTCGCATCCCAGGTGCCGGCGGCGGTGCGGAGCAGCACCTCGGCGGTGAAGTTATGGCTTTCGGTGTTGGCCAGGCTCAACAGGCCATGCATGTCAATCGAAGGCTCCTCATGCATCAACACCGCCTCCGGGGGGAGGGGCTCCCGGGACGACACCATCACCAACTGCGCCTGACCCCCCTGCTTGGCAACGCTGCGGGCCATCAACCGCTGCAGACGGGCGGCGGGATCACTGACGGCCTCATCCAGGGCGTTGCTGGTGATGGCCAGACGGGTGATCGGCGCTCCATAGGCATAGGCCCGATCGCCCATCGGCCAGCCCTGGGGCCACCAGGCCTGGACAGGCTCCTCGGCCAATTGCAGCCGCACCATCGAGCCAGGCAACGGCGCCCCGGAGCCAGTCGCCAGGGCCACCTGGGCAAAGCGCTGCAACTGGGGCAAGGCCAGATCCGGATCCCCCTGGCCCGTTAAGCGCAGGGAGCCATCGGGCAGGCGCCACAACTGGGTACTCAGGCGATGGTCGGGGCCGAGGCGATCCAGGGCAAAGGCCGTGCTGATCAACTTCTGATTGGAAGCCGGCAGCCGGGGGCGCTGACCATTCAGATCAGCCAGCAACCGCCCGTTGGGATCGGCCACGGTGATGCTCCACACCGAGGCCTCGCCCCCGACGGCGGTGGCAATCCGCTGCTGCAACGTGGGGCAGCTCACCTGGCTCTGGAGCTGGGGCAGCCCCACCGGGGTCGGCGGCAGGGGCAGGGTGGCGGTGCGGGGCGGGGTGAGTCCGGTGTTCGGGGGGAGAGCCGGAACCATCTGGCCGCGGGCCGCCTGGGCCAGGCCCGTGGCCAGCAGGCCGCCCCCCAGTAGCCCGGCGCTAAGGGCGACCGCCGTCAGGCGGGGGGACAGGGAGGCTCCCATCTCAGGAGGCTCCTAGCTTGAGGTCGGTCACGGTGCCGTTGAAGCGGTAGTTGCTGCCTTCAAGTTCCACCGGGGCGCCAATCTTGATCGTCTGGTTGCCGAACACCACCCCCCCCGCGGACTTGCGGCCTTGGCCGTGGAGGATGTAGCGACCGTCGAAGGTGCTGAAATTTTTCTGGTTGGGATCGGGAGCACTCACCAGTTTTCCGTCAGGGGTGAGGGTGGAAATGCGCCGGGGCAGGGGAATGATGCGCTCCACGGTCACCGAACCATGGGGCTGGTTACGGATCACTAGGGCCACCTTTCCTTCCTTGGTGGCGCTTTCCAAGAGGGCAGCCGGATCGGCCGCGGGCTCACCCCGTACATCCACACTCACAGTGACGAGCTGTTCGTTGCCCGTGGCGCTAGCCACGGCACTGCTCAGCTTCGGACTCCAGATCACCCCACCGACGGCCAGCAGCACAGCCACGGCGGCGCCGAGATCCACCAGGTTGAAGGAACGGGCGGCGGACGGTTGGTCGGTCATGGGCACCTGAGCGTTGGCGAAGTTTACCCAGGGTTCCGGGCTGGCACCAGCTGAGACTTAGCGCTGTAAGCCCTCGATCAAGGCATTCAACGAGCGCAGGTTGGCCCCCATGCCTGGGGCGGCCCCCCCACTGAGCCCCAGCTCCTGCTGCTCGGCATCCGGTTTCTGCTCCCAGGTGCCCACTGCTCGAAAGCCATCGGCATCGAGCCGATAGAGCTCCCAGGGGTCGGGGTGGGCCCGCCGCAGGGCACGATCCACCTGGGGAATCAGGGCATAGGCCGCCTGCCAGGTGGCCAGAAAACCCCGGCGCCGCTGGCGCGCCACGCTGCCGATGCCCACCGTGGCGTCCTCCAGGGTGGGATTGACCAGCACCACCGCACCGCGATGGTCCGCACAGAGGGCCTCCACCTGCTCGTATTCCGCCTGACTGGCCCCCACCAGCAGCAGCAGCCCCTCCGTGGGCCCGGCGGCCTGGAGCCGGCGCTGGTCGCCGAAGCTGGCAATGGACTCCGCCAAATCGGCGCCATCCCGACGGGCCAGGGCCGTGGCGCCCATGTCGGCGAACAGCAGCCGCGGCGCCAGATCCCCCGCCGCCAGGGCCTGGGCAAGCCGCAGCACCACCGGTAACAGTCGCAATCCCTGAAAGCGGAGCTCCACGGTCCAGCGGCCACGGGGCTCGGCCGCCAGAGCAGAACGCAGGGCGACGAGCGTCTCCTGTTCAGCGCTGCGCAGATCGGCAGGAAGCATGGCGGGGGAGGGTGGCACGGGCGATGACGCTACCCAGCACCGGTGCGGCCCAGCCGGTCCCGCGCCCGGGCCAGGGCCGCCGGCACCCCCTCGAGGTCGCTGGGGCCCAGCCAGGGCCCCAGGCTGAAACGCAGACCACTGGCGGCCTCGGCCGCGCCGTAGCCAAGGGCCAGCAACACTGGGCTGGGGGCAGGCCCGCCAGCGCCGGCGCCACGCCCACTGCTGCAGGCGGAGCCACTGCTGACGGCATAACCCTCCCCCCACAGCGCCCGCACCAACTGCCGGCCCGACATCGGCTGGCCGCTGGCGCCTGACACCAGCAGGCTGAGGTGATGGGGAAGGCGGCCCAAGGGGTCGTCCACGGCAGGGCCACTGAGGCGGATGCCCTCCATCGCCAGCAGCCGCTCCAGCAGCCCATCCCTCAGGGGGCCCAAGGGGTCGTGGCCGTCGTGGGCCTGGAGCCGTTCCTGGGCAAGGGCCAGGGCCTGAGCAAAACCGACGGCCAGCACCACCGGTTCCGTGCCGCCCCGTCGGCCCCCCTCCTGCCCTCCTCCGCCGATCAGGGGGCTCAGGCGCAGCCCCGGCCGTAGCAGCAGGGCACCGATCCCCCGGGGTCCCTGGAGTTTGTGGGCGGCACAACTGAGCAGGTCCACCGGGAGCTGATCCAGCCGCACCGGCAGGTGCCCCACCACCTGAACCGCATCGACATGGAGCAGCACACCGGCCTCACGGCAGAGGCGACCGATCGCGTTGATCGGTTGCAGGGTGCCCACCTCGTTCTGACCCCAGATCACGGACATCAGCCGGGTGGGCGGCCGCAACAGGGCGGGCAGGGCAGCGAGATCGACCACGCCACGCCGATCCACCGGCACGGCAGCCACCTCCCAACCGCGGCGCTCCAACTGGGCCGCCGCCGCCAGGGTGGCGGGATGCTCCACGGTGGAGATCACCAGGCGCCCTGGCTCCAGATCGGCAGCCAGCCCCAACAGGGCCAGATGGATGGCTTCGCTGCCCCCGGAACACAGGATCACCTGATCGGCCACCGTCCCGAGCAGGGTCGCGATCCGCTCCCGACTCCGCTCCAAGGCCTCGGCCGCCGCCAGACCGAAGCCATGGGTACTGGAGGGATTGGCCCAGGCGAGCTCCTGGGCCTCGACCATGGCCGCCAGCACCGCGGCCGCCGGGGGAGTGGTGGCGGCGGCATCGAGGTAGCCGGAGAGAGCCAAACCGGGAGGCGGCGCCATCTCAGCGCGCCGGATCCCCATCCCGATCGGAGCGGGCCCGGGCCCGCTGGTCCTGGGAGTTGGTGGCGATCGCCAGCAGGTCATCGAGCGAATGGCCGCTGAGCAACTCCGCCACCCGGGCGCGGGCCTCGGCGCTGGCGCAGGCCTCCGGTCGGAGGCAACCGTTCACGCAGGCCACAGCGCAGTCGATCGCGCAATCAACAGCGCCGTTGGGGGCAGCTTCTGGTTTGACTTCGAGGCTGACCCCGGGCCCAGCCTCAGGGGGGGCCTCCGCGGGGGCGTCCGTGATGTCCCCCAGCAGAGAAGGAGCCACCACGGCATCGAACACCGCCTCGGCTGGACCGGTCATGAACACATGGTCACTGGCGGCGTCCCAGTGGATCCAGAGCGGCCCCCCGGGCAAGTCCAGGCAAGCGGCTGCTTCGCAGAGGCCAAGGCGGTGGCAGGCCACGAGGGTGGCGCAGGCCCCGGTGCCGCAGGCCAGGGTGGGGCCGGCCCCCCGCTCCCAGACGCGCATCACCAGCTGGGTGGGGGAGAGGACCTGGACAAAATGGACATTGGTGCGCGCGGGGAAGGCCGGATGCACCTCCAGGGCGGCGCCGAGGGTCGCCAGATCGATGGCCGCCACGTCTGCCACGGGGATCACCACATGGGGGTTGCCCATCCCGGCGGCGGCCACGGCCAGGCGCTGACCGCCCACCTCCAGCTCCCCCTGGGGCAGGCCCTCCGGACCGACGGCCAGGGTGGTGGGCACCGCCTCGGGTTGGAGGAACGGCGTCCCCATGTCCACCCGGATCTGGCCATCGGCCTGCAGCTCCGGCACGATCCGACCCGCCAGGGTTTCGATCTGCCAGCGACGGCCGGGCTCGTCGCCATCGCTATCGGCCAGGAAACGGGCCAGGCAGCGGATGCCATTGCCACACATCTCCGGCTCACTGCCATCGGCGTTGAAGATGCGCATGCGCAACTCCCCCCCCTCCCGCGGTGGCAGGGCCAGGATCACGCCGTCACCGCCGACGCCGAAGCGGCGGTCGCAGAGCCGCTGCACCAGCGCGGGGGTGAGCCCGAAGGCCTGGTCAGGCTCGGCCAGATCTCGGCCGTCGAGCAGAAGGAAATCATTGCCCAGGCCCTGGTATTTACTGAACTGCAGCACAATCGCAACGCGCCACGACGGCTCGATCTTATGCAGAGTTACTTTGAAAAACGGGGACCGCGGCTCGACACCTCACTCCCCAGCGTGCGCCATCTGCAGGATTTGATCCGCACCGCCACCGTGGTGACCGTGCGCATGCGGGGAGGGGTGGAGCTGGAGGGAACGTTGAAGTGGCAAGACAGTGAATTCCTGGCCCTCAGCCAGGATCCCAACGCGCCGTTGGTGTTGCTGAATCGGGACGCCGTGGTGCTGTTGCGGGGCCTGGGCTGAGCGGCAGGGGGACCCTGGGGCTATGGCACGATCCGCAGGAGCGCTTCCTTCAGGCCCGTGTCCGACCCCTCCCGTTACCGGCCCCAGGAGATCGAAGCGCAGTGGCAGCAGCGCTGGGAGCAACTGGGCCAGCACGCCACCCAGGACGAGGAGGAAGGCCGCGAGCCGTACTACGCCCTGTCGATGTTTCCCTATCCCTCGGGAACCCTGCACATGGGCCATGTGCGCAACTACGTGATCACGGACGTGATCGCCCGGGTCCAACGCCTGCGCGGCCGGCGGGTGCTGCATCCGATGGGATGGGATGCCTTCGGGCTACCGGCGGAGAATGCGGCGATTGAACGCGGCGTCGACCCCACCGTCTGGACCGACCGCAACATTGCCCAGATGCGGGGCCAGCTCCAGCGCCTTGGCCTGTCGATCGACTGGAGCCGGGAGGTGACGACCTGCCACAGCGATTACTACCGCTGGACCCAATGGTTGTTCCTGCAATTCCTGGAGGCCGGTCTGGCCTACCAGCAGGACGCCACGGTGAACTGGGATCCGGTGGACCAAACGGTGCTGGCTAATGAGCAGGTGGATGGGGAGGGCCGCTCCTGGCGTTCCGGGGCCCTCGTGGAAAAGCGCAAACTGCGCCAATGGTTCCTGAAGATCACCGCCTACGCCGACCAACTGCTGGATGACCTGCCGCAGCTGGAGGGCTGGCCGGAACGGGTGCGCACGATGCAGGCCAACTGGATTGGCCGCTCCACCGGCGCCGAATTGCACTTTGCGGTGATCGATGGGGAGGGCCAGCCCAGGGGCGAGCAGATCACCGTGTTCACGACGCGACCCGACACCCTGTTCGGGGTGTCCTATGTGGTTCTGGCGCCGGAACATCCGCTGGTGGCGTCCCTCACCACGGCGGAGCACCAGCTGGTGGTGGAGGCCTTCTGCGACCTGGTGAAGAACGAGAGCGAGCAGGAGCGCACGGCGGACGACCGGCCCAAACGGGGGGTTCCCCTGGGGAGCCTGGTGCGCAACCCGGCCAATGGCGAGCCGATCCCGCTCTGGATCGCCGACTACGTGTTGGCCGACTACGGCACCGGCGCGGTGATGGGCGTGCCGGCCCACGACCATCGGGATTTCCAGTTCGCCCGGCGGTACGCCTTACCGGTACGGCAGGTGATCATCCCGGAGGGCAGCGATGAGCACGCCTACGAAGCTGGCGCCTGGACGGAGTCGGGGGTGCTGATCCACTCCGGCCGCTTCGATGGCCTGCCCAATGGCGAGGCCAAACGGGCGATCACCGCCGCCGCCGAGGCCGAGGGCTGGGGCCAGGCCAAGGTGCAGTACCGCCTGCGGGACTGGTTGATTTCCCGGCAGCGCTATTGGGGCTGCCCGATCCCGGTGATCCACTGCGAAACCTGCGGCGTGGTGCCGGTACCGGCCGACCAGTTGCCGGTGGAGCTGCCCCGGGATGTGGCCTTCAGTGGCAAGGGGGCCTCCCCCCTGGCGCAGCTGGAGGATTGGGTGACCGTGGCCTGTCCGTGTTGCGCCCAAAAGGCCCGACGGGAAACCGACACCATGGACACCTTCATGTGTTCCAGCTGGTATTACCTGCGCTACAGCGACCCCGGCAACACGTCGCTTCCCTTCAGCCGCGCGGCCGTGGACCGCTGGTTGCCGGTGGATCAGTACGTGGGCGGAATTGAGCACGCCATCCTGCACCTGCTCTACTCCCGGTTCTTCACCAAGGTGCTGCGGGACCGGGGCCTGCTGGGCTTCGATGAACCCTTCACCCGCCTGCTCACCCAGGGCATGGTGCAGGGCATCACCTACAAAAATCCCCACAGCGGCAAATACATCGCCCCGGCCGATGTGGCCGATCCCAGTGATCCCCGCGATCCGATCACCGGCCAGGTGCTGGAGGTGTTCTACGAAAAGATGTCCAAATCGAAGTTCAACGGCGTGGATCCGGCGGCGGTGATTGATCGCTATGGCGCTGACACCGCTCGAATGTTCATCCTGTTCAAGGCGCCGCCGGAAAAAGATCTGGAATGGGACGACGCGGACGTGGAAGGCCAGTTCCGCTTCCTGCAGCGCCTCTGGCGGCTGGTGGACAGTGCCCACGCCCGGGGCTTGCGTCTCGATGCGGCCGCAGGTTCCTGGCTGCCGGTCAATGGCGGGGAAGGTTTAACCCCTGCCGAGCGGGACCTGCGCCGGGCGGTGCACACCGCGATCGCCGCCATCAGCGACGACCTCGACGGTGACTACCAGTTCAACACCGCCGTGTCCGAACTGATGAAACTCAGCAATGCCATGGGCGACCACCTAGAGGGCGCCAGCGATGGGGTGGCTCGGGAAGCCCTGGCCACCCTGCTGATCCTGCTGGCCCCCTTCGCCCCCCACCTGGCCGAGGAGCTCTGGCAGAAACTGGGCGCCAATTCGGACGGTCAGAGCAGTCTCCACAACCAAGCCTGGCCGCTGGCCGATGCCTCAGCCCTGGTGCGCGCCACCCTGCCCCTGGTGATTCAGGTGCAGGGCAAGATGCGCGGCACCCTGGAGGTGCCGGCCGATGCGGATGCCGCCACCCTGGAACAACTCGCCCTGGAGAGCGATGTGGCGGCGAAATGGCTGGAGGGCAAGTCCCCCCGGCGCGTGATCGTCGTGCCGGGGAAGCTGGTGAATCTGGTGCCCTGACTCAGCCGCGCCGCACCCGCAGGCTGCTGGGCTGGCCCCAGTGGCCGCTGGCGGTGTAGCCCCGGCCGTTGGCGCACAGGTGGCGCAAACTCCAGAACAGGGGTTCCGGACTGGCGAGTTCCAAGTGGGCCCGCAGCTCCTCGAGGCTCCATTCGCGGCCATCGGCCAGCAACGCCTCCAGCCGGCCCTGCAGGGCCAGGATCACCGCAGCGGCCTTCTTGCCGGCCTCCACCCCAGGCTGGTGATAGGCGTTGACATTCACCAGTTCGCCGTAGAGGCCCACCGCCCGCTCAAACAGGGCCACCAGGGCCCCCAGGGAGCGGGCATCAAAGCGCCGCAGGGTGATCGTGAGGCTTTGGCGTCCCCCTTCGCTCAGGGCCGCCCTGGTGCCCTGCAGAAAGCCCTCCAGAAAGTCCGCCGGATGCTCGTCGTTGATCGGGCCCACATCGACGGGGTCGTCCAGACCTTCGATGAAGGTGACGAAAAAGTTATCGAGCCCGTCCCGCAGCTGCTGCACATAGGCGTGCTGATCGGTGGACCCCTTGTTGCCGTAAACGGCAAGGCCCTGGTGCACCGGCATGCCGTCCCGGTCAAGGGCCTTGCCCAAGGATTCCATCACCAACTGCTGGAGATAGCGGCTGAACACCTCCAGCCGGTCGCGGTAGGGAAGCACCACCATGTCGCGGCGGCCCTGGCCCCCCCCGGCGGCATACCAGGAGGCGGCCAGCAGGGCGGCGGGATTGGCGAGCACCTCGGCCCGGCGGGTGGCCTCATCCATGGCGGCGGCCCCCTCCAGGAAGGCCTGGCCGTCGGCCCCGATCAGGGCGGCGGGGAGAAGCCCCACGGCGCTGGTGATGCTGGTGCGGCCCCCCACCCAATCGAACATGTCGAAGCGGCGCAACCAGCCTTCGGCCTCCGCCTTCTGATCCAGGGCGCTGCCCAGCATGGTGACCGCCACCGCCTGGCGAGCCCAGGTGCCCCCGGCCGCCTCCAGGCGGGCGCGGGCCTGCTCCATGCCCAAACGCGGCTCAGGGGTGCCGCCGGACTTGCTCACCACCACCACCAGGGTGGTGCGCAGCCGCGGGCCCAGGGCCGCCAGGGTGCGGCTGATGCCCTGGGGATCGACGTTGTCGAAGAAATGGAACGGCAAGCCCGCCCCTTCCTGCTGGAGCGCCCGGATCATCAGCAGCGGCCCCAGGCCCGATCCGCCGATGCCAATCCAGAGCACATCGGTGAAGGGGCCGTCGGGGGCGGCGAGGCTGCCAGCGAGGACGGCGGCGCCGAAGCCGGCGATCGCCTCGATTTCCGACTGGATGTGGGCAGCGGTGTTCGGATCGGGAGCGAGGGAGGGGTTGCGCAGCCAGTAGTGCCCCACTTGCCGCTGCTCATCGGCGTTGGCGATGGCGCCAGCCTCGAGGGCGGCCATGGCGGCAAAGGCCCGCTGAAACGGTTCCTCCAGCTGGTCCAGATCGTCCTGTTGGAGCCCCATGCGGCTGGCATCCAGCCAGAAGCCGAGATCGTCGTGATACCAAAGCAAACTGCAGAAACGGTCCCACAGCGAAACGGAGTCGTGGCCGTTCAACGGCACAAGCGAAGACATGGCAGCAGTGAACGGCCCGGTGCGGCCCTCAGACCGTATCCACGGGGGTCGGAAAACCGCAAGCCAAAGTAGTGAATTGGGGTGGAGCGGGGCTGCAACGAGGCGTGGGCCAGCCCACAGACCGATCCCCTAACCCAGGACCGCTCGCCTGAAAAGAGCGAGAATTTGAAAACTTTTCTATCGAGTCCTGCCGCTGACCCCCCCTGATCCCCACTGCGTTGATCGCTCCAGATCTTGGGCAACGCCCAATTTTCGGTGGCGGACCGCCCAGATCGGACTGGTGGTCAGCTTGCTGGCGGGCGGTGGGCTGGCGGCCACGGGCCTGGCGCCTCGGGCCGTCGATCCCAACAGCGCTGCGGCGTTGGCCGGATCCCTCAGCCCCGACAGCACGGACCCACGGGGCTTCACCATCGAGGGCCAGCGGCCCGATCCCCTCGACTTCAGTGCCGAGGAGCTACGCAGCCTGCGCCAACGCTTCGGCGTCCATGGTCCCCAACCGCGCCTGGCCCAGCTGTTCACCCAGGGGCTGGATCAGCTGGAACCGCTCCGGGCCCACACCCTCGGTCGGATCGAGGAACTGCAACCGGTGATCGTGAGTGAGAGCCAACGCCAGGGCATCAACCCGATGCTGGTAGCGGCCGTTTTGTTCGATGAAATCCAGCACGCCAAGCCCGGCGAGGACACCCCCCTGGCGGCCACGTCCGGCCTGTTCAGCACCCATGGTCCCGCCCAGCTGAGCCTCGGAGAAATGGAGAAACAGGGGCTGCTGCCGGAGGCCGCCACCACCGAGGAAATCACCAGCGCCCGGCTGCAATTGCTGGATCCGGACCACAACATCCGGCTGTTGGTGGGCAAGTTCGCCCGCCTGCGGCGGCTCCTCGGTTGGCGCCATGATCACGTGATGATGGCCAGCCGTTCGCCCCGTGATGCCAAGGCCCTGGCCACCCTGGCCTATCTGCACAATGGCAAACTCGACTATCCAGCCAGGATCCTGCGCTACATGCAAAACCCCGCTCTCCATGCGGTGATTTACGGCAAAAGGAAGTCGGAAGTTGGGCCTTTGATCTGATTCAGCAGAGCACGCCCAGGGCGGACAGGCGCTGCTCCAATTCATTCCAGTGGAAACTGCGAGGGTCGGAGCGCTCGCCCCCTAAAT
>CAIOCZ010000099.1 GCA_903856805.1 uncultured cyanobacterium | reverse complement strand
GGTGGAACTCGATCCCCTCACACCCTTCGCCACGGTGCACCTGAAGCAGGAACTGGAGGCGCTGCTGCAGAGGCCCGTTGATCTGGTGCGCCTGCGCGAGCGCATGAACCCCGCCCTGCGCCAGGCCATCCTGCGGGAGGGCATCAGCGCGTGAGCGGTGACCTCCTCAATAGAAGAACTGGTCAGAACGATCGATTACGGTGAGCTGAAAGAGCACAACGACAGCGGCGTGCTGTTCTTCTGGGCGGCCGCTGAAGACTCCGCCCCCTGATTCAGGCCAGAATGTCCAGATCGGATTAGTGCTATTAGCCTCGCCCTCCCCCAGCCAACACTCGATGCCATCGCCGACGCCTGCCGGTGCCACCAGGTGCTGCGCATGCATCTGTTCGGCTCGGCACTGCGCGACGACTTCGACCCCGCCCGCAGCGATCTGGATCTGCTCGTGGAGTTCCAGCCGATCGAGCCTGGCGCCCTTGTGCGGGCCTACTTCGGCCTGGAGCGGCAACTGGCCTCGATCATCGGCCAGCCGGTGGATCTGGTGATGGCCGATGCAGTGCGCAACCCCTACGTGCGCCGCGACATCGAGGCTTCAAAACAGCTGATCTATGAAGCGTGATCCTCGGGCCTTCCTCAGCGATGTGATCGAGGCTGGTCAAGCCATCCAGCAGGCCGTCGCTGGCATCAACCTCGATGATTACCGCAACAGCCGCCTGATTCGCTCGTCTGTTGAGCGGGAGTTCACGATCATCGGTGAGGCACTTAATCAGCTCTCCCAGCGAGACGAGGAACGATTTGCCCAGATCGAACAGGCACCACAGATCATCAGCTTTCGCAATAAGCTCACTCACGAGTATGCCATCATCAACGACCGACTGGTCTGGGGCGTCATCCAGGACGACCTGCCCGCACTTCTCAAGCAGTGCTCTCAGCTCTTGAAAGATCTCGAGGGAGAGAAAAGCTGAATCCATGGCCAAAGCCGAAGCCACAGTAGAAGAACTCGTCAGCAAGATCGAGCGCGGCGAGCTGCGGCTCCCAGAGATGCAGCGGCGTTATGTCTGGCGTTCCAGCCGGGTGCGAGATCTGCTCGATTCGCTTTATCGCGGCTATCCCTCCGGTGCCATTCTGATCTGGGAAACCGATGAGGTGGTTCCCCAGCAGGCGTTTGCGGTCGAGCAGCAGTCCAACCCCTACGCCAAGACCCAGCTTCTTCTGGATGGCCAACAGCGGCTCACGTCCCTCTCAGCCGTGATTCGTGGCAAGCCGGTTCAGGTGAACGGTCGCGTCCGACCGATCGAGCTGCTGTTCAACCTTGAGCACCCGGATGCCCTCCCCTTCGTCACTGAAGTGGACGACAACAACGTTGACGCTCCTGAGTACAGCGACGACGGAGAGGAGCCAATCGATGAAGAGGCCGATGCTACGGAAGATGAACTGCAGAAGCGCTTCGACAAGATGACCTTCGTGGTCAGCACCCGTAAGCTCGAACAGCTGCCCCAGTGGGTGAAGGTGAGCGACGTGTTTGCTGGGACGTATGACAATAACTATTTTCTCAAACGAGCTGGCATCACAAGCCTCGACGATCCACGCGCTGAGCGCTATACACAGCGACTGAACCGCCTCAAGGATATTCGCAAGTACATCTACCGAATGGATGTGCTGGAAAGGTCACTTTCCTACGACGAGGTCACCGAGATCTTCGTGCGGGTGAATTCGCTTGGCGCAAAGCTACGGAGCTCTGATCTTGCCCTTGCCCAGATCACCGCCAAGTGGCGTGGCTCCCTGAACGTGTTCCAGGCCTTCCAGGCCGATTGCGCAAAAGATGGTTTTGAGCTCGACCTGGGCCTGCACCTTAAGAACCTGGTCGCCCATGCAACTGGCCAGTCCCGCTTTCTCACCGTTTCCAACCTCACCCTGGATCAGTTGAAGAGCGGCTGGGACGATGGCTGCCGCGGCATGGAGTTCGCGATCAACTTCCTGCGCAGCAATGCCGGCATCATCAGCCCCGCCCTGCTGGCCTCGCCGTTCCTAGTGATCAGCCTGGGCTTCTATGGCGCCCAGCGCTCGTACCAGCTTGCGGCCTCAGAAGAGAAAGGCCTACGCCGCTGGGTGTTGCTCGCCAATGCCAAGGGCCGCTACAGCAGAGGTTCGAGCGAAACCCTCCTCGATCAAGACCTCAAGATCGTCCGCGATGGCGGGGGCTTCCAGGAGCTGCTCGATCGGTTGCGCACCCAGGTGGGTCGGTTGGATGTCACCCCTGAGGAGCTGGAAGGTCGCAATCAGCGCAGCGCCCTGTTCAAGACGATGTTCCTGGCCTCTCAAGCCGCCGATGCCCGCGATTGGCATTCCAACCTGGTCATCGCCCTCAGCCATGTGGGCAATGCTCACCAGCTGCAGTTCCACCACATCTTCCCCAAGGCTGTTCTCAAGAGCACGGCCACCACCCGGGAGACCGATGACATCGCCAACCTTGCCTTCATCAGCGGCAAGGCCAACCGCAAGATCAGTGCCAAGGAGCCTGCCCTCTACTTCCCAGAGGTCCAAAAGGCCAATGGCGAACAGCCCTTCGAGAGTCAGTGCATCCCCACCGACCCCAACCTGCTCACCGTGGAGCGCTATAAGGCTTTCCTGGCAGAGCGGAGGCGGTTAATCGCTGAGCGGCTGAATGAGTTTCTTCAGGGCTATGAGGTTCACCGATGACAACAGTCAATAAGCACGGGCTTAGTCGCACTGTGCCGACAGGTATCCAAGAGGAGCTTCGACAGCGGTGCGGCTTTGGCTGTGTGATATGTGGCACGTGTTTCTATGACTAAGAGCATTTCGATCCAGACTTCGTAGATGCCGTTGCTCATCGCCCTGAAGGCATGACACTTCTTTGCATGCAATGCAACCAAAAGAGAAAGAGAGGCTTGTTGTCGAGGCAGACAGTTGCACTACATAATGCGGGTCCCAAATGCCTTCAGCAGGGTTTTGCCAGAGAATGGCTAGACTATGGCACTCATCCTGTTTCTGTTGCCATAGGTTCTTGCAGTTCAACGTGGGGTGAAGTTATCACGGTTGATAATGAATCGATCCTTGCCGTGCGACCGCCGCCGGAGATTGGCATGCCATGGAACCTCTCCGCAAAGTTCGCCGACGACCAGGGAAGACCAACCTTGGCAATCGAGGACAACTATTTAGTTGTTTACACCTCCACATGGGACGTAAGGACCAGGGGTCCTAGGATTGTTGTTCGATCAAGAAAAGGAAAGCATTCACTTATCATAAAAATGGAGCCACCTGGCTTAATCCGTATTGAAAAACTTGACATGAGCTGGGCGGGTCGAGAGATCAAGGTAGACAAACGAAGGCTTAGATTCAGGCGATCAAGCAATGAAGACTGGGCAACTCTTCAGAATGTTCATGTGGCAAGCGAGTGGGGGATGGGCTTTATTGGCATTTAGCCAGATCCCTTGTTTCGTTTGTCTCTCTAGTGAGCCCACCACGGACTTCTGCTTCGGTTGCGCCAAGACAGCCAGCGAAACTCAGGACGAACCAGCCATGGGCCCACAACTGGACTAATGTTGTTTCATGCTTGGAGCCTTCCATGCGCACCGTCAACGTTCACGAGGCCAAAACCCAGTTCTCCCGACTGATCGACGCCGCCCATGCCGGCGAAACGATCCTGGTGGCCAAGGACGGCAAGCCCTGGGCGCGGCTGGTGCCGCTGGAAACCGATCAACCCCGGCGGCAACCCGGGTTGCTGCGAGGTCAGCTGCAGCTTCCCCCCATCGATGTGCTGCTCGCCCCTCTGCCCCCCAAGGAGCTCGATGCCCTTGAAGCCCCGTTGCCCTCTTGATGGCCCCATCCCTCCTGCTCGACACCCATGCCCTGCTCTGGTGGTTGGTGGAACCCGAGAAGCTCTCAGCCCTCGCCATCGCGGCCATCAACGACCCGGCGGCCACGGTCTTTGTGAGCGCCGCCACCGGCTGGGAGCTCGCCACAAAGGTGCGCCTGGGCAAACTGCCCGGCGCCGAACTGCTGCTGCAGGATCTGCCATCCCTGTTGCAAAACCAGGGATTCCAGCCGTTGGCTGTGCAGCTGCATCATGGTGTGCACGCCGGTTCCTACCAGCAGGCCCATCGGGATCCCTTTGATCGGCTGCTGGCCGCCCAGGCTGAATTGGAAGGTCTGCAATTGGTGAGCCTCGACCCTGCGCTGGCCACCTTCCCCTGTCGCGTGCTCTGGTGACGGGATGACCACCTCCGCCCAGATTCGCAACCAGCTGATTCAGGCCCTGGAGCTGGATCTGATCGGGCCCACTCCTGGCGGCGCAGCGGGGGCGCGGCGGGGGCGTCCACCGAAAATGGTCCAGGCGGGCGAGACTATGGCTAGCAAGATCAAGCCGATGGGGTCGGGGTGATGAGCCAGCACGATCACGCCACTGGAGCGCTCCCGCTCACCAAGCCCCAACTCGCGGTGATCACGGCAGCCTGCAGCCAACACCACGTTGCACGGCTTTATTTGTTTGGTTCGCTGCTGCGCCCCGATTACCGCCCAGGTCAGAGCGACATCGACCTGCTGGTGGAGTTCCAGCCGCTGGAACCCACCGAGCTTGTCGACGCCTACTTCGGGCTCGAGGAACAGCTCACAGGCAGCCTTGGCACTCCGGTGGATCTGGTCATGGCAACCGCCAGGCGCAACCCCATCGTGCAGGCCGACATCGACGCCACCAAGCAGTTGGTCTATGCGGCGTGATTCCAGGGTGCTGCTCATGGCTGTCGTCGAATCGGCAGACGCCATTGCCGATGCGGTCAAGGGCGTCAGTTTCGATAACTACTGCAACAGCCGCCTGATCCGTGCTGCCGTTGAGAGGGAGTTCATCACCATTGGCGAAGCTCTCAACAACCTTTCGCGGGTTGACAGTGGCGTGTTTGCCCGCATTGATCAGGCTGTGCGGATCATCAGCTTTCGCAACAAGCACACCAATGAATACGACAGGATCGATGATGCACTTGTTTGGGGTGTGATTCAAAAGTCGCTCTCGCCATTGCGCGCCACCTGTTCTGCATTGATTGACAGCCTGCAACGCGAGGAGAGCTGAGCCGTGACCACCAACTCCACCAGCGCAGCGGTGCGTGAACAGCTGATCCAGGCCCTAGAGCTCGATCTGGTGGGGCCCACCCCTGGCCTTCTTGCGCAGCTGGAGGCCGAAGGCCAGACCCAGGAGGCAACCGAGTTGCGCGAAGAGCTGCTCGATCGCCCCCCCAACCGCTGGTACCAGTGCGGTTTCCTGATCCCAAGCGAAACCAGCCTGGGCGATCGCGCCGATGATGCGGCCGACGATGAGTTCGCTGGCCTCGATGGCCAGAACCTCTCCGCCAAACGCAAGAGCAATGCCAGTGCTGACGACACCGGCGCCAGTGAAGCGGGGCCGGCGCGGCGGGTGTTCTTCACCTGCTCCGTTGGCTTGAGCCTGCTGATCCCGGCAGCCACCGGGCTGGAGGTCACGGTGCACTGGGCTAGCTACAAGCCCACCGCCCCGCCAGAAGGCAGCAAGGCTGACGAAGCCTGGTTGCGCGAACCCCACACCGAGCAGATCAGCATCCCCGCCGAATTGCTGGCGCCCAGTGGCCGATCGGCCCAGGCCAAGCCAGTGCCCGGCAGTGACGGCCTGATGCTGCGTTGGCACCTGAGGCCTGCGCCTGCGGATCAGGACTACCCCCCTGGCGCTGTGGCCGTGAGCCTGTTCCTCACCAACGAACGCAGCTTTGAGGGACGCAGCGCCGAAGATCGCGATCGTGCCAGTGCCTACCAAGTGCAGCTGGATGTGGCCTGCAGCGCCGGCTTCCTGGAACGCCGCGACCCCCGCGCCGCCGATTCAGCGATCAACGCCAACGATTGGGACCACCGCGTCAACAACCTCCACTACCGGGGCGATCACGAATTCGCCGTGGGTCACAACATCTCCGTGGCCCCCCTGATCGATGCCAACGGCCGCTGCCACCAGATCAGCACCACCTGGCTGCCTCAGGCCACCGTGGAGAAGGTGCTGCCCAGGGTTGGGGAGCTGGAATCCGCCGGCCTGGTGCTGTCGATGCCGGAGCTGGATCGCCTGGCGAGCGAAGGGGCTGACCCTGTGCAGACGGCTTTACGCCCCCTCGTGACGGCCTACACGGACTGGATCGAGCAGCAGCGTCTGGCGACAGACACGCCCAGCAAGCAGCAGCAGTCCACCGCCACGGAGCTCCTGCAGGAAGCCACCAAGCAGGCCCGGCGGATCGAGCGTGGCATCGAAGCGCTGGAGAACGAACAGGTGCGGCTGGCCTTTGCGATCGCCAACCGCGTGATGGCCGCCACTGCCCGTCAGCGGTTCGGGGTGATGCGGGGCGAAAAGCCGGAAGACGTGTTGCCCCGCTGGCGTCCGTTCCAGCTCGCCTTCCTGCTGATGAACCTCGTGGGGATGGCCGAGCCCACCGATGCCGATCGCGACACCATCGATCTGCTGTTCTTTCCCACCGGCGGCGGCAAGACCGAGGCCTACCTGGGTCTGGCGTCCTACACCCTGGTGCTGCGCCGGCTGCGCCACGGGGGCGCGATCGAGTCGGCCGGCATGAGCGTGCTGATGCGCTACACCCTCCGCCTGCTCACCCTCGATCAGCTCGGCCGCGCCTCCACCTTGATCTGCGCCCTGGAGCTGGAGCGCCGCAAGGATCCCAAGCTGCTCGGCCAGTGGCCCTTCGAGATCGGCCTGTGGGTGGGGCAGAGCGGCACCCCCAACAAGCTCGGCCACAAAGGCGATGGCGACGACAACAGCGCCCGTTCCCGCGTGCTGGCCTGGAGCGGCGGCGATAACAAGCCGATCCCGATCGACAACTGCCCTTGGTGCGGCACCGAGCTTGGCAAGGCCTCCCTGGGCGATGAGCGCCCGGCGGTGGCCCGCGGGGTGTTCCGCCTTCTTCCTGATGCCGATCACCCGAAGGAGCTCAGGGTCTGCTGCCGCAACCGCCAGTGCCGCTTCTCAGGCGACAGCACCCTGCCGCTGGTGGCCGTCGACGAGATGCTTTATCAACGCCTGCCGGCCTTCGTGATCGCCACGGTCGACAAGTTCGCCGCCCTGCCATGGGTGGGAGCAACCGGAAAGTTGTTCGGCCGCGTGTCCCATGCCCAGCCAGGCAAGGGTTTCTTTGGGCCCAGCGATGGCAGTGATCAGGCTGGAGGAGGGCTGCTGCCCCAGGGGCTGGAACCCCCCGATCTGATCATCCAGGACGAACTCCATCTCATCTCCGGCCCGCTGGGATCGATGGGCGGCCTCTACGAAGCCGTGATCGATGAACTCTGTGCACGCCAGGTGGAGACAGCCAACGGAGCGCAGATCGTGCGGCCCAAGATCGTCGCCTCCACCGCCACGGTTCGCCGCGCCAGCCAGCAGATGCAGGCCCTGTTCGGTCGCAGCAGCACCCCGGCCGTCTTCCCGGCCCCGGGCCCCGATCGGCGTGATTCCTTCTTCTCCTACACCGCCCCGATCACAGAAGCAGAAGGACGGATCTATCTCGGCGTATCCGCGCCGGGGAGGAATATCAAGGCACTACTGCTGCGAGTAGGCCTGGCCCTGATGAGCACGGCCCAGAAGTTCTACGCCCAAGCCGAAAAGGAACGAAAGGCCAACGAGAAAAGAGGCGAAGCCAAGGGGCCCAACCCCGTTGACCCCTACATGACCTTCCTGGGCTACTTCAACACCATCAAGGAGCTCGGCATCACCCGCCGCCTACTGGAAGAGGAAGTCACTTCCTTGCTCACCACCTACGACCAGCGCCGTCGCCTGAACGAAACCAGCGCGCGCTACGCCCGGCGCAAGATCGCCAATGAACCCCTGGAGCTCACCTCGCGGGTGCCCACCTCAGAAGTGAGCACCACCAAGGCCCGCCTCGAGCTCAGCTTCGACAACGACAAGCAACGGGTCGATACGGCTCTGGCCACCAACATGATCTCGGTTGGCCTCGACATCAGCCGTCTCGGCCTGATGGTGATGCTGGGCCAGCCCAAAACCACCGCCGAATACATCCAGGCCAGCAGCCGCGTCGGACGCGACGACCAGCGCCCTGGCCTGGTGGTGGTGTTGCTCAACCCCAACCGACCGCGCGACCGCTCCCACTACGAGCGCTTCAGCTTCTGGCACTCGGTCTTTTATCGCGATGTGGAGGCCACCAGCGTCACACCCTGGTCGTCCAGGGCTCTCCAGCGGGGGCTGCCGGCCATCACCGTGGCACTCGCCCGTCACCTCAGCCCCGAGCTCACCTGGGCCAAGCATGCCGGTCAGTTCGACGCCATTGGGGCCATCCAGGCTGAGGTGGCCCAGCGTCTTGGCGATCGGGCCCGCCGCTCGGCACCGAGCAAGGCCCTCAGCGAACAGACCGAGGCTGACGTGCGCCAGCGGGTGATGAACCTGCTCGACAAATGGATTCGCATCGCCCGTGATAATGACGGCCTGCTCCAGTACGGCCGCGAGGAGGGAGAAGTGGCCCCATTGCTCCACACCCCGCTCGACCCCGAGCTCAAGGAGCTCAAGGCGATGGAGCAGGAATTCCTGGCCAACTGGAGCCTGCGCGATGTGGAACCTAGCGCTGCTCTGATCCGGCAACGCCCCGATCGCGATGAGGGGATGAACTGATGGCTCGTCAACCGTCCTCGCGCCCCCAGGGGGAAGTGCGCCATAGCCAGCTGATCACCACCTATGGCCCAGGCGCCATGGTGGATCTGCCCGATTGTTCGGTGGTGATCGGCGGCCTCAACTTCTGGATGTACGGCCCTGATCAGCCTCCGGAGGAGATCGATGAACCGCGGCTGATTGCCAAGCTTCGTCAGAGCCTCAATGTGGGGTCCTTGCGCCTGCGCAAACCGCCCATCCACGATGTTGGCCCCGGCGGCCAAAGCCGCCCGGGCGGCATTCGCAGCCCCGAGTTCCCCAACTGGTTTGTGGCCCAGCTGGACAGAACGGAGATCTTTGATGGCAAGACCTACCGCAGCCGGCCTCTGGTGGAGGGCGCCCGCCTCGACAAACGCAAATACATCGATGTGGATCGCAAGGCCCATCGCGTCGTACCGGTGCGCTTCGTGCAGACCTGCCCCAATGGCCATCTCAGCGACATCGACTGGCGTGAGTTCGTGCACCGCGGCAAAACCACCTGCCGATCCACGCTTTGGCTGGATGAGGCCGGTGCTGGTAACGACTTCACCGAGATCTTTGTGCGCTGCTCCAATCCGAAGTGCATGGAGGAGAAGGGACGCAGGCAGCTCTCTGAGGCCAAGCAGAAACTCAAAGGCGACGAAGACGACAGGCCAGCACTGGGTTTCTGCCAGGGGCATCGGCCCTGGCTTGGCCCTTACGGCCAGGAAGCCTGTGATAACGGCAAGGGCAAGGGCGGCAGCTACGCCAATCGCCTGCTCGTGCGTTCCGCCAGCAATGCCTACTTCCCCGAGCTGATCTCGGCGATCTCCATTCCCCAACCGATCGATGCGGTGCGGGAGGTGATTAGCAAGCACCTCAAGGCCTTCGAGAAGATCACCAGCGCCGCCAAACTCGAAGTCTGGCTGGAGGACTTCGCTCCCGACCACATCAAGGATCCACTGGCCGGTACAACGCCTGCTCTGATCTTTCAGGCTCTCGATGCCATCCGTGGTGGTGAAGCTGCGCCGGAGAAGACCGAGGCCCTCAAGCGACAGGAACTCCGCGCCTTGGTCGGTCCCATCGATGGGCTGCGGCGCGGCACAGGCAGCAGCCGCTTCGAAGCGGAACAGCTTGATCTGGCAGCCAAACCAGCCTGGTTCCGGCAGCGCGTCAACCGGGTAATGAAGGTGCACCAGCTGCGGGAAGTGATGGCTCTGCTCGGCTTCACCCGCCTGGAGCCTGTTGTGAGCCAGATCGATGGTGATCCCCTCGATCTTGGGGTTAAGCGAGCTCAGATCGATGTGAAAGAAGCCACCTGGCTACCGGCCGTTGAAAACCTCGGCGAAGGCATCTTCCTCAGCTTCGATCCAGACGCCATCCGCAGCTGGCTCAAGAGTGATGGCGCTGCTCAGCACCTCTCCAAACACCGTGATGCCTTCAAGATCTGGAATAAGGAGCATGGTCTCACTGAGGACAAGTTTGAATGGCCGAGGGGCGCCTACTTGATGCTCCATAGCCTCGCCCATCTGCTGATTACCGAGGCCTCCCTTGATTGCGGTTATGGCGCCTCGGCGATCAAGGAGCGGATCTACGCCTTCGATGACATTGGCTACGGCATCCTTCTGTACACCGGAGGCAGCGGTTCAGAGGGCTCGCTCGGTGGCCTGGTTGGTCTGGCTGATCGCATCGATGAACTGCTGGCGATGGCGCTGGAGCGAGCCGCCCTCTGCTCCAACGACCCCTTCTGCGCCAGCCATGAACCCAACGACGGACTGGAGAAGCGTTACGCCCATGGCGCCGCCTGCCATGGCTGTCTGCTGATCGCCGAAACCAGCTGTGAACGCCGCAATGAGTTTCTCGATCGAGCCCTTGTCGTGCCCACCCTGATCCAGCAGGACGCTGCCTTCTTCACGGATGGCCCCTGATGGCAGCGGCCTTCCCCAATCTGAGTACGGCTGAACTAGAAACTCTTCTGGCGGCGTTGGATCCCCACCGTGGCGACTCCCAACGTGGCGATTCCGGTTCTCTCGCCGCCGACCTGGCTGATCCTCCAGCCTTCCTGGCCCGAATCGGTCTGGCGACCGGCTTCGGTTCCCTGAGTGCCTGGCTGGAGCACTGGCGTGCCTCAGGCGGCAGCCGGGAGGCCCTGCTCCTATCCGTTCAAGCCCTCTTGGATCAGCGACGCAGTGACGCTGCAGCGCGGTCGATCGAACTGGTGTGGTCAGGCCCTGATGCGGGAGCAGGGTCGGTCACCCGCGATCAGTCGGTGCTGATTCGTCAGTTGGTGGAGCGTGCCGAACAGCGCCTTCTGCTCACCACCTACGCCTTCTACAACGGGCCCTTCATCAAGGAGTTGTTCCAGCTGATCCGCACGCGCATGGTGGCTCACCCGACGTTGCACGTGCGCATGGTCTGCAACATCCACAGGGATCGTGGCGACACCTCCAGCCCTGAGACCTTAATCCGCAAGTTTCAGCAGCAGACCTGGTCGCGCCTTTGGCCTGAACCACCTGCTCCTGCGGTGTTCTTCGACCCCCGTTCCCTATCGCTTGAACGAGAGAAAGCTGTCTGTCACGTCAAGGCAGTGGTGGCAGATCAAGAGTTGCTCGTCACCAGCGCCAACCTGACTGATGCCGCCCAGCTCTCCAATTTCGAGCTGGGCCTCCATCTCGGCAGTTCCGCCCATGCTGATGACGTCTGGGATCATTTCGAACGCTTGATCCAACAAGGCCTCCTGCAGTCCGTTGGTTGAATTCTGCAGTTGACCAGGAACTCCATCAATCAGGTGCCTGCCGCCCGATGGCGGTCATTGCCAAGCTGATGGAGCAATTCGATAAGCTTGCCGCTGGATGTCTTGATCCTCAATGCGGGCATCCTGGAGTCCTCAGCCTGGAGGACCGGGGGAAACCTTGAATGGCAGCAGGTTAGGACTACGCTTGCTCGCAGTTCGACCCCGTAGCCGCTAGCAGACGTCGTTTCATATCGGCCATCAAAGCCATCGCTTCGTTTTCGTTCATCTGCTGCTCGATATGGAAGCAGGTGAGCATGAGTCGTTCGCGGAAACTCAGGGCACCGAGCACCGCCAGGGGTTGATCTGGCAAGGCGATCGGTTCGATGTTGGCCACAAAGAACAGGCTCACCAGCTCCATCACTCCGTGGTGGGCCTGCACAGGAACCCGGCCAAGGTTGGTGATCAGGCCGCCCTCTCGCCAGGATCGTCGCCAGAGCTCGTGGGGACTGGGGGAGTCCTCCAGCGCCGCGGTGATGGTGTTGAGGGCCATGATCGGTTTGCCGTCGCGCAGCTGGTCCTGCAGCACCTGATGGAGTTGCCTGGCCAGGCCGTCGAGGGGTGCTGCTGGATCGACCTCTCATGGCCCATTCGCACCAGTCGCGCCGCTCCCAGCTCCAGTCGCTTGGCTCCCAGGCGCTGGTCGATCTCAGCGATTGCTGCTGCTTCCGCTCCCTGCCTCGGCTGGGGGTGCTGGTGGATCAGATCCTCTTTGAGCGGCAGGTGGCTCAGCCGTCGCTGCCGCTGGATCCCGAGATCCTGGAGTTGCTGCCGTGTTGAGGGCAGCGGGGGCCCTGACTGGCTAGTCAGGTGCCCCCAACAGTTGTGCCTCCAGGCCCAGTTGCTGGGCCGCCGCCACGAACGGCGCATCCAGGCTGCAGAGGATGGCGCCACGTCCGCTGGCGATGGCCAGGTGCAGGGCATCGGCCGCTCGCAAGCGCGTGGTCCAGCCGCGCAGGCAGGCATGGGCATTGCGGAAGTCCTGAGGTTCCGGCTCCAGCACCAGCAAGCCCGGCGCCAGGCTGCGCTCAAAGCCCTGCAGCACCGCCTCGGCCTGCGCCTGGCTCAGGGCCTTGGTGCGCACCTTCAGGCCGAGGGCGGAATGGAGCTCGGTGACACTCCAACTGCTGATCGCCAGTGGAACGCTGGCCTCAGCGAGAAACGCCGTCGCCGTGGCGGAGTGCGCTTCCGGCGTGAGCACCGCCAGCAGCACACAGGTGTCGATGTAGAGCATTAGGCGCTGGGTTCGTCCCGCAACGCCTGGATGGTCTCCACGCCACTGGACAGCTGCTCAGGGAGAGAAGCGCGCAGGGTTTCGAGCTGGGGGAGAAGATCGCGGACGGTGAAGCGCGACACCAGCTCGGCGATGGGCTTGCCGCGGCGGGTGATCACCACGGCTTCGCCGGCCTCCACCGCGTCCAAAAGGCTTGAGAGCTGGGTCTTGGCCTCCGCCACTGTCACCTGCACCATGGCCGTTGACCATCTCGATGACCAACTCTAGGGCGAACACGAGATCCAGCAGCGCATCCGCCTGGCCTGCGGCCGTGGGCCGGGATGGATTCGGCAGAACTGCAGCAGCAGCGGAGGCGTCTCGCACAGGGCAACCAGCGACGAGCAGGGGGAACCCTGGTTTGTCGCTCGACAAGCAGGACAGCGTCGGCGCCCTGCTGCGGATTGGTCAGGCCTCGCCCAGGTCCCCGGGGTAACGCCAGGTATCGCCATGGCTGCCACGCTCACCTGCATTCAGGACAACACCGGACTGGCCGTGGAAACCCTGTGCCGCGCCTTGCCCGCAGCAGAGGATCCCAGCTGTTCGCTTTGCGGGCTGCAGCACCGCAACGCTCGAGATGAATGGGCGCTGACAGAACGGGGACGGGAGTGGGCAGAGGTCATGCCCTACTGCCGACAAAACCACAGCGGTTACCAGATCCCAGGGTCGGGGGCCGCTTCAATGACACCTGGAGAATGTGGAGGCCACCATCGATGGGGCCGCCGGCCTTGCTAAGCGTGGAGCCCACTCGGCTGCGCTCGCTGCCATGGCCCACACCAGCTCGGTGATCTGTTTCCACCAGCGCCCGCTCACGGTGTTCGCCAGCCCGGGGCGCTACGTGCAGGGTCCGGGTGCCACCCATGAGCTGGGGAGGGAGCTGCAGCGGCTGGGGCTGAGCGGCCGGGTGCTGTTCGTGGCCGGCTGCACGGCCCAACGGGATCTGCAGCCGATTTGGCAGCAGGTGCTGCCGGAGGTGGGCCTGGAGCCGGTGGTGATCGCCTTCGGCGGCGAATGCAGCGAGGCGGAAATCAACCGGCTGGTGGCCGAGGCCCGCCGTAGCCAAGCCGTGGCCTTGGTGGGGGCCGGCGGCGGCAAGGCTTCTGATACAGCCCGGGCCGTGGCGGATGAGCTGAATGTGCCGGCGATCATCACCCCGACCCTCGCCAGCACCGATTCCCCTTGCAGTGCCCTGTCGGTGATCTATGCCGAGGGCGGCAGCGTGGCGGGATTCCGCTTCTACAACCGCCATCCGCTGCTGGTGCTGGTGGATACGCAGGTGGTGGCCCGCGCCCCGAAACGCCAGCTGGTGGGAGGGCTGGGCGATGCCCTGTCCACCTGGTTTGAGGCCCGCAGCGTGCGCCAGAGCTGCAGCCACAACATGGTGGGAGGCCTGCCCAGCAGCACCAGCAGCGCCTTGGCCAAGCTTTGCTGTGACATCCTCCTGGCCGATGGTCCGGCGGCCTGCGCAGCGGTGGAGGCCGGCGTCCCCACCCCGGCGTTGGAGCGGGTGGTGGAGGCCAACAACCTGCTGTCTGGCCTGGGCTTCGAGAGCGGCGGCCTGGCCGTGGCCCATGCCGTACACAACGGCATCACCGAGATTCCGGGCAGCCACGATTACATCCATGGCGAGAAGGTGGCTTTCGGGCTGCTCACCCAGTTGGTGTTAGAAGGCCAACCGCAAACCGAAATCAATGAGATCCTGCACTACCAAAAGGCGGTAGGGCTGCCGATCACCCTGGCCCAAGTAGGGGTCGACGCCAACAATGACGACCAGCTGCAACGCATCGCCGCTCGCAGCGTCATCCCTGGCGAATCCAGTCACAACGAACCCTTCCCCGTGACCGCCGAAGCGGTGGTGGCGGCGCTGAAGGCGGCCGATCAGCTGGGGCGGAGGTTGGGGTGAGGACCACGTCACAGCCCCCCACCCCACTCCATGATTGGACGATTACCGATCGCCTGTCATGCAGATCGTCGCCGCCCTGATCGAAGCCCTGTGGCTGCGCGGCGTGCGGCGCGTCTACGGAGTGCCGGGTGATTATGTGCTGGGCCTGTTTGCCGCCCTGCAGGCCTCGCCGATCGATCTGATCTGCACCGCCGGGGAGGAGGGAGCCGGCTTCGCCGCCGATGCCCACGGGCGTCTGCAGGGTTTGGGCGTGGCGGTGGTCACCTATGGCGTGGGTGCTCTGAAGCTGCTCAATCCGGTGGCCGGCGCCTACGCCGAACGCTCCCCCCTGTTGGTGATCTCCGGCGCCCCGGGCCTACGGGAGAGCGAGGAGCACCCGCTGCTGCACCACCGCATTCGGGCGGATCAAACCCAGCTGCGCCTCTTCCGGGAGGTCACGGTGGCGAGCGCGGTGCTCGATTCCGGCCGCACCGCCGCCCAGGAGCTGGTGCGGGTGCTGGAGGGGATGCGGCGCGAATCCCGCCCCGGCTACCTGGAGCTTCCGGCCGATTGCCTCAACCGGGAGATTCCCTGGCCGATCGATCTGGCCCCGCCCGCCCCCGCGCCCCTGGCCATCCCGGAGGCTCTACGGCGCGAGGGGGAGCGCTGGTTGGCCTGGATGCGCGGCCGCCAGCGCCCCCTGGTGCTGGGGGGCGTGGAGCTGGCCCGCTTCCGCCTGCAGCCGCTGCTGCGGCAGATCCTGGAGCGGGAGGGCTGGGAGTTGGCCACCAGCCTCTCGGGCAAGAGCCTCCTGAGCGAGAGCCATCCCCAGGTGCTCGGCATCTACGAGGGGGCGATGGGGCAGCCGCACCTGCGCCAGCGCGTGGAGAGCAGCGACGGCCTGCTGGTGCTCGGCCAGCCCCTCAACGACCTCGACACCGGCGTCTTCACCATGGCGGTGGATGCCGCCCACGTGCTGCAGGTGGACCTCGACGGTGGGCTGCGCACGGCGGACGCGCGCAACGAGAATCTCGATCCCCTCACCCTGCTGCGCATCTGGGCGGAGGCGGGCGCGCCGGAGCCCGCCCCCCTGCCGATGGCGGCCCGTGACCCCGCGCCTGCCGCCGCCTTCGCGCCGGCGCCCGACCAGCCGCTGGGGGTGGAGCGGTTGATGGCGGCGATGGAAGCCGTCCTGCCCGCCGATGCCACCGTGCTGGCGGATCCCGGCGATGCCCTCTTCGGGGCCGCCGATCTGCACCTCGGGGAGGACAGCCATTTCCTCGCCAGCAGCTTCTGGGCTTCCCTCGGCTTCGCCCTGCCCGCCGCCGTGGGGGCCTGGGGTGCCTGCCCGGAGCAGCCGCCCGTGGTGCTCCTCGGCGACGGCGCCCTGCTGATGTGCGCCAACGAGCTGGCCACCCTGGCCCGCTATGCCATTCCCGCCCTTGTGATTGTGCTCGACAACGGCGGCTATGGCACCGAGCGACCCATCCTCGATGGTCCGTTCAACGATCTGCAGCCGGTGGCCCATCGGGAGCTGGCCCTGGCCATGGGCTTCAGCGCCGCGGAGCGGGTGGAGAACGAGGAGGAGCTCTGGAGCTGCCTGGGCCGCTGGCGATCAGACGGGAGGACGGGCCCCACGTTGATCAGCGTGGCCATCCCCACCGGCCAGATGTCACCGGCGCTGAGACGACTCTCCACGGCTCTGGCGCAAAAGCTGGCAAGCTCACCGCCGCAGGGCTAAGGGCGCCCCGCTAAGGGATGTCAGCTGCCATGGCGTTGGCAGCGTCTCGCTCCCCGGGGCCCACCGCAAGCACGTGAGGCTGCCATCGACGGAGAAGGGCTCATCGCGGAGCAGGGCCTTGAGCTCCGGTGCTCCCATCAGCTTCTCCAGGACCCTGCCCATGCCCTGCTCATTCAGCAGCGCGGCCGTTGACCGCGAAGGACGCCCGATACAGCTCAGAAGCGCTCATCGCCTGAGGGTTGATCGGCTCGCCATTGCTGCCGATGCCCGACACCGTCCGCCCGCCAGCGCCGCGGTTCTGCGAGGGGATCAGAGCATCGCGGCGCATGGTGTCATCGAGGATCTGCAGCCAGGCCCGGTGCTCCGCCAGGGTTCGGGCCCGGATCTCCACGAACTCAAAGGGGGCGTCCGAGGGCCGGTCCATGCAGGTGTTCGGGCCCAGTACCACCGGGCCGGCCTGGCTGTTCCCCATGGCATCGACCATCCCCTTGCGCACCCCACTGGGAGGGCGGTGCGGCTCAGCAGTTCCTCGTATTCGCTCATGCAGCTGAAGTGGTTGAGGTACTGGTGCGCCAGGCTCAATTGGGGCAGCTCCCCGTCCCCAAAGGCCGAGCCATCGGAGGTGTACCAGCAGGCCGGGAGCCGGGTGATCCCCTCGAAGGTGGTGACTACGGGGTCGTCGCAGCGCCAGCCGCTGGTGGCCTGCGGGTCGGCGCAGACCGGGTGGTGGGCCAACTGCAGGCTGGTGATGGCGTCAGCGGAGGTGAGCAGCTGCAGGCTCCGGTAGTGCCAGTGATCGGGGGCGTCGGCATCGCCCAGCATGGCGTTGATCTGCTCAGTCACAGCCCCTTCAGTGCAGGGGGTCTCAGCAACGAGTCGGTGAGCACCGAGGTCATGCAGGCCGACAGGCGGATCCAGCTCCCCCGGCTGAGCATGCCGGCGTAGGTGCGCAGGGCATCGCGGAAAAAGCCTGAGGGCCGGGCGGCCTCGAGGCGCTTGCGGTAGGCGGTGTCCGGTTCTCGCTCACCCTTGAGGAGGCACTGCTCCTTGCGGCTGGTGCCGTCGGGGGGCAGCGAGAGGGGCCCAGCAGTCGGCGGTGATCCGTAGGGAAGGCTGCAGGGCCATCAGGGTTGGGTGCCGGTGCCAGGGAGCGGAGGGGGCAGAAGCTGGCAGGGCGGGGGCTGGGGGCACTGGTCGCCGGCGGAGCTACTGGCTTTTGCCAGCTCAAATCCGAAAGCGCGTCTAGAGTTGTGTAGCCGAATGAACAGGCGGTTTGCGAACCTGGGAAGCCATAGAATGATAGAAAACATGATGCTCATGATTCCTGAAGCCTTGAGGAGAATCCTGCTGGGAGCAGGACTGCTCGTGATGGCCCAGAGCATGGCCATCGGCGCACAAGCATCAGAAAAGGCAAAGCCAATGGCGCCCAACTATGAAATAGTTGATCTCCAGAAATCTGGTCATGCCAACATCCGCGAAAAGGATCCCAAAATGGTGTCCATTCGAGCATTCAGTCCTTATAAAGGGGGCTTTGTGGAGGAAGGTTTTGGACGCGAAGTCATTAGCTTGACATACTCAGATTCCGAACGCCAAGCCCACATCATTCATGCGATGCATGACCTCCCGGATGATTCGGTGAGGAGCTATCGCTATTTAGCGATCCTTGTGCGTGATGGTGAGCTGTGGCGGCTGAAGCAGGCTAGAAAGCAATGGACCTGCCAGCTGGGTCGAGGCCAACAGGAATGGTCCGGCCAACTGTGTCGCTGAGAACCCGGCAGCAGGTCTGGGACATAGACAGGGTGCAGGACGTTAAAGGTTTGCAACGCGCTTCCCGACAAGCCTGAACCCCGATAACTTGCTATAAGCCATACGCCCTGCGGCCATGAATCAGCAAAGATCGTTTTTCTATTTGCTTTGCTGTTTTGCTGTGCTCCCCTGGGGTCGAGCAATCGCACAAGACGTCAAAATTCAACCATGCAGCCTCAATGGGGGTAGATGGATTCAAACCAGATATGTACCCGAAGGCAGAGGCTTCAAGCTCGATTGGTCGGACGGGCCCAAAATGACCTATACATTTGCGAAACCTAATGACACTACTCAGCAAGTCACGGATTCACTTGGGGGGAAATGGCGCTACAATGCATCCACGGGAAACGAGGGATTTACATTATACAACCTAACAAATGGCAATAGGATCATCTGTGCTCAAGCTCAAAACGTCGGGGCGCTATGTACGATCACTGAATATGGAATCGGGCCCGTTAAGTTGGGCATGACTCTAGTGGAGGCAAAGCGAGCTTTCCCCAAAGCCACCTTCAGCCGTGGCAGCGATGGTGAAGGAGTTGCCCTGGTCAATGTCAGCACAAAGGAATCTCAAGTGATGGTTCTCTTTGCGAACGAAGAAGACAGAAATAAGCCAATTAATTGGTCTAAAAGAATCTCATTCATTGAGACATTCTCGTCTAACTGTTCAGCCAGCCTTGGTGTGCGCCCTGGCGGACTGGTTGCAGAAGCCGAAAAACAGTACGGCAAGGTTCTCAAAATCATCATGAGCGAAATAGAGGCGAGGCAATTCGTCGAGTTTAAGAATCAACCAAGGGGCATGATTTTTCGAATTGACTACTCGGGTGTCTTCGCAGAAGGGCAAAGTAAAACCCTCAGATATCGTCCTGATGCTAAAATCTATTCGATAACCATTCAAGCTCGTTGATTGTTAATCGTCATGCCGTGAAGCACAAGCAGGGATCAGAAAACTACGTTATGAAGCGCACTTTGCCAAAGGCCTGAACCCAGGTAAGCTTAATGGGCAGCTTGCCTAACGAGGATGAAGAAACCAGGGTCGTTCTTCTATTTGCTCTCCTCTTTTGCTTTGCTCCCCTCGGGTCGAGCAATCGCACAAGACATCAAAATTCAACCTTGCAGCTTTAATGGGGGCAGATGGATACAAACCCGATTTATACGCGAAGGCAAGGGATTTAGGCTCGATTGGTCGGACGGACCCAAAATGACCTATACATTGACCTCGGGGCAAAACGCAGTCATCCAATATTTGGATTCACTTGGAGGCCGATGGCGTTACAGTGCTTCATCAGCGAATAAGGGATTTACGCTATACAATCCAAAAAATGGCAATAAGATTGTATGCGACTCACAATCATCAGCACCTACCACCACCATTTCCCAGCTTCCTGGCATGACAAAGCCACAACTTGCCTCCCTTAATGCATTGGGCATCAAAGTGGCTGTGCCTGGCTATATTCCAAAAGGTTTTCGGGTCGTCGATGTTATTCTATGCCCGAGTACAAGGACAAACGATTGTCGACCAGGGCCGACTTACGACATCGTTTTTCGCTCGCCGGAAGGAACCTGTTTTGTTATCGAGGGTGTGAGCGGGGGCATTGGCGATGGTAATTTGGAGCAAACAGTGACCGTTAAAAGCAAGCTGTTTGGGCTAGTAAAAATGGGATTGAATAATAGTCGCTACCCGAAACGTAGCGACGCAAATATTGACCCCATCTTCACTGAGTGGCTAACAAAATCAACTCGCTCAGGTCCCTTTTATAAATTCTATTCAGACAAGGAGGAGCCTACTGGTTGCACTAGCAAGGTGCCGTTTAATGAAGCGGTTAAGATTGTTGAATCTTTGAAGTGGTTGTTTTAAAGTTCTTTCGGTGGGCAAGCGAATCTTCGAACAGGCCGGTTGAGTGGACAGGCCGCCAGCGGTAATCTGCTGCCGCCTCCTTACACGCCCTGCCTGCCACTTAGGGGCAGTGGTCACGCCGCCCCGATGTCAAGCACCACCACCTTCTGAGTACGAGCCCCCGCAATCTCTCGCAACCGCTCTCTGCTGAACCCCATCCGCTTCGGCAGCTCGCTAGCGAGAGTTCCCAGCCGCAGCTATTTCTGCCGACGTGCATGCAGCGCTTCGAACCAGACAGTTGTCTGCTCCCCTTTCCCCCTGGCTCAAGCCCTGAGTCTGCAGCGCACCAGAATGGTGCTCCTGAACCCCACCCATGACTCCTGTCCCCGGCGTATCCCTGGGCTTCGGCCGACAATCCTCCTCGCCCGAGCCCGCGGCGTGCCCTTGTGGCGGTGGTGCCTACGGCAGCTGCTGCGGGCGATTGATTGCCGGAGAGCAGTTGGCGGTCACGGCTGAGCAGCTGATGCGGTCTCGGTACAGCGCCTTCACCCTGGGTGCCAGTGATACAAAGGCGATTGAGCATCTGCTGCGCACCCATCCCGAAACCGGCCAGACGGCAGCGGCTCGTCGCAAGGCCCTGAAGGAAAGCTGCCGCAACCTCCAGTGGCTCAGCCTCAAAGTGCTGGATTGCCAGAACGGCAGCCCGCTCGATCAATACGGGACGGTGACCTTTGAGGCCCGCTGGCGCGATCGCGATCGCCGAGAAGGTGTGCTCAGGGAGTGTTCCCGTTTCGGTCGTGGAGCGTCCGGCGAGTGGCTGTATCTCGAGGCCCTCAGCCTCGGTGATGGGCCCGCTGACCGCAAGCCACCCCAATCTCCCTCCACCACTCCGCCCTGACCCCCAAGCGCTCCGGAACCTCAGCTGCTGCCGTCCCCAACCTCAACAACTTTTGCCCCCGAGCGTGCAGCTCCCGCCAGGAGGCCAGGATGATGCCCACCATGGCGATCTGCTCCAGATCGTCCCGGGCATGGCCGGTGCGGCGCGAGAGGTTGGCGGCGGCTCGGGGCAGGGGCTCGGGGCAGGGGGTCGGCCTGGGCCCCTGGGGCCGGTGGTGTGCTCGCGATCGGCGCTGGGCCGATGGTTGCTGGGTCGGATGGATTGGGCGTTGGTGTGGCATGGCTGGGCTCTCTTTTTCGGGAGTGTGGTGCTGTGTCAAGGAGGAGTGAGTCGTCTGCGGGGGATCAGCGGAGGGCTGGGCGGGTGGTTCTGGGAGCCATGCCGCTTCCCCGTGCGGTGAGCGCCGGTGCTGCTTCTCTCCCTTCTTGGTGGCCACCACGATGCCCTTCATCTCGTTGAGGAGGCGGCCCAGGCCCCGTTAGCGGTTGAGGTCGTCCCGCTCCAGCTCCTGCTTGCGCTCCAGCAGGTGGGCGAGCGCCTGGTGCTGCTCGCCGGCACCCTGCTCGGCCATGCCCTGGTTACATGGCTGGCGGTGGGCGCCGGCAAATGGATCGGCGGCCGCATAAGCGAGAGACTGCTATATAGGCGCAGCGGTGGCCTCTTCCGGGTGCTCGGTCTTTTCTTGCTGAAGCAGGCCCTGGGCTGAGCCCACAGGAGACGCTGCCTGGCGCCTCAACCGCAGGGCGCCTGATCCCCTCCCGCAACGCTTCCTCCCCGATGGTCTTCGCCTCTCCCCGCCACTACATGCTGCTGTCTACGGCAGCGGCGGTCGCGACGATCGTGCTCAAGACGCTGGCCTGGTGGCTGACCGGCTCAGTCGGCCTGCTCTCTGATGCGATGGAATCAGGGGTGAACCTGATCGCGGCCCTCGGAGCGTTCTGGGCACTGACCCTGGCCGCCAAGCCAGCCGATCGAAGACACCATTACGGCCATTTCAAGGCCGAATACTTTTCCAGCGGTCTGGAAAGTGTGCTGATCGTTGTGGCAGCCTTCGCCATCATCTACGCCGCCATCGGCCGCCTGCAGCAGCCCCAGCCTCTCGAGCAACTCGGCATCGGCCTCGTGATTTCCCTGGCGGCAACCGCGCTCAATGGTCTGGTGGCCTGGGTGCTGTTGAAGGCCTCGCGACGCTTTGATTCGATCACCCTGCGAGCCGATGCCCACCATCTGCTCACCGATGTCTGGACATCCATCGGTGTGGTGATCGGCATTGGCCTAGTGAAGCTGACCGGCCTTTCGATCCTCGACCCCCTGATCGCGATCGCGGTGGCGGTGAACATCGTGTTCACAGGCTGGAAGCTGTTGCATGAAACGGCCTCTGGTCTGCTCGATCGCTCTTTGCCCGATCACGAGCAGCAGTTACTGGACAACCTGCTCGCTTCATATGAAAGCGACGAGATTCGCTTCCATGCGCTGCGCAGCCGCGTGGCCGGTTCGCGCCGCTTCGTGTCCTTCCATGTGCTCGTTCCTGGCCACTGGACGGTGCAGGTCGGTCATGAACTCTGTGACCAGCTGGAGCAGAAGGTGGCCGCGACGTTGAGCCGCACGCATGTGCTGACCCATCTGGAGCCGATCGAGGATCCCAAGGCCTGGGATGACCAGGGGTTCCGCTGGGAACAGAGCTGATGTCCGGCAAGACCTGCCCTTGAGTCCCACGGCACGGTGGGGGTTCTGCTCTGGCCGTTCGCCCTTCTGTTCGCCCTCTATGCACTCACCGCAGACCGGCTCCGGCTGCGGCAGCCCGCCAACGCGCTCGTCCTGGACGTGCCCACCTGGCCAGGTCAAGGGATGGGCATGAGGGGTGGCATGGGCATGGGGATGCCTGGTTTCAGCACCAGCCTTGATGCCCTGCGCACAGCTCCCGACTTTGATCGGGCGTTTCTCGAGCAGATGATTGCCCACCATGGCGGGGCTCTGGTGATGGCCCACGACGCGCTCCGGAAGAGCAACAACCCCACGATCAGGAGGCTGGCGTGCGAGATCATCGTGACCCAGCGGCGCGAAATCATCGAGCTGCGTCGCATGGTCAGGCATGACGGACTCAACAAACCCGAGTACCACCAATTCGATGCCCTGTTCTCGTTGGGCCGCCTTCGCTAGAGGCGGGCGGCATGAAGGGTGGTCGTGGCCATGGCCAGCCTGGGAGAATGGGATCCCCAGCCGCGGTAAGGCTCTGACGCCAACAGCATGGGGTCATCTGTGAGCCCGCCATGCTTCTGAACCCGTTCTGCCCGCTCACGACAGCGAAGGTTCTGGCCCTCAGGGCCACCATCCTCGTGCTGTTGACGCTGCTGATCAAGGCCAAAGTGCGCATCACCGCCTTCTCGGCCCTGGGCTTTTTCCTACT
>CAIOCZ010000098.1 GCA_903856805.1 uncultured cyanobacterium | reverse complement strand
CCCTCAACCTGCTCCGACTGGCTGGGTATCAGTCAATCCGAGCAGGGATGCAGGCCGTAACTCACGACATCTCGGCTCTACTGGCGATGGCGACGAGAAAACCAAAACCAAGCTTGAGCTAAGACTTTGAATCAGCCCTGGGGCATAATGGGACACATTGGCCCTTGACCGTCCCGTTGCGGTGTTAACCCATGCACACCTTGAAAGACGACGAACCGAAGAAGCTCTCAATCCTCATCTCCCGTGACTTGCACGCCCGGGCGAAACGTTATGCCCTCCTGCAAGACATCACCCTCACCAAGCTTGTCATCGAGTTGCTGGAGGTCCATCTCAACGCCAGCGAGTCCGTGCTCCCTGACTCCAAGGCTTCCTGACGGCCAGGGGAGAACAACTCCGTCAATCCACACCAATGGTGAGTCTGATCTGTTCTAGCGACTCAGCAACGTCATCTTCATGACGGTGAGCATCACCTGAGCGCGGCTGGCCACCCCCAGTTTGCGTCTGATTGTTTTGCCGTAGCCACGCACGGTTTCATAACTCAGCTCCATCCGCTCGGCGATCTCACGGTCGTTAAGTCCCTCCACCACAAAATCCACCCATTGGCGTTCCCGCGGCGAGAGGGGCGGCAACCGTTCCCGCCAGGGGCCGCTCCGGCCTTCCGCTCCCGCTGCCGCCATCGCCTCCAGAATCATCGGCGAGCGATAGCGTTTGCCCACCGCCAAGGCCATCAGGCTGGCAAAAAGGGGCTGGGCTGGGGTCAACACTTCCTGTTCGGTATACACCGCATCGGCCATACTATGACCGGCATCGGTGAGGTCATCTTGAAGGGAATTCACCATCAGAATGATCCGGAGGTCGTCCACCAGCGTCCTGGCCCTTGGCACCACATCGAGGCCATGGCCCGATTCCAGAAAATTGGTGAGAAACAGAACACCAGGCCGAATTCGCTCCACCGCCTCCATCGCTTCCTCAGCCGTGGTGACCATGAAGCGCAGGCGATCGTTTCCGACGGTGCCGTAATTCTGAAGACCCGCCAACATCAAGCGCTGGCCCGAGGCCGCCCCCCAATCGAGCCGCAACTCACTGGTGAGGAGCCAACTCAACACGGTGAATCGGCGTTCTTTGTTAGCCTTGACGGTTTTCAGAAGATCCATAGCAGCCAGGTAGAAAAAACACTATGGATTGAGATGGGCAACGTGCTAGCTAGATTGTCGCAAATAATTATGTAGAAGTTTTACAATCACAGACGAAATTGTTTCGCCATCGTCGTGGGCTTTAATGCGAAGGTCGCGGTGCAAATCGGTACCCAACTCCACCGTGACCCTGCGCTTGCGCGTTTGGACTTGATTTGCCGTGTTGTTGTCCAAGTTGATTCGACTTAAGCCTGTTCTTCCCCAAGCCTAAGGGGCAGATCGCGAAATATTGATCGAAAAGCGCATAACCCCCCCCCCTTTTGGGGGGAGGTCATTCCAGATTGTGGTCGCGTGGAAACCAAAAAAGTATTGATTTATACACAAAGTGAGACTCTGGGGCTTGAGATCCCAAGCCCCTGCTCACTTCAAGCCAGCACCGTCACCTTGTTGATCCGGCTGCCGCTCTTGAGGGCCAGCACCGCCGCCAGGTTGCTGGTGCGACCGAACACCGTGTGCACACCATCGAGATGGGGCTGGGCACCATGGCAGAGGAAAAACTGGCTGCCGCCGGTGTTCTTGCCGGCATGGGCCATCGACAGGCTACCGGCCTCGTGCTTGTTGGCGTTGATTTCACAGGCAATCGTGTATCCCGGTCCGCCGGTGCCGGCCACCCCACGGGCGCCCTCACGGCTGTTGGGGCAACCCCCCTGGGCCATGAAGCCCGGAATCACCCGGTGGAAGGCCAATCCGTCATAAAAGCCCTCCCCGGCCAGCTTCACGAAATTGGCCACCGTGCCCGGCGCGTCCCCATCGAACAGCTCCAGTTCAATCGTGCCGGCGTCGGTGTCCATCACGGCCTTGGTCATCGGTGTTGGGGTCTGCGGAACCCCAATCCTGGCAGGCAACACCCTGCAGCTGGGTTAAATAGGGCGTCCCCCTCTCCCTCCCCATGGCCAGCTCCGATCTGCCCAACGCCCGCCTTGGGGTGATCGGCGGCAGCGGTCTCTACGCCATGGAGGGCCTCGACGATCTGCGCGAGGTGGAACTCTCCACCCCCTTCGGCTCCCCCTCCGACAGCCTGCGGCTCGGTCGCCTCGGGGATCTGGAGGTGGTTTTTCTGGCTCGCCACGGCCGCCATCACACCCTCAACCCCACCGAGGTGCCCTACCGGGCCAACCTCTGGGCCCTGCGCTCCCTCGGCGTGCGTTGGATTCTCTCCGTGGCGGCCGTGGGTTCGCTCCAGCCCCAGTTCCGCCCGCTGGACATGCTGGTGCCGGATCAATTCATCGATCGCACCCACCAGCGGCCGCTCACCTTCTTCGGGGAGGGCGCCGTGGCCCACGTGACCGTGGCCGATCCCTTCTGTCCCACCCTCTCCCGCCTGCTCTCGGACGTGGGCGAGAGCCTGATGCCCGCCGGCCGCAGCCTCCACCGCGGCGGCACCTACCTCTGCATGGAGGGGCCGGCCTTCTCCACCCGCGCCGAATCGAACCTCTACCGCAGCTGGGGCTGTGGCGTGATCGGCATGACCAACCACAGTGAGGCCCGCCTGGCCCGGGAGGCGGAGATCGCCTACGCCACCCTGGCCATGGTCACCGACTACGACTGCTGGCACCAGGACCACGACGCCGTCACCGTGGAGATGGTGATCGACAACCTCCGCCAGAATGCCCACCTGGCCCAGGAGATCGTGCGGATGGCCGCCGAGCGCATCGGCGCCCTGCGCCCCCCCAGCAAGGCCCACCAGGCCCTGCGCCATGCCCTGATGACCCCGAAGGAGCAGGTGCCCGCCGCCACCCGCCAGCGGGTGGATCTGTTCACCGCCCCCTATTGGGGCCCCTTCCACCCCTGAGGAGATCCGCCATGAGCCAGTGGGAATACCAGGTGATTCACCTCAACGTGGATGGGGGCACTCCGCCGGCGGGTGGCGCCAGTGGTCCGGGGGGAGCGGGGAGCGAGGGCAAGGCGCCTGGCCCCCAACCCACCCCGTTCACCAAGAGCTACCTCGAGCAGGAATTCCCCGAGCACTACCGCACCCCCGGTGCTCCCATCGGCCCGGAACCACCCCAGCACCCGGCCCGCCAACTCCAGACCTTCCTCAACGGCCATGGGGCCCAGGGCTGGAGCCTGGTGGGGATTTTTCCGTTGGGGACGCTGCTGATGATGATTTTCCGGCGGCGGCTGACGGCCTCCCTGGAGGCAGGCACCCCCCCAGGAGTCACAGAGGCACCCGCCGCCCCCCCCGAGGCGGCCCCGGAAACCCCGGACTTGATGGCCGTGCTGCAGCGGCTGGAGGCCCTGGAATCCCGCCTGGAGGCCCCCGCCAGCACGCCGCCAGCCGAAGCCCCGAAAGCTCCCGCCAAGGAGACCACCCGCGGCCCTTCTCCGGGGGGCACCAGCGCCGATGGCACCGTGTTGCGTCCGGCCCAGCTCCAACGCTTCGCGGGCGTCGAAGCGCTCACCACCCTGATGGCGGCCCAGGCCCTCGGCTATCGCTCCGCCGCCACCCTCGCCAACCACGGCGCCCGCCATGGCTACACCCCCGGCTTGGTGAAGCTGGGGCCCAATGGCCAGGCCGCCATCTACCGCGGCCAGGCCAGCGGCCAGGGCGTGGGTGGAGGCGGGGGCAAGGACCGGCGGCTATGGATCGTGGTCCCCAGCGCCGTCCTCTGAAGCCTCCCTTCGCTCCATCAGCCCCGATGCGCACGATCCGCTACGCCGATCCCCAGGGCACCATCCACTACGCCCTCGCCCACCCCGACGGCAGCTTCGAACGGCTGCTGGGCGATCCCTTCACCAGCACGGGCCTGCGGGGCATGGGCTGGCCTGGCACGGCCTTGAGCGGCGAGCCGGCGGCGATCGCCCGGCTGCTGGCGCCGATCGAACCGCGGGCCCTCTTCGGGATCGGCCTCAACTACCGCCGCCATGCCGCCGAAACCGGAGCCGCCCTGCCCGATCACCCGGTGCTGTTCATGAAGTCCCCCGGGGCCGTGCAGGATCCCGGCGGACCGATCCGCCTGCCCGCCGCCCTCGCCAGCCAGCAGGTGGACTACGAAGCGGAACTGGCCGTGGTGATCGGTCGCCCCTGCCGCAACGTGCCCCCCCAGGAGGCGCTTGAGTACGTGCTGGGCTACACCTGCGCCAACGACGTGAGCGCCCGCGACTGGCAGAAGCTCCAGGGCGGCGGCCAGTGGTGCCGCGGCAAAACCTTCGACACCTTCGCCCCCCTGGGGCCCTGCCTGGTGGGTGCCGACGCCATCCCCAATCCCAACGCCCTGGCCCTCCGCACCCTGATCAACGGCACGGTCGTCCAGGACGGCCACACCAGCGACATGATTTTTTCGGTGCCCACCCTAATCAGCTTTCTCAGTGGCAGCACCACCCTGCTGCCCGGCACCGTGATCCTCACCGGCACCCCCGAGGGGGTGGGGATGGCGGCGACACCGCCCCGCTGGCTCCAGCCCGGCGACACCGTGACGGTGGAGATTGAGGCCATCGGAGCCCTCACCAATCCGGTGGAGCTGGAGTCGGCGGCCCCCCTGGCCTGGCGGGACTAACGCCCTCGTCCCAGGGGCCAGGCCCGCAGGGGCAGCAGCGCCAGGCACAGCACCCCGATCAGGGGGCCCGGGGGCAGGTTCACGGCCGGCAGCAGCGCCATGCTGAACCCCAGGGCCGTGATCGCCATGCCGATCAACGCCGCCCGGAACAGGGCCTGGCGCAGGCTGGTGGCGCCCCCCAGGGCCAGCAGGGCCGGCGCCCCCATCAGGGCGATCACCTGCACCACGCCCACCGCCGTCATCGCACTCACCACCGTGACCGCCGTCACCAGGGTGAGCAGCAGGCGCAGCCGTTGCACCGGCAGCCCGGCGCTGGCGGCCCCCAGTGGATCCACCCCCAGGAACACCAACTGCTGATAGCGCAGGGCCAGCAGCAGCAGCACCGCCGCCAGGGCCAGCAGGGTCCGCAGCAGATCCACCGGCGCCGCCGCCAGCAGATCCCCGAACAGCACCGCCTCCAGATCCACGCGGATGTGCAGCAGCGGAATCAGCAGCACCCCCAGGCCCAGGAATCCCGCCAGCACGGTGTTGAGCACGGCGGCATCCGCCTCCTCGCCAGGGGCTCCGCCGCGGCTGAGCCGCTCCGCCAGCAGGGCGCCAGCCACCCCACTGAGCACGCCCCCCAAGGCCGGATCCAGCCGCAGGGCCACCGCCACCGCCAGCCCGGGCAGCACGGCGTGGGAGATCAGATTGGCCAGGAACAGGCGCCGCTGCACCAGGAGCAGCGTGCCCGCCAGGGGCGCCAGGGCGCCAATCGCCAGGGCCAGCCCCAACGGCAACCCCCACCAGAACAGCACCGGATCAACCACAGCCGTGGTGGGCCACCCGCAGGTGGCCGAGGGTGTGGCGCACATGGGCGGGACTGCCATCGGCGAGCAGCTGGCGATCGAGCACCAACACCCGGTCGTAGCTGTCCAGGTCGCTGCCCCAGTCGTGGCTGCTCACCAGCAGGGTGAGACCCGCATCCCGCAGTTGGGCCATCACCTGGAGCAGTTCGGTGCGGGAGGGCGGATCAATGGCGGCGCAGGGTTCATCGAGCAACAGCACCGGCGCCGGCCGCACCAGGGTGCGGGCCAGCAGGGCCCGCTGCTGCTGGCCGCCGGACAACTGATCCAGGCGACGGTCGGCCAACCCCGCCAGGCCAAGCCGCTGCAGGGGGGCCTCCACCTCACAACAGCCGTTGCGGCGGGCGGCGCTCCGGCCCAGGGCCACCAAACCGCGCACCGTGATCGGAAACGACCAGGCAATGGCGCCGCGCTGGGGCATCAGGGCCAGTTGACGGCGGGCCAGGCTGGGGGTGAGGGGCTGGCCCGCCAGGGTGATCGTGCCGGTTGTGGGGATCAGCTGGCCCGCCAGGGTTTGCAGCAGGGTGCTCTTGCCGGCGCCATTGGGGCCCACCAGGGCCGTGAGGCTGCCGGGCTCCAGGCGGAAACTCACCCCCTCCAGGGCCAGCTCCGTGCCACGGCGCACGCTCAGATCGCGAACCTCCAGGACCAGAACCAGGGGGCGGGGACATCCAGGCTAGCCAGTCGCGGCCATGAGAACCGTTATCATTTTTATCGGCTGGGGGCTTGGGGCGGTCGCAGCTTCAAGCACTGCTTCTTCTTGCACTGACCAGGGAACTGACAAGTGCGCTGCCGGCCCCGCCGATCCCCCCTCCCGCCGTCTGCTCCCCCCCTGGTTCCCGCTCCATGCGACCCCGCAGGACCTCGCCCGCACCCCAGCCCCCCCCAGGGGCCACCCTGCCAGGGAGGTGCTGGGCCGCGGCGAACGTGGGGGCGCTGGCCAGCTGCCTGACGCTGGCGGGCTGCCAAGCCCCCACCCGACCGCCCCTGGTGATCGCCGCCGATGGGGTGCTCTGCGACCTGGGCCAGCGGCTGGCGGGCCCCGAGCTGCGGCTGCGCTGTCTGCTCGAACCCGGGCAGGATCCCCATAACCTCCGCCTCACCCCCCAGCAGAGCCAGGAGCTCCGTGGGGCCCGGCGGGTGCTGGTGAATGGCTACGGCCTCAGCCCCGCCCTCGAACGGAGCCCCGGGGCCATCGCCGTGGCCGAGCGGGCCGTGCCCGCCAGCCCCCTGATCGAGGCGGAGCACGGCAACCGCGACCCCCACGTTTGGCACGATCCCCGCCAGGCCCAGGCCCTGGTGCGCCTGGTGGCCAACGAACTCAGCGCCGTCGCGGCCGGCTCCACCGTCAACTCCACAGTCAACCCAGAGGCCAGCGCCGCCCTCCAGCGACGGGCCACCGCCCTCCAACAGGTGCTCCTCGACCTCGATCGGTGGAACCGTGAGCAACTGGCCACCCTTCCTGCTGCCGCCGATGGCGGCCCGCCGGTGCTGGCCACCGACCACCGCGCCTACGCCAGCTTCGCCCGCGCCTACAGCCTGCGGGAGCTGCCCCTGGTGGACAGCGCCAGCACCAGCGACACCCTGCGGCCCGCGGCCCTGGCCACCACCCTCCAGCGGCTCAAGGCGCTGAAGGTGCGCCAACTGTTCCGGGAACCGGGACCCCCCGGCAAGATCCTCCAGCGCCTGAGCGCCCTCAGCGGCATCCCGATCAGCCCGACCCCCCTCACCCTGGATGGGCTGGCAAGCGGCCCGCCCAACCTGATCGCCACCCTCGTCTCCAACACCTGTGCGGTGAGTGTGGGGCTCGGTGGCCACTGCGATCGCGGCAGCGGCGCCCGCTTGATCGCCCGTTGGCAGGCCATCGGACCTGGGGAAACCCGAACCGATCCGGCAAGATGAGGGCACGGTGGTTCGTCCCCTTCACGGGGCCGACAACAGGAGGAAAGGTCGTGCGAGGGGTTCCCCTTCAGTCGGCCACTGTCCCGCAGCTGTGATGGAGGCCCCCGCTTCCTCAGTCAGAACGCTCGCCACCCCCATTCCCTTCCCTCCCGGCGCGGACCGGTGACTCCATGACCCTTTTCCTCCGGCGCGGCCTGTTGGGCGCCCTGGCCGTCGCTGCTCTGCTGCTGGCCGGCCCCGCCTCCGCCCACCACCTGATGGGCTTCTTCCACCTCGAGCCCACGCCGCTCTCGGGCCTGATCAGCGGGATGATGCATCCCATCCTCGGCCCCGACCACCTGCTGTTCCTGCTGGCGATCGGCCTGGTGGGCCTCCAGCGGCCCCGCGCCTGGGTGGTGGCCCTGCTGGCCTGTGGCCTGGTCGGGGCCGGCCTGGGCCTGGTGGTCCCAGGGGTGGCCGCCGTGGAGCCCCTGGTGGCGCTGTCGCTGGTGTGCACCGGCCTGGTGCTGGCGGGCAAACTTCCCGCCGCCGTGCTCATTCCCAGCGTCGCCCTCCATGGCTACGCCCTCAGTGGGTCCGTGATCGGCTGGGAACCCACCCCCATCGCCTGCTATCTGATCGGGCTGTTGATCAGCCAGGCCGCCCTGCTCACCCTCGGCCTCACCCTGGTGCAGCGCTGGGGCCAACAGCTCTCCAACAGCGCCCGCTCCACCCTCACCGGGCTGCTGATCGGCATCGGCCTGGCCTTCACCTGGACTGCGGTGATTCCCTGAATCGGGGCACGGGTCGTGTCACTGGGTCGGGGCTCCGACACCATCAAGTCCCATCGGCGGCTAACCCCCCCAGGATGGAAGCACTGAAGCGCCTTCTCCCGTGGAACCGGTTCTGCCGTCCAGCCACGTGATCATCCTCGAGGCGATCGAACAGGTGGGCAGCAGTGCCGATGCGTCCCGTCTGGCTCCGGAGGTGATCACCCGCACCACCCTGGAGCTCCTGCTGGGGCAATTGCCCCTGCCCCACCTGATCGCCTGCACCCAGGACCTGCTCGACTCCGCCGCCCGCATCCGCCCCTCCCAGGGCAAGCTGCTGCCCTTCGACGCGCTGGAGGCGCTCCTGGAGCTGGCCTTTCACCTCCAGGACTGGCAGGAACTCCAGGAGGACGACGACGAGCGGGACGAGGCCACCGTCTTCAGCGATAACGCCATCGATCCCGACTGCGTTCTGGTGCGGGATCCGGCCACCAGCCCCGAACTGCAGGAGCTCGGCATCCTCGAGTGCCTTCAGCGCTACCCCACCAAGGGTCTGGACCGGCGCTGGAGCCCGGAGGAGGCCATCGCCTTCCTGCTCACCAAGGCCCATTGGCTCGATGCCGCCAACGAGACCTGCACCACCATCCCCGACTCCGACTGCGACGGCGTGCCCGCCAAGGCCGTGGTGCTGACCGTGCCCAGCGGTCCGGGGGCCATGCAAGTGCAGCTGGTGGACGTTCGCATCCCCCTCGACGAGTGACAACGGCGTCAGAGGGGCAGGGAGCGGTGACTGAACTCCCGGGCGCCGCTGGCGTAATCGGCCACGGTGTGGCCCTCCCCCCGCAGCAGGTAGCGGTACGTCACCAACCCCTCCAATCCCACCGGTCCCCGGGGGGGGAGGGTCTGGGTGCTGATCCCCAACTCGGCGCCGAAGCCATAGCGGTTGCCATCGGCGAAACGGGTGGAACAGTTCCAAAACACTCCGGCGCTGTCCACCGCCGCCAGGAAGCGATCGGCCGTGGCCTGATCCGCCGTGCAGATCGCCTCGGTGTGGCGGGATCCGTAGCGGCCGATCTGGGCCAGGGCCCCCTCCAGATCGTCCACCACCTTCACGTTCAGGATCAGATCGGAATATTCCGTGCCCCAATCGGCCGCGCTGGCGGCGCGGGCCACCCCCAGGGCGCAGGCGGCGGCATCGCCGCGCAGCTCCACCCCGGAGGCCGCGAACGCCGGCAGCGCCAGGGCCAGGAAGGGGGCCGCGATGGCCCCATGCAGTAGCAGGGTTTCGATCGCGTTGCAGGCCGCCGGGTACTGGGTCTTGCTGTCGATCGCCAACCGCAGGGCCTGCTCCAGGTCGGCCGCCCGATCCACATAGAAGTGGCAGAGGCCATCGGCGTGCCCCAACACCGGAATGCGGGTGTTGTCCTGGATGAACCGCACCAGGGCGTTGGAACCCCGGGGAATGATCAGGTCCACCAGGCCGTCCAGGCGCAGCAGGGCCAGGCTTTCCTCCCGGCTGGTGAGCAGCTCCAGGCAGGTGGGCTCCACGGCACTGGCGGCCAGGCCCTGACGCAGGGCGGCATGGATCGCCGCGCAGCTGGTGGACGCCTCCCGCCCGCCCTTGAGCAGGGCGCCATTGCCCGAACGGATCGCCAGCGAAGCGATCTGCATCACCGCATCCGGTCGGGCTTCGAAGATCACCCCCAGCACCCCCAGGGGCACGGTGCGGCGCTCCAGCACCAACCCCGCATCCAGTTCGGTGTGGAGCTGCCGTCGGCCGAGGGGATCGGCCAGGGCCGCCACGGCACGCACACCGGCGATCGCGTCCTCCAGCTTGGTGCCGTTCAGCCCCAGGCGGGCCACCAGGGCCGGAGCCAGATCCGCGGCGGCCGCGGCCGCCAGATCCTGCTGGTTGGCCTCCAAAATCGATTCCCGGTGGGCCTCCAGGGCCTCGGCCATCGCCAGCACCGCCGCCCGCCGCGCCCCATCGTCCCGTTGCCCGAGGGCCAGGGCCGAGCGCCGCACGGCCGCGGCCCGCTGCAGCAACTCCGGACTGGGCTCGGGCACGGCGGCGAGCCCGGAGGAAAGGCCGTTCGGTGCCAGGGACGGGGCCTGGGGGGCGGAGTTCGGGTCGGACTGGGTCATGGCGCCATCATCCCAAGCCGACCGGGGCCAACAGGCGATCCAGCGCCAGGCGGGCGGCCCCCAACCGGCCCGCCCCATTGCCCAGGGCGGCCCGGCGGATCTCCAGTCCCACCCGGCTGGCCGGCTGCACCCGGGTGGTCACCTCCTGCCACACCGCCGGCAGGAAGTGGTCGCTGGCCGCGCTCAGGCCGCCCCCCACCAGCACCAGCTCGGGGGTGAGCACATCTATCAAGGAACTGAGGCCGATGCCGAGCCAGCGGCCGTAGCGGCTCCACACCGCCTGGGCCTCGGCCTCGCCGGCGGCGGCGCGACGCAGCAGCTCCGGCGGCGACAGGGGGCTGAGGCGCGCCAGGCCGGCGAGGCCGCAGAACTGCTCAAGGGAGCCCCGATTGCCGCTGTTGCACGGCGGCCCCTCCGGATCCACGCCGATCAGCCCCAGCTCCCCCGCGGCCCCGCCCTGGCCGGTGAACAGCCGGCCATCGAGCAGCACGCCTCCCCCCACCCCGGTGCCGAGGGTGAGCATCAGCACGTTGCGATAGCCCCGGGCGGCGCCGGCCCAGGCCTCCCCCACCAGGGCGCAGTTGGCATCGTTCGCCAGGGTGACCCGCCGGCCCAGGCGCGGTTCCAGCCAGGCGGCCAGGGGCACGTTCTGCCAACCGCTCAGATTGATGGCGATGGTGGACACCCGCCCCGCCGGATCCATCGGGCCCGGCAGCCCGATCCCCACCACCGTCGCCTGCCGCTCCGGATCGATCCGCTCGACCGCTTCGGCGATCGCCATCGAGCAGGCCCCGGGCACCGCCGGACGGGGCGTGGGAACTTCCAGCTCCGCCCGCAGGCTGCCGTCCCGCGCAAAGCGACCCACCTTGATGGCGGTGCCCCCGAGGTCAACGCCGATCAACTGGCTGGCGGGGGCGGGCGCCGCAGCCCCAGCAGACCCAGCGGAGATCGAGGGTCCCATCGCAGCCACCGGGATGGGCTGCAGATTACGGGTCAGAAGCCACGGAAGCGCAGGAACAGCCGCAGCTGGGTCTGCCAGGAGCCCTGGGTGTCCACCGATCCCTCCAGGTTGAGGGTTTCCGACGCCTTGTAGTTCAGGTTGAGCTGGGGGGGCACGTCCGAGCGATTGGGGGCGGCGATCACGGAGGCATTGAAGCGATCGGTGAGGTCCACACCGATCTCCGATCCCAGCACCAGCTGGGGGGGCACCCGCCGGGAGAACAGCTCCCGCTGCGAGGCGATCGAGGGATTCACGTAGGTGGGATAGAGGGCGAAACTGATTCGCTGCCCCATCGCGTCGCTCAGACCCGACAACAAGGGCGACAGCAACTGCTGTCCCAGCACCGTGGCCAGGGCCGTGCCGGCGCCATTGCCACTCAGCCCCGCCAGGGAATTGCCCCCGATCAACGCCAGCAAGCGATCCTGGGGCAAGGGCGGACTGCTGCGCAGCTGGAAGGTTTCGGCGATGCGATCGGCCGGCCCACTGATGCTCAAGGTCACCAGAATCAACTTGAGCTGGTTGAGGGTGGCGGAGGGCGCGGAGCCACGGGCCTCCGATTCCGCCAGCCGCTGCAGGGTGGCCGGATCGTTGTCACTGCCGCCAATCGGGCCCAGGGTGTCGGAAATCCTGGTGCGAAGAGCGATGTCGAGGTAAGGCACCAACCCCAGGGTGGGGGTGAACACCGCCACGTTGGGGGCATCGGGATCGAGGTTGAAGGTGGTGGTGAACAGGTTGAGCCGCCCCCCCAGCAGCCGCACCACCCCGGAGGCGGTGAGACTGGGATCGAGCCGTCCGCTGATCCGCAGTTGCCCCGCGGTGTTGAACCGGGCCACGTTCGAGAGCTGAACCCGCAGATCGGGCCCCAGCCGCAGCATCAGGTCGGCGAAGGTGAGATAGGGGAAGTTGGGAATCGACTCGCGCAGGGAGGCGTTGGTTTCCGCACTCAGCTCCGGCCCCAGCAGCAGCAGCGGCTGATCGAAGGTCCACTTCGATTCCAGCAGCGCATTCACACTCGTGGGAGGGCCCGCCGGCTTGGGCGCACCCTGACCCGGCTGGGTGCGGGACACCGACCCCGGCGTGACGTTGATCGAACCGCGGCTGATGCGCAGATCGCCCCCCAGCCGCAGCGCCCCCAAACTCCCCCCCAGGCGCACCTCGCCATCGCTGACGGCCCGGATCCGCTCCATGGCGAAGGGCACCCGCTGCAGGCGCAAGGCCACCGCAGCGTTGGGATCCTCGGGCAGGGGGCGCAGCAGCCCCAACCGCCCCGCTCCGCTGATCAGCCCCTGGCGACCCACCTGGGCCCGCAGGTCCTGGACCAGCAATTGCTGAAAATCGAACAGCACGGTGGCCTGCAACCCATGCAGGGTTTGGCCGATGAAGCGACAGTCACCGTCCCGCAACCGCAGGAAGCCATTGGCGATCGGATTGTCCAGGCTGCCGCGCACCAACAGCTGGAGATCGGCGCTGCCCCGCTGCCAATCCAGGGCCTGCCCCGCCAGGCGGCTGAGGAACACCAGGCCATCGCCGCGGCTGGCCAGGCGCAGTTCCAATCCTGGCGCGTGGGGATTGAGGGGCAGGCTGCCGGCCAGATCGAGGCTGTTGAAGGCCCCCTCGGCCCGCAGGGCCAGATCGAGCTGCAGCGCCTCCCCCCGCAGGTCCACCGCCCCCCGTTCCAACCGCAGGGGCCGCTCGCCGAGATAGGCCTCGCTGAGCCCCAGCACCAAGCTCAGATCCGGGCGTCCCCCCCCAAGTCGGTAGCGGCCGTTGATGGCGAGCAAGCCCCGCAGGCTGGCCGGCACGGGGGTCAACAGGTTGATCAACACCAGCGACAACCCCGCCAGGTTGAAGCGGCCCTCCCCCTGCCAAAGCGGACCCTCCAGCTCCAGGGTCAGGGGAGCACTGGTGAGGGCCCGGTCGCGATCCTCCTCGGCGGTCCAGAGGTGACCCCGGGCCTTGAGATCCACCATGGCGTGGGCCAGATCCCGACCCACCAGCACCAGATCGGCCTCCAGACCAAGCTGGAGCCGGGCCAACCGCTCCGCCCGACTGGCCCTGGCCAGGGCCCCCCGCCGTTCCTCCAGGGCCACCTGGGCCGCCGCCAGACTGCGCAGCTGATCCTCCAGGCTGCCGGCCAGGGTGTCGATCGCCAGCCCGGCCAGATCCTTGGCCTGACCCCGGGAGGGTGGAGGCGCTCCTCGCCAAATCGCCCCGGCGTCCACCAATTGGCGCAGGCCACCGGCGTTCAGCTGGCGAGCCTGAAAGACAGCGCGAAAGGGGCCATTCCAGCGGCCCTCCCAGGTCCCCGCCAGGCTGCCGCCCGCCAGGGGCTCCACCAGGCCGCGCAGGTGATATTCCCGATCGGCGTAGCGCACCTGGGCCTGCAGGCGCCGGGCCGCCACCCCCAGCAGCTGGGGACCCTCCACCTCCGCCTCCCCGGCGATCGTCAGGGGCTGCAGCCCCAGGGAACCGCTGCCACTCAGGAGCCCCTGCAGGGATTGGAACCGCTGCTTAGGGCCGAGGGCCAGCGCCAGGCTGCCCAGGGGAATGGCGCGGGCCGTCCAGCGGTAGGAGCGGGGACTGCCCGCCAGGTGCAAATGCCCCCCCGCCCGTTCCAGATCGATCCGCACCGGTTGCCAGCGGCGATCGAAGCGGGCCTGCAACCGACCCGGCGGCGCTGGATTCCGGGCCTGCAGCTGCAGCAGCCCCCCGGCCCAGCCGACGTCGCCCAGCAACTGCCCGCGCCACACCTCATTCAGCCGCAGCGGGCCGGCGCCGGGTCGGTCGGCCTCCACCAGCACGGTGGGTTTGAGGCGCTGCAGGGGTCCCTGCAGGCGGCCATCGGCATCGAGGTGGCCCTCCAGTCGGGTGCCGAGCAGGGGGTTGAGCCGCGCCAAGGCGTAGTCACGCAGTTGGAAACGGGCGTCCAACTCCCCCACCACCAGGCCCCGTCCGGGCCGCAGCGCCAGGGGCAGGCGGGCCCTAGCCCGCAGGGGAGGGCTGATGAACCGCTGCAGACTGAGCACCTGATCACGCCAGGCCACCTCGGCCCACCAGGGCCCCAGCAGCCGATTGGTGGCCGGATCCGTGCGCACCAGCACCAGGGGCGCCGCCAGGGTGCCGGCCAACTGCCAGCCCCCCTGCAGGCTGGCCACCGCCACCCAGGGGGGCAGGCGGCGCAGGGGCGGGATGTCCTCCGGTCGTAGCCGCCACCGGCCCGCCAATTGAAGGCTGGAACGGGGCCCCAGGTGTCCCTGGCCCTCCAGGCGGGCACCGCCACGGCTGAGCTGGAGTTGGCTCAGCTCCAGGCCCCCCTGGCGCCAACGGCCCCGCAGCTCTCCCGCCAACGGCAGTGGAGCGAGGGGGTGGCCCGGAGGGGCCTGAAGCTGCCACCGCATCCCCAGCTGTTGATCGATCGTGGCCCGGGCCGCCAGGCGGCCCTGCCAGGGGCCATAGCGCCAGGGGCTGGACCCCAACACGAGCTCGCGGCCCTGGCAGCGGAGGGGGAGGTGCTCCGCCTCCAGCGCCGTGCTGCCCGGCCGTTGACGCCATTGGAACTGCTGCACGGCCAGGCTGCCCTGGCAGCGGGCCCCACCCCGATCCAAGCGGAGTTCCAGCCGCCCGCTGGCGCGACCGGCCAGGGCGCCGGGCAGCCGCAGCCAGGGGCCAAGGGGGGCCAGGCGTTGGGGGGGCACGCCCAGCTCCGCCCGCCACTGCTGCCGCTGCCAGTCCCCGCTGCCCCGGACGGTGATGGCCTCCGGTTCCGCCGGGAGGCGCGCGAGAGCCTGCACCTCAAGGGCATGCTCATGGGTGCGCACCACGGTGCTGCCGGTGATCGCTGCGGTGATGGGCCCGGGCCCTCCCGCCAGGTTCCAGAGCCGCACCGCAGCCGGCTGGAGCAGGTGGAAGCGCAGATCCAGCCGGGGCGGTTCACCACCCGGCGCCATCGTGCCCAACACCCACAGCTGACCGCGCTGGTTGCGGCGCAGGTCCACCTGGGCGCCCCCGAAGCTGAGGTCGAGCACCAGGGTGCGCCGCTGAATCCAGGCGAAGGGATCGATCAACAGCCTGACCTGCTCCACGGCCACGGTGGAGCGGTCCTGGGGACCGGCCAGAAAACGGCTCGGACCGACCCGCAGCCCATCGGGCCCCAGGCCTTGATAGGGACCCAGCTGCAGGGGGTGGCCCATCACCTGGCCCACCAGGCGTTCGAGGCTCGGCCGCTGACGGTTGTAGATCCCCGCCAGGACAGCATCGGCCCGCTGCCAGAGCACGGTGGCAGCGCTGCCCAGGGCCGTCAGGGTGAGCAGCTTGACCACCTGGCCGACAGGAGGCTTCCTCCTGGGAGAAGGCCCTCCCCCAGGGAGAGGCTCAGGCCGCACTGGTTTTCGTCTGAACCGCCATCTGCCCGAGCGTGCCGTCGCCAGAAACAGCCACCCTCCGGGGTCGGCGCAATATAAGGGGGCTGACCACCGTCTCCGAGCCCCCATGGCCCTGGCCACCGATCCGATCCTCTTTGTGGCAGGAGAGTGGCTGGGGGCGGCGAGCGGCGTCCTGGCCGTACTCACGATCGTCGGTTTCGTCGTGCGCTGGGGGGTCCGCTTCCGCCTGGTGGGCGTCACCAGCTTCACGGCGTTGCTGGCCATCTCCTGCCTGGCCTTTGCCGTGAGCTACAGCCCCCGGTTGAGCGTGCCCGGCGCCGTGACGGTGCCGGTGGTCTACGACAACGGCACCGATCTGGTGGTGGCCGCCGCCCCGGCGGATCTGCCGGAGGCGGCGATCGAGCCCACCGTGCGTCAGGTGGCCGGCAACCTGCGCGGCAGCGGTCGCTCCAGCAGCGACGGCAGCGTGCATGTACGGCTGCGGCGGATTACCCCGCTGGAGGAGGGGCTGGGCCGCCCGGTGGTGGTGGCGGAGGCCCGTCGGGACCTGGCCACCGGCACAGTTCGGGTGGAGCGGCCCTGACCCCCCGAGCTGGGACAGGGCCGCACCGGGCCGCCCGTCACTCCGCACTCCGTCGCTCCGCAATCAGTCGCTCGGGGAACTGACCCCGACCGGCCATCCGGACCCTCAGCGGATCCCTGAAATGGAAGCACCCCTGGAGGCTGAGATGGCTCACCGTTTCCCGCTTCCCCTTGGCGGCCGTCATGGCGGCCGGCCCGCTGCGGTGCTGGCGGGCGCCCTGTTGATCGGCGCGGCGGCCGGGCTGATGGTGGAAGCGCCGCCCAGCTGGGCCGACACCTCCAACCCCCTGAGCGCGGTCAAACAGAACCCCCAGTTGGCGCGCAGCCTCTGTGATCAGTTCCAGCAACTCAACAAGCAGGGCCAGTCCGTGATGTCCACCACCGGCGGCCTGACCCCTGGGGGCGCGGCGATCACCAGCGGCCAGGGCGTGACCGACAACGCCGAACTGGTGGCCACATATGTGATCGGTCTGAACTGCCCGGACGTGAAGTGAGTGCCGCCCCCAATTGATCGCTGGATGGCCTGTGCCGATGGCACCGCCCTGGCCACACGGCTCTGGTGTCCGCCAGGGGAGGGCCCCTGGCCCGCCCTGCTGATGCGTCAGCCCTACGGGCGGACGATCGCCTCCAGCGTGGTCTATGCCCACCCGAGCTGGTATGCAGCCCGGGGCTTCCTGGTGGTGGTGCAGGACGTGCGCGGCCAGGGCGATTCGGAGGGCCGCTTCGGCGGCTTTGCCCAGGAGGCCGCGGACGGCGCCGACGCCGTGCGCTGGCTGCGGCGCCTGCCGGAGTGCAATGGCCGGGTGGGCACCTATGGGTTCTCGTACCAGGGCGCGACCCAGCTCCTGATCGGCGACGCCGTTGCCGAATCCGACGATCCGGACCCCCTGCCCGACTGCTTGGTGCCAGCGATGTGCGGGTTGGACGAACGTTTGCATTGGGCGAGTGAAGGGGGAGCCCATTGGTGGGCCCTGGGGTTGGCCTGGGCCCTGCAACTGGCGGCCATGGCCTGTCGGCGCCGCCGAGACACCGCCGGCTGGCAGACGATCCGCCAGAGCCTGGACTCCGGCGCTTTCCTCCGGGAGGGACCGGCCCTGCTGGAACGCCACGACCCCACCGGCATGGGGCTGGGCTGGCTGCGGCTGGATCCAGCGGATCCGGAGCCCTGGTGCCGTCATCCGATCGCCCCCGCGCTGCTGCGGCGGCCCCTGCTGCTGGTGGGGGGCTGGTTTGATCCCCATCTCAACGGCGTGCTCGAGCTGTGGCACCAGTCCCGGGCTGCCGGCGGCCAGCCCCAGCTGCGCCTGGGGGCCTGGAGCCACCTCGACTGGCGGGGGGGCATCGACGCCCTGCAGCTGGCGTTTTTTCGGCGCCACCTCCAGGACATCTCGGACGGTGGCGAGACCGAAGCCCCCGAGGCCAAGGGGCCGATCCAGCTTCAATGTGCCATCCGTGGCCACTGGCTGGCGCCGCTCCCAATCGGGGCGGCCCCAACCCTGAGCTGGCGCCTGGCCAGCACCGGACTGGCGGCGGCCCGGGAGGACGATGGCCGCCTGCTGCCCATGGACATCCCGCCCGCCCCCAAGGTCCCCCCCGAGCACCCCGAGGTCCCGCTGCAGATTGTTCACGACCCCTGGCGGCCCGTGCCCGGCCGGGGCGGCCACCTGGGCCTGGAGGCGGGGCCGGTGGAGCGCGCCGACCTGGATCGCCGCTGTGATGTGGCCTGTTTCACCACGGCTCCCCTGGAGCACCCCCTGCTGCTCATCGGCAGGCCGCAACTGGCGCTGGAGGTGAGTGCCGACCAGCCGGCCTTCGATCTCTGTGCCGCCCTG
>CAIOCZ010000097.1 GCA_903856805.1 uncultured cyanobacterium | reverse complement strand
GCCGCTGATCAGGAAGTGGGCCTCGAAACTCACCAGCATCGCGGTGGGGTTCAGAGCCACTGCGGCCACCTGGAGATCGAGGCCCTCGTCCGGCTGGGCTGAATGCAGTCCTGGGGAGGCGGTGGACAGTTCAGTTGATCTGGTCTGGTCTGGTCTGGTCTAAGTTGTGATCGTTCTTGCGTTCTGGGCGAGATGGCAACTCCTTCGGCCGCGAACGGCGGTGGTCGTCGCACGGTCAACATGCTTGAGGCCAAGACCCACCTCTCGCGCCTGGTGGAGGCCATCGAGACCGGGGCGGCCACCGAGGTGGTGATCGCCCGCAACGGCAGGCCGGTGGCGCGGCTCACCGCCCTGGCGGGGCCGGAGCGACCCCGGCGTCTGGGGGTGGCCCGCGGCCAGTTCACGGTTCCGGACTCGATCGATGGCGCCAATTCGTTGATCGCCGAGCTGTTTGAGCAGGCCTGATGCGGCTCCTGCTCGATACCCACACCTTTCTCTGGGCGATCAGTGATGACCCCAGGCTGGGGCCCCGCAGCCGCGATCTAATCACCACCGAGGCCAGCAGCGTGCTGATCAGCCATGTATCGCTCTGGGAGATCGCCATCAAGCACGCCCTGGCCCGCAGCGACATGCCGCTCTCGGCCGCCCAGGCGATTCCATGGGCTCAGGAGTGCGGCTTTGCGCTCCTGCCGCTTGACCTCCCCCACCTGTTGACACTCGAGCAGCTGCCCCTCCATCACCGCGATCCGTTCGACCGCCTGCTGGTGGCCCAGTCGATCAGCGAATCGCTATTGCTGGTGAGCGCCGATGGGGCGTTTGAGGCCTATGGCGGCCCGCTGCAGGATGCGCGCCGCTGAGGACCCGCCCGCCTCGGCTCCAGGAGCCCCTCCAGCAGTTCCTCCAGCAGGCTTTCCAGGTGCCCCACCCAGGCGGCGGTGTTGAACAGGGGCAGTTCGCGGTGGCGCTCGAGCAGCTGGCGGCGCAGGTGCTCCAGCTCCGCTGGCTGATGGCCCAGGGCGATGGCCCGCTCCAGGTAGGCCTCGGGCGATGGGCAGATCAGCTCCTCCAGGCCGGTGGCGGCGCAGAGGCTGGCTCCCATGCGTGAGGCGAAGGTGGCGCCGGGGCAGGTGAGCAGGGGCAGGCCGGCGGCCAGGGCCGTCACCGCGGTGGCGCCGGAGCCGTAGGGGCTGGTGTCGAGCAGCAGATCGGCCAGGGCGCAGTGTTGGCCGAAGGCGGCGCTCTCCACCTTGGGGCTGACCACCAGCCGCTGGGGTTCCAAGCCGGTCGCCACCAGCCGGGCGCGCAGGCGCTCCTCCACCCGGGGCTCGTCGTTGATGATCCACAGCACCGAATCCGGCACCTGGCGCAGGATCTCCAGCCAGCCATCGAACAGCGCCGGCGTGATTTTTTCGGGGCGGTTGAAGCAGGCATAGACGACTGCATCGGCGGGTAGTCCGAGGGCCTCGCGGCTGGGTGGGGGCGGGGCTGCTGCGGTGGAAGCAAGGGTTGGGGTTTCGTTGTTTGGAGCGAGCGGTTGCTCTGAATCGAGAGGCTGTTCTGGAGCGAGAGCCTGCGTCGGAGCGTCCAGATCCGGCAGAGGGCCTGAGCTCACAAAGCCCCAGGGCAGGCGGTGAACTGTTTCGTGGTGGTGGATGTCGTGTTCGGGTGGGATCAGCCAGGCATCGGCGATCACCCCATCGATCCAGTCGGCGCCCAGGGAACCGGGATAGCCGAGGTAGTGGAGCTGCAGCGGCGCCGGCCGCAGGGCCAGCACGCTGGGGCGGCCGTGGTGGGTGTGGCCCATCAGGTCGATCAGCACATCGATGCGATCGGCGCGGATGCGCTCGGCGATCACTTCGCTGCTGTCGCTGGCCATCAGCACGTAATGGTCCACGCCGCAGCGGATCACCTCGGTGACCTCATCGCAGACGTCGGCCAAGGAATAGGCGAACACCTCGAAACGCCGGCGGTCGTGGCGCGAGAAGAGCCCATGGAGCAGGTTGCCCATGGCGTGGTTGCGGAAATCGGCGGAGAGATAGCCGATCCGCCAGCGCTCGCCGGGCTGGCGCGCTGGGGCCGGCGGCAATCGCAGGGCCTTCATGCTGCGGCTGGTGGGTTCGGCCCAGCGTTCCCCCAGGCGCCGGTGCAGGGCCAGGGGCACCGGAAACAGGTTCAGGCTCAGCGGCGGCACCAGCCCCGCACCGGCGTCGCCGGTGTTGGCCTGGCTAAGGGTCTCCAGCTGCATCACCAGCCGGGCCATGCGGCCCCCGTAGTCGTCCCAGTCGCAGAGGCTGAGCCGCTGCATCTCCAGCTGCACCAGCACCTCGGTGGCTTCGGGATCAAGGGCCAGGGCCGTCTCCAGTGCGGCGATGCCGGCCTCGGTGTGGCCCAACGCCGCCAGGGCCTGGCCGAGCTGGTAGTGGCCTTCGCGGAGCTGCGGTTCCTGGCGCAGCAGCCTGCGGAAGCAGGGCACGGCCGCCTCCACCCGGCCCAGATCCATCAAGGTGGTTCCCAGATGAAGCAACAGATCAGGGCGATGCGGCGTGGCCCGCAGGATCATCCTGAGGGCCTCGAGGGCCTGGTGGGAGCGCCCCTGGCCGCGCAGCAGCAGGGCCAGGGCGAGGAGGTTGTCGCCCGCTGGTCGGAGGGTGGGCTCCAGCCTTAGGGCCTCGCCGTGGTCCCCCTGGGCGGCGTCGAGATCACCGCGCAGCTGCAACAGGGCGCCGCGGTTGGTGTGGGCTCGGGCGCGCAGGGGGGCTGCCGCCTCCAGGGGGCCATCGAGAAGCTCATCCAGCAGGGCGAGGGCTTCGCCATTAAGGCCCTGGCGGTGGAGCACCTTGGCGAGCTGCAGCCGGGCGGCGCCATGGGCCGGTGCCTGCTCGAGCAGCTGGCGATAGCACTGCTCCGCCTTGACCCAGGCCTGGGCTTTCTCCAGGGTTCGTGCTGAGCGGAACAGCTCCTGCAGCTGCTGCAGCTCGCCCGATTCGCTGCCTTCCCCCCATTTGCGCAGATAGGCGCGCTGGTGTTCATTCCAGGTCTCGCCCCAGGGCGCACCGCCACTGGCGTGCAGCAGTGGCAGGGGCCAGGTGCCGAGGCTCAGGCCCGCGTGGCGGGCCGAACGACAGACATCCAGGTCGTAGTAGTGAAAGGCAAAGCGCGGATCAAAGCGCACGCCTGAGCGTTGCAGGGTTTCTGCCCGTGCGGCGAGGAACACGCCATCGAGCAGCTGCACCGGCATCGGCGTCGGTCCGTACACCGTCAGCTCGGCCGCCTCGGGTGTGCCGTGGCGCAGGGCACCGCTGAGGAAGGGATGGTCCCAGCCGCCGCTGCGGGGATCCAGCCACCAGCCCACCTGGCCGCGCTGATGGCGCTGGTTGCCGGCCACCCCCACCAGATCGAAGCGCGCCAGGGCCGCCTCCAGCTGCGGCCCAAGGGGCTCGGGGCCGAGGTCCACGTCGTCGTGGCAGAACACCAGCACCGCGCCGGCCGGGGCGGCGTTGATCGCGGCGTTGTAGGCATCCGCCAGGGGCTGGCGATTGGCGAAGTGGATCCGTGCCACCAGCTGTCGGTGCTGCGGTTGACGCAGGGAGCGGCCCAGCAGGGTGTCGCTCCAGAAGGTCGCTTCCTCCAGCCGTGTGGCGGATACCAGCTGGAACATCGGACCCCCTCACGTCACCGTGAACTGCGTGTTGCTCAGCGTCAATCCGGTGGAGAGCGTTGCAAACAGAATCGGCGCCAAGCTGCCGCTGCCATCACTGTCATAGAGGAGTTGGCCGTTGACGCTGTTGTAAAGGACGCGCTGGGCTGAAGTGCTGGCCGTAGCAGCGTTGGCAAAGGCAATGTCGGCCAGAGTCCCGGTGGTGGTCAGGGCCGTATAGACGGCGTTCTCGAGCTGAATGATGTCTCCATCGGCAGCCAAGAAGTCGGTGATGGCATCAAAGTTTATGCTGCCATTGGGGGCCGTATCGAAGCGGAAAATGTCTGCTCCAGTACCACCGCTGAGGGAGTCGTTCCCCCGGCCGCCAATGATGGAATCATTGCCTTCATTGCCTGAGATCTGATCGGCATAGACGGTGCCTGTGATCACGTTGTCGCCGGCGTTGCCCTGAATTCTCAGCGCATTGGTGGTGAGGCTGGCGTCAACATTGAGGGCTGTGGTGCCGCTCAGATCGGCGCTGGCCGCGGTTCCGGTGCCGATTGACACCAGTTCGAGGCCGGTTTCGGCCGCGTAAACAGCCAATGTCTCTGCTGCGGTGGTGGAGGAGAAGCGCAGTTCGTCGGTGCCCGTTGTGCCGCTGTCCTTGATTTCGGCGGCGGAGCGATCGGCACTGCTGCCGATCAGGTAGATGTCGCCGCCATTGCCGCCGTTGAGGGAGTCGTTGCCGGCATTGCCGGTGATGACGTCGGCCGAGGCGCCGCCAATGATGGAGTTGGCGCCAGCGTTGCCGGTGATCGTGAGGGCGTTGGGGGCGAGGCTGGCATTGACGTTGAGCGCTGTGGTGGCGCTCAGATCGGCGTTAGCCGCGGTGCCGGTGCCGATCGTTACCCGTTCCAGGCCGGTTTCGGCGGCGTAGATGGTCAGGGTCTGGGCGGCGGTGGTGGAGGAGAAGCGCAGTTCGTCGGTGCCTGATGCTCCGGTGTCCTTGATTTCGGCGGCGGTGCGATCGGCACTGCTGCTGATCAGGTAGAGGTCGCTGCCGTTACCACCGTCGAGGGAGTCGTTTCCGGCATTGCCGGTGATGATGTCGGCGAAGGCGCTGCCGATGATGGAGTTGGCACCGGCGTTGCCGGTGATCGTGAGCGCATTGGGGGCGAGGTTGGCGTTGACGTTGAGCGCTGTGGTGCCGGTGAGCCCCGGGTCAGCGGCCGCGCCGGTGCCGATCGTCACCCGTTCCAGGCCGGTTTCGCCCGCGTAAACGGTCAGGGTCTGGGCGGCGGTGGTGGAGGAGAAACGCAGTTCATCGGTGCCTGATGCTCCTGTGTCCTTGATTTCGGCGGCGGTGCGATCGGCGCTGCTGGCGATCAGGTAGAGGTCGCCTCCGTTGCCGCCGT
>CAIOCZ010000096.1 GCA_903856805.1 uncultured cyanobacterium | reverse complement strand
GGCGTATAGAACTGCCCCCCCTTCTTGCCTTCGGCGCTGGCGAACTGACCGAGGAAGTATTCGTAGACCTCACCCAGCACATCCCCTGATCGCTGGTCGTCGGCAAATCCAATGGTGGAGATCAGATCCACCAGTTCACCCAGTCGCCCCGGTTCCAGTTGGGCGGCACCAAACCGCTTATCCAACTTGCCCCTCAAGGGAAGGTTCTCGTTCTCGATGGCAACCAGGGCCTTGTCGATCAGTTGACCAATCTCAGGTTGCTTTGCCCGTGCCCGGAGCGATTCCCAGCGAGCATCCGTAGGCACCCAGAACACGTTCTCCTGGGTGTAGTAGTCACGATCCTCCAGGGCTGCCTGGTGATCAGCTGGGTCATCGCCCAGGTAGAAGTCGGACTCGGGGTTGGAAACCGTCTGAAGCACCTTGCCTTGTTGGGCGGCAAAGGTGTCTGAGATGTATTTGAGGAAGATCAAGCCCAACACCAGATGCTTGTATTCCGCCGCATCCATCTGGGCCCGCAGTTTGTCGGCACTCGCCCAGAGCACGGCCTTGAAATCCTTGGCAGGTGCTTCCTTCTTGGCCCGCCCTCGCCCCCGCTTGGGCGCCGGTTGCTGCTCAGACCGCAGCGATGCCAGCAAGTCATCCAAGCCGCCCAGGTCTTCCCCTGTCTCCTCGTCGTCGCCTGCGTCTGGGGTCGTGAAGGTCGCTGAGTCGGTCACTGGCGTGAACTGCCGTGGCCCCAGTGTGGCGGCTGGAGTGCTGGTTTGTCTCCCCTGAGCGGCGGATGGGTTGCTATGCGAAATCCGCATCATCTGCAGCTAGAAAAAATCGGAGGCCGTGTTGGGCCAGTGAAGGATCTCCAGCTCGCGGGAAGAGCCAGTTCAGGCACGGCAGCGATCTCGGAACCGATCTCCGAACGGAGGGCGTCGTGGATGGTTTCCAGCTGATTGGCCACGAAGGGTTGCAACGCCATGTCAACCCAATCACCTATCCTTACGTCGTGTAATCCGCATTAATTCGCACATACTGATCTGAGAGATCGCAACCCCAGGCCATGCCGCTGCCGGGGCCGCTCCCCACCCGGAGGCGGATCGCCACGGTGTCGCCCTTCGTGGGATCGGCACTGAGATAGGTGCCCGCAGCCCGCTCCTTCATGTAGTGGCTGGCGGCGGCGCGATCGAAGGGCAGGGGTTGGCCGGCCTCCATCAGCTGGTGCTCCCCCAGCCAGAGGGCCACGGCCTCCGGATCCAAGGGCACACCGGCCCGACCGGCGGCGGCCACGATCCGGCCCCAGTTGGGATCGCGGCCGTGGATGGCGCACTTCACCAGCGACGATCCACACACGGTGCGGGCGATGGTGCGGGCGGCGGCCCCATCGCTGGCCCCCTCCACCTGCACGGCAATCAGACAGGTGGCGCCTTCCCCGTCGCGGGCGATGGCCCGGGCCAGGTGCTGGGCCACGGCCGTCACCCCCGCCTCCAGGCTGCCGAGCTGGCTGGCGTCCAGGGGCTCCCCGGCCGCAAAGGCCAGGAACGTGTCGTTGGTGCTGGTGTCACCGTCCACGGTGATCGCGTTGAAGGAACGCTCCACCGCCCGTTGCACCATGGCCTGCCAGAGCTCGGCCGGCACCCCGGCATCACAGCTGAGGAAGGCCAGCATCGTGGCCATGTTGGGGTGGATCATCCCCGACCCCTTGGCCATGCCGCCGATCCGCACCCGGCGCCCCCCCAAGGAAGCCTCCAGGGCGATTTGCTTATCCACCAGATCGGTGGTGAGGATCGCCTGGGCTGCGTCGTTGCCGCCATCGCCCGCCAGGGCCTCCACCAGCGGATCGAGGCCCGCCACCAGCGTGTCCAGCGGGATCGGCACCCCGATCACGCCGGTGGAGCAGATCAACACCTCCGCCTCCGCCAGCCCCAGCCGGGCCGCCACGGCGGCGGTGGCCGCCAGGCTGTCGGCCAGGCCCCGCGCGCCGGTGCAGGCATTGGCCTGGCCGGAATTGATCAGCACCGCCCGGGCCAAACCGCCCTGGGCCGCCAGCCGTTCAGCGCAGAGGTCCACGCAGGCGGCCCGCACCCGGTTGGTGGTGAAGCTGCCGGCGCAGACAGCCCCCGCCGGCGCCAGCATCAGGGCCAGATCGGGCTTGCCGGAGGGCTTGAGCCCGGCGGTGAGGCCGGCGGCGAGGAAACCCTCAGGAGCGGTGAGCCCACCGGCCACGGGCTGCCAGGGCGACGGGGCGGCGTCGGAAAACATGGCGTGGGACACGGCGGCTGAGGACACGGGAGGGGGCCGGAGACCGAAGGCTGAAGCCATTGTCCCGCCCAGCGATCCCAAACCACCTTTCACAAGAGATTAATGGCTTACTAATCTTATTTTCATTGCAATAGCCCAGGTATAAGGACTTGGAAGAAAATTCCTGACGTGACCCATGTCACAGGGAATCTGTCGGGCCTTCGACAATGATTTTCAAGAGTTTCCATGACCCTGAACGGAAGCAACCCTGATTGATTCCGTTCAGGCCCGCAATTCCCTCTGTTCCTCTGCCTACGGCTTCGATGTTCAACCCAATCCGGTCCTATTCCTCCTACCTGGCCCATCCCAAAGGCAGCACCGGATCGGGACTGGATCAGGTGATCGAATGGCTCGCCGCCGATCCCGGCTTACTCGGTGCCGGGGACGCCAGCGTGGTGCGGGATGGCATCGCGGCGGCCGATGCCCTCAACGCGATGCTGGTCCAGGGCCTGATGGCAACAGGCAGCGCCAGC
>CAIOCZ010000095.1 GCA_903856805.1 uncultured cyanobacterium | reverse complement strand
TGGCGATCCAGGGCGAGAGTTTGCGGATCACAGGCAAGAACAAGGATGATCTCCAGCAGGCCATTCAATTATTGCGAGCCGAGGATCTGGAGCTACCACTGCAGTTTGAAAACTATCGCTGAGTTTGAGGACATCCTTTTATTCGAAGGGGGTTTCAGGGGAGGCTTTTCGCTAGGCCTCTTGGCGTTTCGATTTCGAAGGATTCAATTCAAGGCTAACGGTTCGAACATTGATTCAGCAGGACACCTAAAAAATCATCGGCAGCTGCCTTGGAGAGTGTGGTTAGCGATAGAACTCTTGACTCGCTCAGGCAGTTGCAGAGCCTGTCCTTTTCCCTGTCGTTGACCCCGCGAACCCCATTCAGATAGCCAGCTCGGAAATCCGATGGTTGGCCCTCAGTGGCAAAGGATGCCCGGGCGAGTCTCCAGCCTGCCAGCGCATCGACACTCTTTCTGCATTGATACTTCCATGAATCAGCTTCTCCTACTGAGTCAAACGGCCTAGGAAGGCGGGGCATTGGATTGAGTTGAGAATACTCGTGATTCCTGTATTGTATGTTTGAGGATTGATCCGCAAGCGCCTGGCTAGACACTTGGCGCATGAATGGAGCTGCAAGCAATGCGACAACCCTGCTACTTCCCACCCGTTGGTTTCATTTATTAGCTCTATGATGAAGGTGAAGGGGGTTGATTGCTGTTTTTTTAGTGAAATGAAATATTAACTGCCCGGGATGGGTGGTCTCTGGTTCGTTTTGCCAGTGGTCACAACCATCGCTCGGTGAGGCATTTCGTCAGTCACCATTCCCGGCCTGTGGCCATCTGTGTTGGTCTCAGCCGCCTCCCATTCTCCTGCAGCCAGACGTTTTGGGATGACTTCTGCATTGTTGCCTCCGCACTGGGATCCCTTTGTATTCATCGCCGCCTCCCCTTCCTTGGTGTGTTCACTGCCAATGAGCGTCCTGTAGGCTCCACCAGATATGAATAATGCATGATTGGAAGGTTTTTTGTGATTATTCCCTCAGGATAAGGCAGGGCTGGCTATTGCAATCATAGAGTTAAGGATTGGAGTCTAAGTCTTTATTGCTTATTAATCAGTCCGGGATGCCCAGGATTGGCCATGATCCTTTGGCTTGCATCTTCATGCCCCCCGCCCCCAGTTAGGGCAATCCCTTGGTATTGGCGCCCAGGAGTTTGTTGCTTTCGTCGATCGCAATCACGAAATACCCATAAGAACTTAATTATATTTTATCCGTTGCTTATTTGCGTGGAAGTCGCCTTTATTTGTTTGGGTAAGGACTGCTTGGGTTGGGATGGGGCGGCGCGTCTTGGTTTGCTGTTAAGTAATCCGGAATGGAGTCCTGAAATTCGGTATAGTGTAACTGCCTTGCCCCATTAGTTTGCAACCTGAATGAGCTTGTGGTTGAGTTTGTGCATGTGGCGATGAAACTCAAGGAGCTCAGTGCTGAGACTTGTTGTTGAGGGTTGCTGAGAAAGTGCGTTGGATCGGTTATATTCCATTGATTAATTATTATTGGCGTGTTCATTCCGGATCGTGTTTGGGCTGTCTTGATTTAATGTTTTATGCTCCATAGGTCAAAGAGCGTTCCCTTAATGACCATCTCAAGTGATCCCTGCTTAGGGTCGTCGCCATTCCCCGTTCTCAATATAGTACTTGTCTTTAATTGGAGTTGATTTCACTCGCCAATGTTCAGTTTAATTCCTTCTTAATCGCCCACGTCTTTGAGTCGTCTAAGGAGGTTGAGGCGATAGGGTTGATTTCTGATCATGGACTTTGGGATGGGTAAGGCAAGGTTCATTTTAGCTTGCATGTCGTCTACGAGACTGTCTGAAATTCATCCGCTCATTCGATGCTCAATCTAGGATGCCTCTCAAATCTTCGCATAAGGATAATGCTGAAAAGTGCTTTCGCTTTGGAGGCCTTGTGGCGGCAAGGGGAGGCAAATTCATTCCATGTGAGCCCTTTTCAGTACTCAATTGCGGCTGGATTAGTCCGTGGGATTGGTATTTCTGGGCTCAATAAATAAAGTTTTGCCAAAATTATTTGGGTCAGTTTTGCGGAAAGGCTCCCGCGCCAAACTTTGCTGAATCAAGCGGGATTAGATTCTTTGGGCCAGGCGATGACTTGTCCTCTCACGATTGTTTGCTGGCAGATTATGGCCACCTGGTCTTCGCTTTTGACTCCAAGCAGCCACTCGACCTAGGATGGACGACATAGAGGGCTGACAGATGGGTCAAAACCCTGCATGCTGGCCGCCATGAATTCTCCCAGTCCCAAGCTGCCCGCCCCTAGGCGTTGGCTGCATTCGGCCGGTGGCCGTTGGAGCGCCTTGGGCCCCCGCCAGCAGCTTGGCGCTTGCCTGGTTCTGATCAGTGGTGCCCTGGGTGCTTGGGCGCTGTTCTGGCTGGTGCCCACGGAGGTGGTGGGCAAGGGGGTGCTGCTGCTGCCCGACAACGCCGGCCTGTTGGATGCCCGCGCCGCTGGCCAGGTGCGTCGCCTGCCGATCGCCGTGGGCGACTCCGTGCGTCGTGGCCAGGTGTTGGTGGAGCTCTATCTCCCGGTGCTCGAGAAGGAGCTCGAGCAGCAGCGCGCCAATCTGCGCGAACTCGAACGCCAGAATCGGGCCCTCGACGCGCGGGATGGTCTCCGCCTTCGTACGGAGCAGACCAGCGTGGATACGGCCCTGGCCAAGCTTCGTGGCGATGCCGAGCGTTACACCAACCTGCGCAACACCTATGCCAGCAAGCTCCGCAACCTCGAATGGCTGTCGCGCCGGGAGGTGGTGGCCCCGCTCTCCAATGAAGTGGTGACTGTGGAGCAGGGGCTCACCAACACGGGGGTGAACCTCGATCAGGTGAGGATCGAACAGAAGAAGGTGCTCACCGCTTTTCAACAGGTGAAGCTCTCCATCGAGACCGAGGCTCTGCAGCGCCGCTATGTGATCGATGATCTGCGCCGCCAGGTCAGGGTCACGGAGGCGCGCCTGGCCTATGAGGGTGAACTCCACGCCGATCGCGATGGCCAGGTGCTTGACCTGCAGGTGATTCCCGGCCAGACCGTCGCGGTGGGGCAGCGCTTAGGAACCATCGGTCGCCTGCCGAGTGGGTTGCCGCTGCGAGCTGTTTCGTATTTTGCCCCGGCCGATGCCCGCCGACTCAGGGTTGGCATGCCCGTGGAAGTGGTTCCCCAGTGGAATCAGCGGGGCCGTTTTGGCGGCATTGTGGGGCGGGTGAAACACGTGAATGTGCTACCAGCAACCGAAGACGACATCTCCACCACCATCGGCAACCCCCAGCTGGCCAAGGCCCTGGTGGAGAGCGGACCGGTGATGCGTGCCTCGATCGAGTTGGAACGTAATCCCCGCAGCCACGATGGCTTCCGTTGGACCATCTCCAACGGCAGTGATGTGTTTCCGGTTCGGGAGGGTCTCACCGTGGATAGCCACGCCTATGTGGAATGGCGCACCCCCCTGTCCTATGTGCTGCCGGGGCTGCGTTCGATCACCGGCGGCTATCGCAGTCGTGCGATCGACCGCAGCTGGAAGCGCGGACTGCAGCCCGGGGGGGCGGCCAGTTGGTGAAACCCACAAGCCGCGATCTGTTCCGGTTGGAATTCCCCTGGCTGGTGGCCGAGGTGGTGTTGCTGCTGGTGATCGCCAACGCCAATCCCCCGGAACTCTGGTTTTGGTTGGTGCTGCTGCTCGTGATCCTGGGTTATCGGATCGAGCGCTTTTTCTCCATGGGTGGGCCTCCCGGCCACTAGGGCGTTGCCCTCCAGGCCTGTTCAAACCCCTGGACGGCCCGTAGCACCTGCTGACAGGTGACCGCCCGCCGGCCTCCGGAGCCGGCAAGCAGCAGGGCCGCGGCCTCCGGATCCTCGAACAGACCCATTTCCGCTGTCTCCAGGTCCCGGCCCACCCGCTGGAGGGCGTCCCCATTCCCCGAGGTCGTCTGGGTGCGCCATCGGGGGGGAGTAGGCCCGACGAGGGCCCATTGCTCGAGGCGATCCGCCACCGCCTCTAGCAGCGCCACTTTGGCCTCCAGCAGATGGGCCAGGCTGCCATGACGGCGTGGCAGCGGTGGCAGGCGCACCAGGGTGCGGTAGCTGGCAAGCAGGGCGCTCCACAATTGCTCCTGCCGGTCCCACAGCCGCGCCAGTCGCTGGCCAAGCCAGTCGCTGCCAAGCTCCACCGCGGCATCGGTCCGCTGGCCCTGCTGCTCGAGGATCAGATCCAGCAGGTGCTTCTGCCGTTCCAGGCCATGGGCCCCGCACAGGCCCTCGCCGCCGCGCATCAGGGCGGCCTGGTCCCGGAAGGCGATGGCGAACTCCCGAAAGAGCTGCACCGAGAGCTCCTGCCGCCGTTCGAGGGCACGACTCGGCCAGAACCATTGGATCGCTACCCAGGCCACCAATACACCGAGCAGGGTCAGCACCAGCCGGATCGGCACCCAGCTGTCGATCTCGGCGGCATGGGCGGTCCAGCCGACGGAAACCACCAGGCCCGCCACCTTGTAGCCGCTATGGAGGCCGAGGGACCCCCCGAACACCCGGGTGCAGGCCAAGGCAATCGCCACGCCGATCGGCATCGGCAGGATCGGGCTGAGGGTGGGATGCAGCACTGCCACGATCAGTCCTCCCATGAGGGTGCCCAGCAGCCGCTGGATCCCCAGGGTGCGACTGGCTCCCACCGTGCCGCCTAGGACCGCGGCCACCGCTAAGGGGGCGTAGAAGGGGTCGGGCAGCCCCAGGGTGATCGCCAGGCCGGCCGAGAGGCCGGTGGTGAGGGCAAGCCTCAGCTCGGCTCGGGTGATCAGCGGTGGATCGGACCGGATCATGCGGGCCCATCCCGCCGGCTAGCCAGGGCCAGGCTGTGGAGGCTGCACACCAGGCGCTGAAGCTCATCCTCAAGGGCCAGCAGAAGCAGGGGTGACAACTGAAGACCCGTGGCCAACCGCACGAGGCTCTGCCGTTGGGGCAGGGCCGGAACTCGATCGGCACCGCCGCTGCCGAGCATCGCCGGTAGGTCCTCCAGCCAGGGGGTGGTGGCGCTGGCGAAGGCCCCGGGGGGCAACATTCGGGTCAGGCGCTCCATTTGGAGGCTGTGATCCTGGATTCTCTCCCAGAGCAGTTGACGTTGGCGCCAGTGCTGCCGATGGGCCCAACCGTCGGGGGAACTGCGCAGCTCATCCCCCACCAGCTGCCCGAGGCGCACGATCAGCCGATTGCCGTCCAGCGGGACCGATGGCTCCACCGCAGGGGGGCCTGGTTGCTTCAGCCCCCGGTGGAGCGCCTCCAGCCGGGGGGCGATCGTGAGCCGCAGCTGGGTATCGATGGTCCGGATCTCCGCCAGCCTGTCCACGGGCCAGAAGAGAAAACTCACCACCAGCACCGCCCCAATCCCGATCAGGGTGTCGAGGATGCGGCCGCCCACATAGAGCCATTCCAGTTGGGAGTAGCGCTCAACCAGAAACAACAACGTGCAGACCAGCATCCCCAGCCCTCTGCTGGATTGCCATCCCAGCCACCGCAACAGCGGCACCACCAGCACCAGGCTCACCGTGAGGCCGATCCAGCCGGACAGGATGGAGTGCACCAGGCCGCCCACCACCCCGCCGGTGACCGTGCCGAGCACCCGAATCCGCGAGGCTGCCAGCACGCGGGTATCGGTCTCGTCCATGCACATCACCACCGCCACCAGGGTGTACCAGGCGAACTCCACGTCCTTTCTGTTCAGGGCCAGACTGCCGGCCAGGGCCGCCGCCAGCCCGTACTTCAGCGTGGTACGCAGTACAGAAGTGGTGGGCATGGGCCGAGGGGTCCGGAAGGGATTCAGGGCGTGGCTTGGGCCGGTCCCAGGCTCTGGGGCAGGTCCAGCCGCGGCTGTAGGGGCACCGCCGGATCCCGAGGCACCGGCAACAGTTCCCGCAGCAGGCGGGCATAGGTGATGTTCACGTCGATGGTGGCGTTGAGCCGGCGCACCAGGCTCTGCACCAGCCGGTCCTGGGTGAGGGAGAGGGTGATTTCGTCAGAAAGGCCGCTCTGGTAGCGGAGCTTGGCATCGCGGAAGCCCTCCAGGCTCGCCGCCACGCCGCGGCGGGCGGAGGCCAGCTTGGCCAGGCTGGCCTCATGTTCGAAGAAGGCCTGCTCCAAGCGCAGCCGGATGTCGTTGCGCTGGGCCGCATAGCGCTGGGCCTGGGCGTCCTCCTGGCGGGCCAGGGCCCGCACCTCGGCCGCCGTGCTGCCGGCGTCGAAGAGCAGCCAGCGGAAAGTGAGTCCCACCGCCCAGTCATAGCCCCCGCTGTTGAGGATGGGGATCACGGTGGTGCCGCAGCAATCGCCCGTGATCGACCATTGGCTGGTCTGTTGACTCAGGCCACCGGCGCGCCCCACGAAACTGAGCTTCGGCAGCAACTGGGCCGCGGTGGCATCCTTCTCGCGTGCCAGGGCCTCCCGGGTGGCCAGCACTGCCTCCAACTCGGGGTTGCCTTGATAGGCCGCCAGCAGGCTGGCCTCCAGGTCGAGGGGCCAGGAGGGCTGGAGCCGCACCGGATCGCTGGCGATGGGGGTGATCCCCGGCGCCAGGTTCAGCACGGTGGCCAACCGCCGGCGAGCCACGGCCCGATCGGCCATGGCCTGAATCAGCAGTTCCTGGCTCTCCGCTTCAATTGCGCGGCGCCGCAGCAGATCCAATCGCGGTACCAACCCCGCCTGCTTGAGGGCCAACACGTCCTGGAGGATCACCAGATCGTTGCGTAGATCTGCCTCGCGGATTCGCAGGAGCTGGTCGTTGCGCTGAAGGTTGTAGTAGGCCTCACTCACCGAGAGCTGCAGCCGCCTCAGCCCGTTGGCATACCGGCTGCAAGCCTGCTGGAGGCGGGCCCGGGCGGCCTGGACGGTCGGCGTGCGAGCGGCATCCAGCAGGGCATAGCGCAGTTCCAGGCTGGCGCCCATGCTTCGGTTGCCCTGGTTGAGGTAGGCCTTGGCGCCGGTGGGCACATAGAAGGCACCTCCGGGGGCGAAGGCGCCGCCGAAGCCCAGCACCGGGTTGCCCTCGGGCACGGAAAAGCCGGTGCCGCTCTGCTCGTATCCCAGGCCCGCGAGGGCCAGCAGCTGGGGCCAGTAGCGACCCAGACGCGCCTGCAGATCGGCCAGGCTTCGTGCCACCTCGAGTCGCTGCTCCTGCAGCTCCGGACTGTGGAGGTAGGCCAGAGCCAGGGCTTGGTGGAGGCCGAGGTTCTGCATGCTTCCCTGGGCCAGGGTGGCCGCCGTCGGCAAGGCAAGGGGAGGCGCCGCCAGATCGGGGGCCTTGGGGTCGATGGTGCCGTTGGCGGGTTGATTGGCCCGATTCAGGGCGGGGAGCAGGCTGGAGGGTCCGCCACCGGAGTCCCCCAAGGGCGGGGACTGGGGAGGGAAGGGATCCCCAGGCATCAGCTGGTCCAACAGCCTCAGCTCCTGATCGAGGCGGGCCCAGGAGCGCTCCAACTGAGAGACCCCAGCGTCCTGGGGGAGCGATCGTTGGGGAACGTTTCCGGCCTGGGCCGTACCCCCATGGCTGAGACCCATCCCAACCATGGCGGCCACCAGGGTTCTGACGGGGCTACGGCGGCCCGACCTCCTACGCATCCACTCAAACTCCTTCATGAGGTGCGTTCACCGAAGGGCTTCAGCCCACCTGCACTCCCTTCCAGAAGGCCACCCGTCCCTGGATCTGCTGGGCCGCCTCCTTCGGTTCCGGGTAAAACCAGGCGGCATTGGGATTGACGGCACCCTTCACCACCACGTTGTAGTAATGGGCCTCGCCTTTCCAGCCGCAGACACTGCGATGCTCGGAAGGCTGGACACAGGTCGGATCCAGGGCTTCTTGGGGGAAGTAGGCGTTGCCCTCCACCGTCACGATGTCGTCACTGCTGGCAATCACTACACCATTCCAAATGGCCTGCATGGGGGGCTTAATCAACGCACCCCATCATGGAGCGTGGCCCTGATTTTGAGCCGGCCGGCCCCCTGGGAATTTTGCCCCCAGGGCGGCCGCCAGGCTGGATGGGGGGCTCGAAGACCTCCGGGAATCAGCGGCTGTAAAAGGCCTTGGCGTCATAGAGGGCCTCCGCATCGATGCAGGCCAGGCCCCGATCCCGGGCGAAGGTTTCCGTGTTGCGACGAACCTTGCCTCGTACGAAGAAGGGGATTTTGTTGAGTTCGGCTTCTCCTTCGGCTGTCCACACCGGTTCTGAACCGGCCGGAGGTTCGGCGATCGCCACGGCCATGGCGGGCGATTCACCGGCTGAGGATTCGCCCTGGGGGTTTGGGGCCGCTGGGGCCCCATGGCTCAGGTGGCTGCGGTGGCCCTCCACGAACTCAAAGTCGTGGCGGAACATGCCAATCAGGTGCTCCTCCAGCCCCATCATCAGCGGGTGCACCCAGCTGTCGAAGATCACATTGGCGCCCTCCCATCCCATCTGGGGGGCATAGCGGGCCGGCACATCCTGCACGTGGAGTGGGGTGCTGATCACGGCGCAGGGGATGCCCAGCCGCTTGGCACTGTGACGCTCCATCTGGGTACCGAGCACCAATTCGGGGGCCGCATCCGCCATGGCCTTCTCCACGGCGAGGTAGTCGTCGGTGATCAGGGCCTCAAGGCCCAGCTCCTGGGCGGCGGCCCGCACCTCCCGGGCCTGCTCGCGGCTGTAGCTCCCCAGGCCCACCACCTCAAAGCCCAGCTCCTGGCTGGCGATGCGGGCGGCGGCCACCGCATGGGTGGCATCCCCGAAGATGAACACTCGCTTGCCGGTGAGGTAGGTGGAATCCACGGAGCGCGAATACCAGGGCATCCGCGACGCCCGTTCCCCGAGTCCACGAGCTGGGGGCCGCGCGCCCTCCCCGGCCACTGCTGCGGACTCGTCCATGGTTGGGGCCGGCGTCAACCCGACCACCTGGGCCACCTCCGCCAGAAAGGCTTCGGTGGCGGCGATGCCGATCGGCACCGTTTTCACCGTGGGCATGCCAAAGCTTCGCTCCAGCCAACTGCAGGTTGACGCCGCCACCTCGGGGTAAAGGCAGACGTTGGCATCGGCGCTGGGGATGCGCATTAGATCGGCCGGCCGAGCCCCCAGGGGGGCGGTGACCGCCACATCAATGCCCAGATCGGCGAGCAGGCGCGTCACCTCACGCACATCGTCGCGGCAACGGAAGCCCAGCAGGCTTGGGCCCAGCAGATTGACCCGGGGACGGCGGCCCTCCTCGCGCCAGCGGTTGGGCGAGGGCTTCGGGGTACCCGGTGCAGGCACTTGGGGCTTGAGCAGGCTCCTCACCAGCTGGTAAAAGGTTTCGGCCGCGCCCCAGTTTTCCTTCTTGGAGTAGGCCGGCAGTTCCAGACTCACGATCGGCAGATCGCCAAAACCCATGCCGGCGGCCAGGGCGCCCGGTTGGTCCTGAATCAGCTCCGCTGTGCAGCTTTCCCCCACCAACAGCGCCTCCGGCCGGAAGCGCTCCACGGCATCGCGGATCGAACGTTGGACCAGCTCAGCGGTATCACCGCCCAGATCCCTGGCCTGGAAGGTGGTGTAGGTGACCGGTGGCCGCCGGTTGCGCCGCTCGATCATGGTGAACAGCAGATCGGCATAGGTGTCGCCCTGGGGCGCATGCAGGACGTAGTGCACCCCCTCCATCGACGCCGCGATGCGCATGGCACCCACATGGGGGGGGCCTTCGTAGGTCCAGAGCGTGAGTTCCATCGTGATGAAAATGAGGTGAACAGGGCGAGAACGACAACCAAGAACAGCGCCAGTGCAGGCTTGTCAGCCGAAGCTGAGGAGGGAGTGGCGGCGCAGGGGGCGGGAAAACAATTCGGCCAGATCCGCAGCTTGATCACAGCCGTGAATCGGGCTGAATACCAGTTCAATCGACCATTTGGTGGCCATCCCTTCGGCCTCCAGGGGATTGGCCAGGCCTAACCCACAGACCACCAGATCCGGCCGGCTGGCGCGCACCCGTTCCAGTTGCCGTTCCACGTCCTGTCCTTCCGTGATCGATGTGCCGGGGGGGAGCAGGTCCAGCTCAGCCTGCATCAAGGCGCGGTCCAGATAGGGGGTGCCCACCTCCACCAGTTCCATGCCGCACTCACGACTGAGAAAGCGCGCCAGGGGAATCTCCATCTGGGAATCCGGCAGCAGAAACAGTCGGCGACCCTCCAGCAGTCGTCGGTGGGGTTCGAGGGCCTGCCGCCCCCGCTCCACCAGCGGATCCAACACGGCGGCCACCTGGGGCGGCGTGATGCCGAAGGCGGCGGCGGCGGCGGCCATCCAGGCCCGGCTGCCCTCCACCCCGAAGGGGTAGGGGGCCTGGATGCGTTGGGCGCCCCGGCGTTCCAGAGCCCTGGCCGTGCCACTCAGAAAGGGCTGGGCCAGCAGAATCCGGGTGCCGGGTCCCACCGCGGGCAGCTCGGTGGAACGGCGCGGCGGCAAGCTCGCCACGGAGCTGATGCCCATGCGCTCGAACAGGGTGCGGAAACGGTCCTCCACCCCATCGGCCAAGGTGCCCACGATCAGCAGCTGCTCCACCTCACTGGTCGGCATGAGGGGGAGCATGGATAGCAGGGCGTTGTCTTCCCCTTGGGTGAAGGTGGTTTCGATGCCGCTGCCGGAGTAGTTCAGCACCCGGACCTGGCCCAGGAACTGGCTGGAGAGCCGCTCGGCGGCGCGCGCGAGATCAAGCTTGATCACTTCGCTGGGGCACGACCCCACCAGGAACAGGGTGCGAATTTCCGGCCGTCGTTCCAGCAACTCCCGCACCAATCGGTCCAGCTCGTCATTGGCATCGGCCAGGCCGGCCAGATCCCGCTCCCCAAGAATCGCTGTGCCGAAGCGCGGCTCGGCGAAGATCATCACGCCGGCGGCACTTTGGATCAGGTGGGCACAGGTGCGGGAGCCCACGACGAGAAAAAAGGCATCGGGCATGCGGCGATGCAGCCACACGATCGACGTGAGACCGCAGAACACTTCCCGTTGGCCGGATTCCTGGCGCACCTCGGCCTGGCTAGCCCCCAAGGGGGCGGGATCGACGCAGGGGGTGGGTTGACCTGGTGCGAGGGAAGCACCCATGGGCGTGGTCCGGCGGGCATGACCCCCATGGACTAGCGGTTGCAGGCCTTGCCCTGGCGATCCCGTGGACATTTTTTCGGTTTACGTCACCTTCGTTGATACAGCGAGGGGCCGCTGTCACCGGATCAGCTCAGAGACGCCGGCGGAACCCTTCGCTGAAGCGAACCACATTGTGCTCGCCCTCGTTCTGGCGGATGCCCCCCCGACTGAGCACCCAGAGATTGCGGCGCAGGCGGCGGGCCACCAGCCCACCCCGTTCCACCAGGTCTGCCCCGGGGCGGGCCCCCAGCAATAGGGTGACTTCGGCGGTGCTCATGGGGGCTCCCGTGTCGATCGCCAGCTTGGTGAGCTCCAGCCGCTGACGCAGGGTGATCAGATCAACGTTGGCGCCTTCTGCTTCTGGGGGTGAGCTGGGTGCCTCCTGCCAGGTCCAGGGGTGGGGCCTGGCGCTCTCGCTGAGTTGACGCATCCAGCCCAGCCCGAGCACCGCCAAGGCCTGCTCCGGTGAGAGGCCTTGCTGCAGGGCCTGAGCCATCGCTTCCGGCACCCCTGGGCTTGGGGGCGGGGACATGGTCTCCAGCGGTGGGGCAGAACCGATGGGGGCGGAAGGGGAGCGGGCTGCCATCGACCGGCCAATCGTGGATTGGGCGGACAGTACCGGCTCTGGTTGGGCAGGCAAGCCCCGATCGCCACGGCGCGCCAGTCCCCTGGCTACCGCCGCGCCCCACCCGTAGCCAGCTTGAATTCGGGGGGAGTACGGGCGTTAGGATCCGCCCACTTTTGTTGGATGTCAATCCAGAACCGGAGGACTTGACGGAGATCGATTGGAGTCCCTACGACACCAGTCGAGTCCCTGGACGTCCCCTTGATGGCCGTTGCCGGTTTCGATGACTCTGGTGTCTCGGACGACCGTGACCCGGCCACAGGTGGACCTTTCCCAGGCCAGCCCCAGTTCACCCCCTACCGCAGCTCACTTCCCTGCTCCCCCACTCCGTCGACCTCCGGCCGACGTCTTGATGGATTCCCGTCTTTCCCGCCAGCTCAACCCTGCCAGTGCCGATGATCGGGCCATCCAGCGCCGGCGTTCTTCCTTGCGGATCACCGGAACGGATGTGAGTGGCGAGAGCTCGGGGGCCAGCTGCGTCATCACCACAGATAGTGAGGGCCGTCGCCTTGCCCGTCAATCGAGCCACGTGCAATCGATTGAGCTCCGTACCTATGTGTTTCTCGATTCGCTTCAACCCCAGTTAGCGGCCTATATGGGAACGGTCTCCCAGGGGTTCCTGCCCATCCCCGGCGATGCCTGCTTGTGGCTGGAGGTATCGCCGGGGATGGCGGTGCATCGGGTCACCGATATTGCCCTGAAGGCAAGTACGGTGCGCCTAGGTCAGATGGTGGTGGAGCGGGCCTTTGGCTCGATCGCGATCTACCACCGTGATCAGAGCAATGTGCTCCACTCCGGCGAAGTGGTGCTGGAAGCGATCGGCAGCAGCATCGATCGCCGTAGTCGCTGTGACGTGACCTGGACGGAAATCATCCGTGCCATCACCCCGGACCATGCGGTTCTGATCAACCGGCTGAATCGCCGAGGATCAATGATTCAGGCGGGAATGAGTATGTTTATTCTCGAAACTGAGCCGGCTGGATACGTTCTTATTGCCGCCAATGAGGCGGAGAAAGGTTCTAATATCACCATTGTGGATGTCAAGGCCGTCGGGGCCTTCGGGCGATTGACCCTGGCGGGCCGGGAGGGGGATGTGGAAGAGGCCGCCGCCGCCGCGATGCGGGCCGTGGCCGGGATCAATAACCGCTGAGCCGCGGCACCGGCTGCTTACGTCAGGCCCAGACAGCGACGAAGTTCAGGGCCCAGCGTTCGAGCCGCTTTGCCACGGCTGCCCAACCGTTGGCGCAGGTGGTCACCCATCTCGGCATAGCTGACTCCAGCCTCGCGCACATGAAAGATGGGGTCATAACCGGCTCCCGTCCCTTGGGGGGTGGTCAGGATGGTGCCCCGACAGATGCCGTCCGATTCGGCACACACCAGGCCGCTGGGGTCGGCCAAGGCCATGGCTGAGATGAAGCTGGCCCCTCGGTAGGGATGGGTTCCCAACTCCTGAAGGAGGCGCTGAATTCGTTCCGGGTCGCTGGCGGCATAGCGGGCCGAATAGAGGCCAGGGCGTCCGTCCAAGGCATCCACTTCCACCCCGGAGTCGTCGGCAAGGGACCACTGGCCGGTGAGCCGAGCCACGGTTGAGGCCTTCAAGCGGGCATTGGCGGCATAGCTGTCGCCTGTTTCCTCAATGTCAAGGCCCGCAGGCTGGGGCCTGACTTCCACGTCCACCAGGGCAAGCATGGCGCTGATTTCAGCGACCTTGTGGGGATTGCCACTGGCAATCACAAGAACAGGTGGTGTCTCCGTGGACCCTCGTCGCACTTCTCGACCCACTCAAAGGATCTGAATTCTGACCTGTCAAGGTGCCGTGGGCTTGCTGATAGCGGAGGGGTTGGGGGAAGGGGGAGGCAGGATGGGTTGAACATTCCACCCCAAGCAAGCTCAGGGTCTCCTGCCTCGCGATCCACGCTAAGCAGCTTCCGGGCGAATGGACCTGAATCGCGCCGCAGTTGTGCGAGCTCTGACAAAAGCGTGTCCAAGGGCTGTAACTTGAGCGATTCCATCGGGCCCTAGGAGGTCAATGCAGTCAAGCCTGGTCCTGCAGAACCTGGTTTCAGCGCCCGTTCTGTTCTTCTTTCTTGGCATCCTGGCCGTCTTGCTGGGGTCCGACCTGGAAATTCCCTCGCCACTCCCCAAGCTTTTTTCCCTCTATCTGCTCCTTGCCATCGGGTTCAAGGGGGGGTTGGAGTTGGCCCATAGCGGCCTGGGACCGCAGGTGGTGCTGACGATCGGGGCGGCTGTGTTGATGTCCCTGCTGGTTCCCTTGAGTAGTTTTTTGATATTGCGCAGTTGGTTAGATCCATTCAATGCCGCTGCAATCGCCGCTTCTTATGGATCAATCAGCGCCGTTACTTTCATCACGGCTGAGAGTTTTCTCAACGTGTTGAAGATTGATTTTGATGGCTTTATGGTGGCCGCGCTTGCCCTGATGGAATCCCCGGCTATCGTGGTGGGAGTGTTACTCGCCAGGGTTGCTGCATCCAGTGCTGACACAGTCAAGAAAAGTCAAAAGGGAAATATTGCCTGGAATGAAATCCTCCGGGAAGCTTTTTTGAATGGCTCTGTCTTTTTGCTGATTGGGAGTCTGGTGATTGGTGGGTTGGTGGCCAGTTTCAGTCCCACGGGATTGACAAAGATGGAGCCATTTACCGATAAAATGTTTTACGGAGCCCTTTGCTTCTTTCTCCTGGACATGGGCATTGTGGCCGCCCAGCGGATCCAGGACCTTCGTCGCGCAGGCCCCCTTTTGATTGCCTTTGCCATTCTGGCGCCGTTAGTGCATGCGGCCGTGGGCCTCGCCCTGTCCTTGGCCCTCTCCCTGCCCCAAGGAGACACGCTTCTATTCATGGTTCTCTGTGCTAGCGCGTCCTATATCGCCGTGCCAGCGGCCATGCGTATGACTGTCCCGCAGGCCAATCCGAGTCTTTATATTTCCTCGGCACTAGGGGTGACTTTCCCCTTCAACGTGGTGATTGGAATCCCTATTTATATGGCTCTCATCCAACGTTTCGTTCCGGCAAGCTGACCGTCCATGGCGGTGGCTTTCTATTCAGCAACGCATCAACTCTACGTTTATCGGTTTTCCTGGCATCTGAATCATGAAGCGAATCGACCTGTTTCTCAATGAACGCGAAGCGAATCGCGTCTGTAAGGCCCTTCACAAAGCCGGGGCCCCCGGCTATTCCGTGATGCGCCATGTGACCGGACGCGGCTTGGCGGGTGAAATCTCCGAAGACATGGACTTCTCAGGACTCGGCGCCAACGCCCACATCGTGGCCTTCTGCGAAAGCCACATGGTGAATCGCTTGCGGGAGGCCGTCAAACCCCTGCTGGAGCTCTACGGCGGGGTTGGCTTCGTGTCCGACGCCGAGCCGCTTTGAGAGGGCGCTTCCAGGGCCGCTCCGTCGCCTCGGAGCCCACCGGCGGGACGGCCAGCAGGGATTGCTAACGATTTGTTGAGCACCGATCAGCTTTACTTATCTGGCGCACCCAAAACCTTGATGGCGATGCGGGACGAAATGGCTTGACGGACGGTTGGGCGGCGGAGCACTGTTACTTCCGAACATTCCACCCCCCCTCCTTTCGGAGCTGGCAATGGCAAACGAAACCATGGGCATCGCCCTCGGCATGATCGAGACCCGCGGCCTCGTGCCTGCAATCGAGGCGGCTGACGCCATGACCAAGGCCGCCGAAGTGCGCCTGATCGGTCGTGAGTTCGTCGGTGGCGGTTACGTGACCGTCTTGGTTCGTGGCGAAACCGGTGCCGTGAACGCCGCCGTTCGCGCCGGTGCTGACGCTTGTGAGCGCGTGGGTGACGGCCTTGTGGCTGCCCACATCATCGCCCGCCCCCACCGCGAAGTGGAGCCGGCCCTGAACAGCAGCTTCGGCCTTGGTTCGAAGGACTGAGCGGAACGCGCCTGACGCGCATCATCCCCTCTGAATTCCCACCCGACCCAAACGGAGAACCTCCATGAGCAAGAAGTACGACGCCGGGGTCAAGGAGTACCGCGACACGTATTGGACTCCTGATTACGTCCCCCTCGACACCGACCTGCTGGCCTGCTTCAAGTGCACCGGCCAGGAAGGTGTTCCCAAGGAAGAAGTTGCCGCAGCCGTGGCCGCTGAATCTTCCACCGGCACCTGGTCCACTGTGTGGTCCGAGCTCCTCACCGACCTCGACTTCTACAAGGGCCGTTGCTACCGCATCGAAGACGTTCCTGGCGACAAGGAATCCTTCTATGCCTTCATTGCCTATCCCCTGGATCTGTTCGAGGAAGGCTCCATCACCAACGTGCTGACCTCCCTGGTTGGCAACGTGTTCGGCTTCAAGGCCCTGCGCCACCTGCGTCTGGAAGACATCCGCTTCCCGATGGCCTTCATCAAGACCTGCATGGGTCCCCCGAACGGCATCGTGGTCGAGCGCGACCGGATGAACAAGTACGGCCGTCCCCTTCTGGGTTGCACCATCAAGCCCAAGCTGGGCCTGAGCGGTAAGAACTATGGCCGCGTGGTGTACGAATGCCTGCGCGGTGGTCTCGACTTCACCAAGGACGACGAAAACATCAACTCCCAGCCCTTCCAGCGCTGGCAGAACCGTTTCGAGTTCGTGGCCGAGGCCGTGAAACTATCGGAGCAGGAAACCGGCGAGAAGAAGGGCCACTACCTCAACTGCACCGCCGCCACTCCTGAAGAGATGTATGAGCGTGCCGAGTTCGCTAAGGAACTGGGCCAGCCCATCATCATGCACGACTACATCACCGGTGGCTTTACCGCCAATACCGGCCTGGCGAAGTGGTGCCGTAAGAACGGGATGCTGCTTCACATCCACCGCGCCATGCACGCGGTGATCGACCGCCATCCCAAGCACGGCATTCACTTCCGCGTGCTCGCCAAGTGCCTGCGTCTCTCCGGTGGCGACCAGCTCCACACCGGAACGGTGGTGGGCAAACTCGAAGGCGATCGTCAATCCACTCTCGGCTATATCGATCAGCTGCGCGAATCGTTCGTGCCAGAAGATCGCAGCCGCGGCAACTTCTTTGATCAGGACTGGGGTTCCATGGGCGGCGTGTTCGCCGTGGCCTCCGGTGGTATCCACGTGTGGCACATGCCCGCGCTGGTGAGCATCTTCGGAGACGATTCGGTGCTTCAGTTCGGTGGTGGTACCCACGGTCACCCTTGGGGCTCCGCTGCTGGCGCCGCCGCCAACCGGGTGGCCCTGGAAGCCTGCGTCAAGGCCCGTAACGCCGGTCGTGAAATCGAACGCGAAGGCCGCGACATCCTCCTGGAAGCCGCTAAGCACAGCCCCGAGCTGGCGATCGCCCTCGAGACCTGGAAAGAAATCAAGTTCGAGTTCGACACCGTCGACAAACTCGACGTTCAGTGATCGTGTCCTGAACGCCCATGGATCGGTCGGGGAGTAGCACTTCCTCTCCTCGACAACGATCTTGGGCCGTCCCCACCCCCCATCTCACCGCAAGGATCCCCATGCCCTTCAAGAGCACCGTGGGTGACTATCAAACAGTCGCCACCCTGGAGACGTTCGGCTTCCTCCCGCCGATGACTCAGGACGAAATCTACGATCAAATTGCTTATATCATTGCCCAGGGTTGGAGCCCCCTGGTGGAGCATGTTCACCCCAGCCGTTCCATGGCGACCTACTGGTCGTATTGGAAATTGCCGTTCTTCGGCGAGAAGGATCTGGGGGTGATCGTGAGCGAGTTGGAAGCCTGCCACCGGGCCTATCCCGACCACCACGTCCGCCTTGTCGGTTACGACGCTTATACCCAGAGCCAGGGATCCTGCTTCGTGGTCTTCGAGGGCCGCTGAACCAAGGTTGTGCTGCGGGGCTCCTCGATTTCATCGGGTTGCCCCGTACCAACATTGCTTGGCTTCACCTAGGCCGAACTTGCCAGGAATCTTTTTGGTATTACCGGGATTCTTCCGATCGGGGAGGAGCTTTTGGCCCCTAATCCGAAGCGGACCACGGCTTTGAGATCGTCCCCTGAATAGGGGGCGAAAAAAGATTGCATGATCGCTCTCAACGTTGAGACGTCAGCAATGTTGATTCCCTTTTCTTGTCATTCCATTCAACGGGCGGATATGGCCAGCACATCAAGTCGCGATGCAGCTCTGGAGCGCCGCAAGGCCCTCACCAGTGGCGGCAAGAAATCCGCTGGTCGCTATACCTCGGCCCCCAGTCGCGTCCGTACCGCGTCTGATGCGCGCCCTAGCCGCACCACAGCGGCTCCCCCTGAAACGTCCGCGGTGTCGGCTCGGGCCGAAGTCGCCCAGTCGCCAGCCCCCGTGCGCCGAAGCCTGACCCCCCCCAGCGCCGGTGGTGCACAGCGCTCCAGCGCCAAGCCTGTTTCCAACCCAAGCCGAGAACTTGTCTTGGCTCGCCGCGAAGCGCTCTCCCGCCGTGGCAAGCGTGCTGATCCTTCCCGGGATCGAACCAATTCAGAAAATCGTCGACCGTCCAGCAGCCCCGCCGTCGCCACCCCGACGTCAGAGCCGAAGTGCAAGTGCCAGGGCCATGGCCCCGAGCGGCCTTCCCTGTCTGCCCCCTCCAGCCGGGGTCCCGCACCTGATCTCAGTGCCTCCCTGGCCAACCGTCAGGGCCGCAATGGGGCCGGCCGTTCCAGCACCCCGAAGCGCGCTTCCCAGCACAACCCAAGTCGGGCGCTGGTGTTGGCCCGCCGCGAGGCCCTGTCCAAGCGGGGCAAGTCGGCGAGTACCTCCAGCCATTCCGCGGCCGCAGTGGCACGCCAAGCCAATCCAGATCTCAGCAGTCGAGAATTGGCTCAGAAGGTGCGTGATCTGAAAAGCAAAATTGGTTCCGCAGGCAGTGCCCGCAACAGTGGGACCCGCCCCACCGGCCCTAACAAAAATGGCGCCCGCCAGGCCGCCGCTGCCGATGCCCATTGGAAGGTAGGCGTGAGTGAAACGGCCCGCGGTCAAGTGGTGACCGGCACCCAGGCCAACCGTTCCCTCAAGACCACCGGCAATGAAGCGGCGACCTGTCGCACCATCACCGGAACCGAATACCTGGGTGCTGAAGTGTTCCAGGCGTTCTGCGGCAAGGACCCGGCTCCCCAGCAACCCGCCAAGGTCCGGGTCACCGCCACCAGCCATGGCAACCGGGTGACGGGCAATGAGGTGGGTCGTTCCGAAAAAGTGACGGGCGACGAGCCGGGAACCTGCCAGAGCGTCACGGGCACCGAATACATCTCCGCTAACCAGGCGGTCAGTTATTGCGGTACTGGGTCCCCCGCCCCCCGCAAGGTGGGCCAGGGACTCACGGCCTCCGGCCTGCCGGTTTCCGGCGTGATGGTGGGCCGATCCGAGCGGGTCACTGGGGATGAGTCCGGCTCCGGTCTTCAGATCACCGGCGACCAGTACCTCAATCAGGCCACCCCGGTCGCCGGTCGGGCTCCGACCAAGGTGGCCAGCCTCCACACCCTCCGGGGCACCGGCATCACCGGCACCCACGTGGGCCGAAGCGAGCACGTCACCGGCGACGAACCGGGCAGCTGCCGGATCATCACCGGCGATGAGTACATCGGAAGTCAGCAATATGCCGGCTTCTGCGGGACCCGTCCGGCCCCGGAGGCCGCCAAGGTGGGGTTCAGCGTGACCAACAAGGCCCTGGTTGTGTCCGGCACCCGCACGGGCCGCTCGGACAAGGTGACAGGCGATGAGCCCGGCACCTGCAAGGCCGTTACCGGGACCCCCTACGCCGGTCTTGAGGAGGCGGGCAACTGGTGCTCTAGCAAGCAGGTGGAGGCCGTTCGACAGCGCACTCCCGTCCGCATGGGCTATGCCGGCGCCCGCTTGAGTGGGATTCAGCCGGGGATCGGCGGCGTGATGACCGGCGCCGAGCGGGGCGCCTGCGAGCCGATCAGCGGCACCCCCTATGTGGGTGAGGATCAGTTCAATGCTGCCTGCTCTGCGGCCACCCCAACCGACGGGGACTTTCCCCAACCCCTCGCAGGCCAGCAGCCCTGGCAGCAGTTCAGTGTGCAGTCCCCTGCCCGTGCTGCCCAGTCCTCCCGCGAGCAAAGCCTCGGCGTTACCGGCAGTAGCTATGAACTGGGGGGACGCATCACCGGTCCCTTCGCCATGGCCACCGACAAGGTGACGGGCACCGCACAGTTCCGCCACGACCATCGTGCGGCCCAGCCCTCCCGCTTGGAGGCCCGCGGCGACAAGGCCCCGGCGGTCCCGACGCCCGAAGTGGCTCCCGTCTCCCGGGTGACCGGCGAAGGATCGGGCAAAAAAATCACCGGTGATGACTGGGATCGGGGCGAACGGGTCACGGGTACGGAGGGCAGATCTGCCCGACGCCGCAATCCCACCCGCACCGGCGCCATGGCCGCCATGCCGGCGGTTCAGCCCAAGCGCAACGAGGAGGTGCCGGCTCCCCTGAGCCGTGTCACCGGCTCCAGTGGCAGCACCGATCGGGGCTCCCTCGTCACCGTCTCCGGTGGGGCCCGCGGCTGAATCGCCCATGGCAAGCCGTCTGACCCCTGCGAACGGCCTTCTGGCCCCAACCGCCCCCCGTCGCAACCAAGCGGCGGCTGCCAACCTGACTCCGTCCCCTGAGCAGGCACCGATCCAACGGGGCACGGCCGCCCGGACGGCCCGTGCCCAGGCCAGTAACAGCGCCACAACACCAACCACCCGTCGTTCCGTCGGCCGCCTCCGGCCGGTCCTCGACCTGCCGCAGAGGTCGTCTGCGAACGGCAGCTCAGCCGCTCCTGCCAATCGGCCCATCCATGGCGCCACGACGGTCATGCCGGCTGGGTTCCATCCGCTCACCGATCAGGCCACCAATGCGGCCCTGCAGTCCTACGACCTTCAGGTCAAGGCTCGCTTTGATCGCATTGTTCCAACGCTTAAGCGCCTTTCGGCCCTGCAGCACGAGGATGATTTTGTGAGCCAGGCCCAACGGTTGGCCAAGGCTGAACTCGGTTTCGACCTTCCCCTGCCGATCCTTGAACAGGCCTGGGTTCAACAGCTGGACATGCGCACCCTGTTCGCTTGGTGCGTGTTTGAAACCTACGAACAGACAAGCGCCGCATTTTTCAACGTCGATCCCCTAAGGGGTCAGACGGAGAGCGAGGGGGCTGAGTGGTTTAATCACTTTATGCTTTCCTGTGGCTTCCATCTGCTGGATATCACTCCCTGTGCCGATGGTCGCCTAGCTCACGCTATCGCCTTTGCCCTGCGGATTCCCTTCAGTTCGGTCCGGCGTCGCCCCCACGCGGGGGCCCTGTTTGATGTCGAAAATACCGTCGATCGCTGGGTGAAAACGGAGCACCGTCGCTATCGGGAAAGCCTGCCCAATTCGGCCCACGCTGACACCCGTTACCTGAAGTTGGTTCTGTATCACTTCAGTTCCTTGGATCCCAGCCATGAGGGCTGCGCTGCCCACGGCAGCGATGATGCGGCGGCGGCCCGTTGCGGCCACCTTCGACTTCGGGATTTTCAGGAGGCGGTGGAGAACAGCTTTTGCTGTGGCGCTTCCGTGGACCTGCTGCTGGTTGGGATCGATACCGATACCGATGCCATCCGCGTCCATGTGCCGGGGTTAGATGGAACCACCCACCTGGAGCAATGGTTGGATGCCCAGGATGTGTACGAAGCGACTCGCCACCTAGGTCCGGACGCCGCCCGAAAGCAGATCGCCACGTTGGTGACCCAGGCGGCGGCGAGTGCGCCTGATCCCGGAATGGTGCGGCTGATCGGTCATCTGTTGGAACAGAACCTGTCCCAGATCGATTATGTACGCCAGTACCATGGAGGTCACTACGCGGACGCTGGACATGCGGAGAGATTCATTGGAGTTGGGATTGGCTTTAAGGAAATTCACCTCCGTAACCTCACCTACTTCGCCTACATGGATACGGTGGAAGAGGGCGCTCCGGATTTGGATGTTGGTGTCAAGATCTTCAAGGGTTTGAATGTCTCCCGGGGCCTTCCTATTCCGGTGGTCGTGCGCTTCGACTACAACGGTAAGGTTCCGGGGGCCCGAGAACGTGCCGTGCGCCATGGTCAACGGGTGATGGCGGCGATCGAATCGCGCTATGCCGATCTTGTTCGAGATGGGCTGCTTCATGCCCTTCTCACCGTGCGGGACAAGGACCGCCATGCCCCTGCAGAAGCTGTAGGTTCCACGATCCATTTTGCAAATGTGGGAGGCCATTGAGATGTTGATCTGTCGCGTGGTTAAACCCCTGGTGTCGACCAACAGGATCCCCGATTTTGAACACAAGCATCTGCAGGTGGTTCTTGATGGCAGCACCCAAAAAGTGGCGGTGGATGCCGTGGGTTGCGTTCCTGGGGATTGGGTGATTTGCGTAGGCAGTTCGGCCGCCCGCGAAGCGGCTGGAAGCAAGTCTTACCCCAGTGATCTCACCATCGTGGGCATCATTGACCACTGGGATCCGGAAGCGGCTAAGGCCGCTGCAGACTCCTTGACCCCGTCGGCTGCGCCCGCTTCCGCGCCAGCTCCCGCCGTGCCAGCCCCCAAGGGAGGAGAGGGCTGATGGAAATCATGCAAGTCACGGGGTCCCTTGTGTGTAGCCAGCGCATTCCCGGGCTGGACCACTGGCAATTGCGGATTCTGCGGACCAGCAAAGGCAAGTTGAGCGTGGCTGTGGATCCCGTGGGTGCGGCCCCGGGCAACTGGGTGTTCACCGCCAGTGGGTCCGCCGCCCGCTTCGCCTGCGGCAACCCCGAGGTTCACACCGACCTGACGATCGGAGGAATCATCGATTTCTGGGAACCGGACGGCTGAAGAACGGTATCCCCCTCTGCCTGAAGTCCATTCCCCGTTTCCCCGTTCCACTGCCATGGTCAGCCGTCCGTCCAACTCCGCTCCTGATCGGACCCCATCAGCGGCTCCTGTTCCGTCCTCAGTCGCCAAGGCCGACGTTGCCGCCACCCCAAGCGGCAGTCCGGAGCCCGCTAAGGCGTCGACCCCAACCTCCCCTGCTCCGGTAGCTGGAGCCAACCCTCCAGCCACGGCCAGCCCCACTCCGGCGCCGGTCGTGTCCAGTTCCAGCCAGACGCCAACGGCCAAGGCCCTTCCGAGCGCCTCCGCAGCAGGTAAGCCGGCCAGTGGTCGCAGCACGGCCCAGCGCAGTGCCCCAACCCGTACCTTGCCGGTGGCCAGCAGCCGGCGTAGCAGCACCAGTCGGACGGCCCGTTCCACTCCGGCCCGCTCCACCCCGGCCCGCGCCACGGCGGCCAGCCCGACCAAGGGTCAGGCCGCCAGCGCCTCCCGCGGCGGTGCTGTCACCCCACCGTCCACCCCTTCCCTTCGCTCCTTCTCCATGGATTCCTCCATTCAGGGCATTGCCCTCGGCATGATCGAGACGCGGGGTTTGGTTCCCGCGATTGAGGCCGCCGATGCCATGACCAAGGCGGCTGAAGTGACGCTGATCGCCAGGGAATTTGTTGGTGGTGGCTATGTCACCGTCATGGTCCGGGGCGAGACCGGTGCCGTGAACGCTGCCGTTCGTGCCGGGGCTGATGCCTGTGAGCGTGTGGGCGACGGCTTGGTGGCCGCCCACATCATTGCCCGCCCCCACAGCGAGGTGGAACCGGCCCTGGGATCCACCGGCGCTAGCCGACGGCTCTGATGGCCATGGATGCCTCCGTCCATCCCCGGGTCCTTGGCTACCTGGGGCGCGCCCTGAGCCTGGAGCTCACAGCCGTCCAGCAGTACATGACCCAGGCTTCCCTGGTGGAGACTTGGGGCGAGACGGAGGCGGCCCAGCGCTTTCGCCAGGAAACCGTTGAAGAACTCCAACACGCCGAGCGGATCGTTCAGCGCATGCTCGCCCTTGGGGTGGCCCCAGCGGCGTCCCAGTTGCGACCGGTGGTTCATGCCCCTGATTTGATCGGCTTGTTACGGCTCAACGGCATTTTAGAAAACGATCTGATTCAGCACTACGGAGAGGCTGTGCGCTTCTGCCTATTGATCGGAGATCACAATAACGAAGCCTTCTTCCGGGAGCTTTGGCAGGAGGAACAGCACCATGGCGAAGAGTTGGGCCGCTGGTTGCATAGTCTTGGGGCAGGGCAAGATCGTTTCCTGCAGCGTGCTGTGTTCTGAATGCAGCTGATCTGATTGCACTGGAAATCCTCCAGACAATGCCGTCATTCTCTAGAGTCCTTCGTCTGCAGCCTTCTCCCAGGGGGGGCATTCCTTCCGATGCAATCCCCGGGTCCGCCTCAGTCGCTTCGATCCCTCCTCCTTGGCCGTCCTCTCTTCCCTGCCGATTCAACTGGCGTGGCTGATCCCCTGCTACGGCTTCCTCGGCATGGCGATTTCCCTTCCATGGGCCAGCGGTTGGATTAAGCGGAGTGGCCCACGCCCAGCTGCCTACTTGAACCTGCTGCTCACCTTGGTGGCGGTGGTCCATGGCGGCTTGATCCTGCGTTCGGTGGGTCGCCTGGGTCCCCAGCATCTACAATTTTCTTGGTTTGAGGTTGCTGATCTGCACTTGCAGATCAGCTTTGAATTGTCGTTGACAACTCTGGCTTGCCTGGCCTTGGTGACGCTGATGAGTCTGGTGACCCAGGTGTTTGCCCTGGGCTATCTGGACAAGGAATGGTCCCTAGCGCGATTTTATGCGCTGCTGGGCTTTTTTGAGGGGGCGATGGCTGGTGTGGTCCTTAGCAGTAATTTGTTTATCAGCTATTTCCTGCTGGAAATGCTGACACTTTCGACCTATCTTTTGGTTGGCTTCTGGTATGCTCAGTCGTTGGTTGTTACCGCAGCTCGTGATGCTTTCTTCACCAAGCGGGTTGGTGATGTCCTTTTGCTGATGGGGGTAGTGACCCTTTCAGTGTATGCCGGCAGCCTGGAATTTACTGATCTCTACGCCTGGGCCCCCGGAGCTGGCTTGTCCCCTTTAGTGGCCAACCTGTTGGGGCTTGGACTCATCGCCGGACCGATCGGCAAATGTGCCCAATTTCCGATGCATCTTTGGCTCGATGAAGCCATGGAAGGACCTAATCCAGCTTCAATTTTGCGTAATTCTGTGGTCGTGACCTGCGGTGCCTTGGTGCTCCTCAAGCTGATGCCATTGCTGCAGATTTCCCCCCTTGCGGTCACGGTTTTGCTGATCATCGGCACCATCAGTGCGCTGGGTGGTGCCCTTGTGGCCATCGCTCAGGTGGATCTCAAGCGGGCGTTCTCCTATTCCACGACGTCTTATCTGGGGCTGGTTTTCATCGCCATTGCCCTCCAGCAACCCCTGATTGCCCTGCTGCTGCTGTTTTCCCATGGCATGGCCAAGGCGTTGATGTTCATGAGCGTGGGCAGTGTGATTAGCACCACCAATTGCCAGGATCTCACCGAACTGGGCGGTCTTGCTCCTCGCATGCCCGCCACCACCACTGCCTTCCTGGTAGCTGCCGCTGGCCTGACTGGAATTCTTCCCCTGGGCTGTTTCTGGGCGTTGGCCCTGATGGTGCAGGCCCTTCAGGACCATTCCCCCCTGGCTACCGGAACCGTATTGCTCACCCATGGCTTGACGGCCTTCAATCTGGTGCGTGTCTATCGCCAGGTTTTCTTAGGGCCTAGTCAACCCAAAACCCGACGGACTCCCGAAGTGGGCTGGCTCATGGCTCTGCCGATGGTGTGCCTCATGGTGATCGTCCTGTCGACCCCCTGGTTGATGATGCGCTTCGGGTTCGTTTCCGGGAGCATCGGTTTGAGTTCGTCTTCGGTTTTGGCGGTGGTGATCACTGGCCTGCTTGGGACCCTGGCTGGCTTTCGAGTTGAGCTCAACAAGACCTGGTCCCGTTCCGTGCAGCGCCCCCTGCGGTTGCTCCAGGACCTGCTCGGCCAGGACTTCTACACCCAACAGCTTTATCAGCGCACCATCGTGACCTGGGTGGCCTCCCTCGCCGCCCTCACCGATCAATTTGACCGACAGGTGGTGAGTGGATTGGTGAACCGACTTGGTCGAGCCTCACTCTCCAGCGCCGAAGCCCTCCGCTATGGCGTAAGCGGCCAGCTCCAGACCTATGTGCTCACGATCATTGTGGCGATTCTGGTGTTGCTTTCAACTCTGTCCTGGGTATACCGCTGAGGAGATCCCATGTTGACCCCGCTGCTGTTGATTCCTTTCGTTGGGGCAGCCTTGCTGCTGTTCAGTCCGGCGCAAACCCCGCCGGGTCGATTGCGCTTGGGCGCCATTCTGGTGTTAACCCTTCAACTGGGCTGGTGCCTAGCGGTGTTGGCTCGTTTTGATCCGACGACGACGGGGATGCAATTGCAGGAATCGTTCTCCTGGGTCCCTGAGATCGGCCTCGACTATCGACTCGGTGTGGATGGGCTCAGCCTGCCGCTGTTGTTGGTGAATGCTGCCCTCACCCTGGTTTCGGTGATTTGCACCCGTGATATCAGTCAGCGCCCACGAATCTACTTTGCCTTACTGCTCACGATTAGCGGGGCCGTTAATGGGGCATTCCTGGCGGGAAACCTGTTGTTATTCTTCCTGTTCTATGAACTGGAACTCATTCCTCTCTGGTTGCTGATCTCGATTTGGGGTGGGGCCCAACGCTCCTATGCGGCCACCAAGTTCCTGATTTTCACAGCGATCTCAGGAATGTTGATTTTGGGAGCTTTTCTGGGACTGGCTCTCTTCACTGGAACAGTTGATTTCAGCCTGACACCTGTGCTGACCGAACGGTTGGCAATGGGGCAGCAATTGCTGCTCCTTGGCGCTCTATTGGTGGGTTTCGGAATCAAAATTCCCCTTGTTCCCTTCCACAGTTGGTTGCCTGATGCCCACACCCAGGCGTCCACCCCGGTGTCCGTGTTGTTGGCCGGGGTTCTGCTCAAGCTGGGCACCTATGGCCTGCTGAGGTTCTGCCTGGGTCTCTTCCCCGAGGCTTGGGCCGTACTCGCCCCTTGGCTGGCCCTCTGGGCCGCCGTGTCTGTGCTGTATGGATCGCTGGCGGCCATCGCCCAGACCGACATGAAGCGGATGGTGGCCTACAGCTCCGTTGGGCATATGGGATATATTCTATTGGCCGCTGCGGCAGCCACTCCGGTGAGTCTTCTGGGCGCCGAGTTTCAGATGGTCAGTCACGGCCTGATCTCGGCCCTCTTGTTTCTGTTGGTGGGAATTGTTTACCGCAAAACCGGTACCCGAAACCTAGACGTCCTGCGGGGTCTGCTTAATCCAGAGCGGGGTCTGCCCTTCACCGGCTGCCTGATGATCCTGGGGGTGATGGCCAGTGCCGGCCTTCCAGGAATGGCCGGGTTCATCTCGGAATTTCTGGTGTTTCGTGGCAGCCTTGACCGCTTTCCCGTGGCCACCCTGGCCTGCATGGTGGGGTCGGGTCTCACCGCCGTGTATTTCCTGCTGTTGGTGAACCGCGCCTTCTTCGGTCGTCTGGCGATCACCCGCAGCCTGGATCCGATTCAGGATGCTCGCCTCGACATTCAACTGGCTCCGGTGGCCCCCCGGGAGACCCTTCCTGCTACCGCCCTGGCGCTGGCGGTGCTGGGGCTAGGGCTGCTGCCGATTGGGCTTGGACGAATCAGTGAAAGCACCACTACGGCCATGGCCTGGGCAGGGGGCTCTGTTGAATCCGTGGAACGGCCCCAGCCAGCCCCCCAGGCCCAGCCTGTGGCCAATGCTATATCCAGGGCCATGAACTCCGGCATCACCATGGGGGGTGAGGGCTGATGCCGGTCATTCCCGAGCTGCTCACCCGTGCCGGAGGCATGCCGAGCCTGGAGGCCCTAACCGAGCGGCTTCTGGCTGGAGACACCCTGCTGCTGGACACCCCGGACAACTTGGTGGAGGTGGTCGATTCCCTGGCCAGCTATGGCGTTGTTCTCGATGCCTACAGCACCAATCTGATCTATCAGGCCGAGGCCCAGTTCCTCAATCCTTTTCCACTGTTCAAGTATCTCGAGGGTGATCTCAGCTTCGCCAAGATCTGGCGCCACCTCTGCCACGACCGTATCAACTATGAATACGCCGAATATTGTATGAAAGCCATGCTTTGGCATGGAACGGGTGGCCTGGATCGCTATCTGGATTCTCCTGATTTCGATGCGAGCTGTGCTCAGATCATCCGCCGCAAGCTTCGCCGTGACCCCCTGCTGGCCCTCCTCCATCCCCTGTTCCCCGCGTTCCTTCCGGAATTGATCCGGATGGCCGCCACCACCCATGCCCTGGGTCAGTTCTGGCGGGTGATGAGCGATTTGTTTCTCAATCTCGCGGAAGCCGAAGGCCAAGGCCGGATTTCAGGGATCGCCGCCGTGGTGGAGTTCATCAGCGCCGGCCTCCAGCGGGCGGCCCCCGAGTCCATCACCTATGCGGTGATGATCGATGGGGAAAGCCATTGGGTCCTGCCTCCAGAGGCCGGCCTGACGTTTCTCACTGACGTGGCGGTGCCCTATGTGGAAGCCGTGTTTTTGAGGGGGATGCCCTTTTTCGGCACCGTGTCGTTCAATGCCCAGGCCCAGCAGATCTCCCCGGATCAGAGCCAGTTCACCTACGGGGCCCTGTTTGCCGACCCCTTGCTCACGATGGGGGCAGGCATTCCTCCCAGCCTGCTGATGCAGGACATGGGCCGTCATCTTCCGGAACGGCTCCATCAGCGCTATCTCCGCCAGGGCCGAGGCGATGGGGATGGGCGGGTCAAGTTGTGCGCCAGCTTCCAGAAGGCCATGTTCTGTGTCACTAACGGCGCCATCGACGGCACCTTCCCTGCTCCGCTCTCCAGTTGTGATCCGGCAGCTCAGGCGGCCAATCATGCCCATGCCACCGGTTGGGCCCATCGGCTGGCGGCTTCGCGCACGGACTGCCTGGGGTGGGACGGTAGGGCTGATCAGTGCCTGCCCTAGCCTCTCCGCCATGGACCAACCCTGGACGCACCGGCAACGGCCGGATCGGCTCGAACGCCGCATCGAATTCAGTGATTACGAGAGCACCCGGGTCTTTCTGGAGCGGCTCAATGCCCTGTCGGAATCCGAGGGTACCTTTCCCGATATCAGTTTCGGCCGCACCTATGTGAATCTCACCGTGCGGGCCATCGTCGACGACAGCCCGATCGGAGAGGCCGAGCAGACCTTCGCGGCCGCGATCGATGCCCTCCTCTAACGACGAGCAGGCGCCTTCAGCCCATGACACGCCGGTGGATCTGCGCATTCCCTATGAAGCCAGTGGCATCCAGGAAGTGTTGGACCAGCTGGATCGTGAGTTGATCGGCCTGCAACCGGTCAAGGCCAGAATTCGTGAAATTGCCGCCCTGCTGGTGGTCAATCGTGCCCGGCTGCAGGTGGGTCTGGATACGGCACCTCCCAGCCTGCATATGTCGTTTACCGGCCGCCCCGGCACGGGGAAGACAACTGTGGCGGAACGGATGTCCAAAATCCTGCACGGTCTGGGTTACGTCCGCAAGGGACATGTCGTTACGGCGACCCGCGATGATCTGGTGGGTCAATACATCGGCCATACGGCCCCAAAAACCCGCGAAATGCTCAAGCGAGCCATGGGAGGCGTGTTGTTTATTGATGAGGCCTATTATCTGTATCGTCCTGAAAATGAACGGGATTATGGCTCTGAGGCCATTGAAATTTTGTTGCAGGTGATGGAGAGTAGTCGCGAAGATCTTGTGGTAATATTTGCGGGCTACAAGGAGCGAATGGATATTTTTTATCAATCTAATCCTGGGCTCTCTTCCCGGGTCGCCAACCATATTGATTTTCCCGATTATGGCGCCGATGAGCTCATGGCGATTGCCAGGCTGATTTTGGCCGCTGATAATTATCGGCTCAGCGAAGAGGCTCAGCCCGTGTTCGCTGATTATATTCAGCGGCGCATGAAGCTGCCGTTCTTTGCCAATGCCCGCTCGATTCGCAACGCCATCGATCGGGCCCGCATGCGCCAGGCCAACCGGCTGTTCACCCGCATGGGCAGCCCGCTCACCAAGCTGGACCTGATGACCATCGAAGCGGAGGATATTGCGGCAAGTCGGGTGTTTCGGGGCGAGGTGGAAGGGTTGGATCCCAGTCGCCCCCTGATCTAATCGGTTCCCCTGAAGTGGGGCGGTGGGGAGGGCAGGGGCCGGTTTCAGCGACGCTTACGGGAATCGATCTGCAGCAGATCGCGTACCTGCTGAATCCTCCGGGCCAGGGCTGGATCGCTGTTGAGTTTCTTCTCTACCTGTTCCACGGCATACATCACCGTGGAGTGATCCTTGCCGCCGAAGGCCTCACCGATGCGCGGCAGGGACAGATTGGTGTTTTGGCGCATCAGAAACATGCCCACCTGACGCGCCTGACTGACGGCCCGCTTCCGGCTTGGGCTGAGCATCTCATCGATACGCACCGCAAACACTTCTGCCACCTTGTCCAGCACCTGATCGGCGGTAACCTCCACATCATTGCCCACCGGGTCGAGCATCGGCGCCACCGATTCCACCGTCATCGGCAGGCCGGTAATCGAGGCGAAGGCCACCGCCCGGGTGAGGGCGCCCTCCAGTTCACGGATGTTGGAGGTGAAGCGCCCCGCGATGTAGTGAATCAATTCCCGTGGCAGTGCCATCTGCTCCTGCTCAGCCTTCTTATGCAAAATCGCCATACGGGTTTCCAGGTCAGGCACCTGGATATCGGCAATGAGCCCCATCGAGAAGCGGGAAATCAACCGTTCCTGGAGCCGTGGAATCTGACTGGGGGGCCGATCGCTGGCAATCACGATCTGGCGACCCGCCTCGTGCAGGGCGTTGAAGGTATGGAAAAATTCTTCCTGGGTGTATTCTTTACCTTCAATGAATTGAATATCATCAACTAAAATGAGGTCTGCGGCGCGGTAGCGATCCCGGAAGGCCTGCATGCCGTCCTTACGGATCGCCTGAATCAGGTCGTTGGTGAAGGTTTCGGTGGACACATAAAACACCCGAGCCCCTGGATCGATTTCCAGTCGGTAGTGGCCGATGGCCTGCATCAGATGGGTCTTGCCCAGGCCCACCCCCCCGCAGATGAACAGGGGGTTGAACTCCCGGCCCGGGGCCTCGGCCACCGCCAGGGCCGCCGCGTGGGCCATGCGGCTGTTGGGTCCGACCACGAAGCGGTTGAACACGTAGCGCAGGTTCAGGTTGGCCCCCAACCGGCCAGGTGTCGCCTGGCGCTCCCCCGCGTCCACACTGCGCAGGGGCCGGTCCCGGGCGGAATCGCCGCCGGCTAGGGGCCCGGACCCCCCCTGAACCCCTCCCACTCCAAGACCGCTGACCGCCGGCAGGGCCTCGGCACCCTCCTCCTCTGCGGCGATCCCCACTTCCACCCGGACAGGGTGGCCGGCGATTTCGGACGCCACCGTCTCGATCATCGTCAGGTAGTTCTTGCGCAACCAACTGCTGGCAAAACTGTTGGGGGCCTCCAGTTGCAGACAGCGGTTCTCCAGGCCTCGGCTCCGGGCCGGTCGGATCCAGGTCTCGAAGGTGGGCTTGCTGAGCCGTTCCTGGAGCGTCTGCTGAACCTGGTGCCACAGCTGATTGCCCTGCTGCACCGACGGCCCACCCCAAGAACCGCTGAATATACGCAAGGTGGGAGCGCAGGTCGGTCTTTAATGAAGCCACCCCGTCTGCCCCGTTACGCCGCAATGGCCCGGCTTCGTCTTCTGTTCGCCCCCCCGCCCGCCCGTCCGGGCCCCCGGCTCACCGCGCTGGTGCTGGCGGGCGTCACCCTGCTGACGGGCTGCGGACGTTTGACGGGCCCCGGGGGCTCAGCGGAACCGGCGCGGATCAGCGACGCCGCCCCCAGCGCCCAGCTGCCGACAGGCAGCAATGTGATCGTGGATGCGGTGGCCAAGGTGGGGCCCGCCGTGGTGCGGGTCGACACCGTGCGCCGCATGGTGAACCCCATGGGCGGCTTGTTTGGCCAGGGTCCAGCCATCCAGCAACAGCAGGGCCAGGGATCGGGATTTATCACCCGCTCCGATGGGGTGCTGCTCACCAACGCCCACGTGGTGGAGGGGGCCAGTGAGGTGACGATCACGTTGCCGGACGGACGCAGCTTCAATGGCAAGGTGCTCGGTGTTGACCCCCTCACCGATGTGGCGGTGGTCAAGGTGGTGGCCTCGAACCTGCCGGTGGCCCCTCTGGGCGACTCCAGCAAGGTGCGCCCGGGGGAATGGGCCATCGCCATCGGCAATCCGCTGGGTCTCGACAACACGGTGACCGCCGGCATCATCAGCGCGATCCAACGCACCAATGCGGTAGGGGAGGGCCAGCGGGTGCCCTACATCCAGACCGATGCCGCCGTGAATCCCGGCAACAGCGGTGGACCCTTGATCAACGACCGCGGCCAGGTGATTGGCATCAACACGGCGATTCGCCAGGCCCCCGGGGCGGGACTGAGCTTTGCGATCCCGATCAACACCGCCCGCCAGATCGCTGCCCAGATTGTGGATCGCGGCTACGCCAGTCACCCTTACATCGGCATCCGCCTCCAGGCCCTCACCCCCCAGTTGGCTCGGGAGATCAACGGCGCCACCGATGAGTGCAAACTCCCGGAGGTCAATGGGGTGGTGGTGGTGGATGTGCTCAAGGGCAGTCCCGCGGCCCAGGGGGGGCTCAAGCCCTGCGATCTGATCGATGCCGTGGATGGCAAGGCGGTGAAGAACCCCTCGGAGGTGCAGCTGGCGGTGGACCGGGGCAAGGTGCAGCAAGTGCTGGCGGTTCGGGTGCGGCGGGGCGAGCGCCAGCTTGATCTGGAACTTCGCCCGGCCGAGCTTCCTCACCGCCGTTGAACCGCCTCGGGCGCCGTCCCCCCAAACCGCTCGGTGCCCCCCCGCAACTGGTGGTGATGGCCCGCTGGCCGGCCCCAGGGCGCTGCAAGCTCCGGCTGGCGGCAGATCTCGGCCGCCGCAGGGCCGCCGCCATCCAGGCCAGGCTCTGCCGCCATGGCCTATCCACGGCCCTGCGGGCCCAGCAGCAGGGCTTGGCGCACGGGCTGCAGTTTGAGCTGGTGCTGGCGGTGAGTGGCCTCGGCCCCCGGGCCGCCCGGCGCTGGGGAGCGCACTGGCCCCCGGCCCGGGTGGTGGCCCAGGGGGAGGGGCGACTGGGGACACGCCTGCAACGGCAGGTGCGGCGCGCCCAACGGGAGGGCAGCGGCGCGGTGGTGCTGATCGGCAGCGATCTGCCGCACCTGGCGGCGAGCGATCTGTTGGCGGCCTTTGAAGCGCTGCAGGGGCGACCGTTGGTGCTGGGGCCGGCGGTGGATGGGGGCTACTGGCTGATTGGCCTGCGGGGCAGCCAGCCCTGGCTGTTCTGCGGCAGTGATGGTCCGATCGGCTGGGGGGGGGATCAGGTGCTGGAGCGCACCCGGCGCGCCGCCAGTCGCTGTGGGCTGGATCCCCTGCTCCTGCGCTGCCAGGCCGATCTGGACTGGCCGTCGGATTTGGCCCACTGGCGATGACCCCCAGGCCCGTGACCCCTGGGCCCGAGGCCCTGGCGCCCCTGAGTGTGGTGATCCCGGTGCGCAACGAAGCCGCCGGCCTGGCCTCCCTGCTGGCGGATCTGGCGACCGCTCCCCAGTTGGTGCGGGAGGTGCTGGTGATCGACGGAGGCAGCCACGATCCCAGCCCTACGGTGGCCCGCCTGGCCGGCGCCAGGGTGCGGTGGCTGCCCCCGGGCCGGGGCCGCCAACTGGCCGCAGGGGTGGCCGCCAGCGACGGCCCCTGGCTGTTGCTGCTCCATGGGGATGGGCGCCTGCCCGTTGGTTGGGCGCGGGCGATCGGCTCCAAACTCCACGACCCCACCCCGCGGAGACGCCCCGAGGCTTGGTATTTCAATCTGGCGATCGCCGCCCCCGGCCCCGCCCTACGGCTGGTGGAGCGGGCGGTGGCCCTGCGTTGCCGCTGGCGCCAGCTGCCCTACGGCGACCAGGGTCTGCTGCTCAGCCGCCGCCTTTTGGAGCACTGCGGCGGGATCGCGCCGCTGCCCCTGATGGAGGACCTCGATCTCGTGCTGCGGTTGCGGCGGCAGGCCCAGCTGCGCAGCCTCGGCCTGCCCCTGACCGTGGATGGACGCCGCTGGCGGCGACTCGGGGTTTGGCAAACGACCTTGGCCAACGCCCAGTTGCGTCGCCAATGGCGCCGCGGGGTCCCGGTGGAGGAGCTGGCCGTGCTCTACGGCCAAGGGACCCCCTAGGGGGAATACCAGAAGGCACAACGGCGCTGCTGCGGTTCCAGTTCCCAGCCCTGGGCGGCATAGAACTCCACCACATGGGGATCGGCGAACAGGCTCACCCGCTCCACCCCCATGCCCTGCAGCTGGTCGATCACGTACACCATCAGGAGCTTGCCGAGCCCCACCCCCTGATACAGGGGATGCACGGCCACATCCCACACCGTGGCCTCCACCACCCCATCGCCGGTGCAGCGCGCAAAGCCCACCAACCGCGGCAGCCGGGGATCATGGCGCCAGAGCCCCACCTGCAGCAGGCTGTTCTGCAGGGCCTTGCGCACCCTCCGCAGCGGCCTGCGGCTCCACCCCACCGCATCACAGAGGGCCTCCAGTTCGATCAGATCGACCGCTCGCTCCTGACTGAGCACGAGCTGGAGCTGGGGATTGGGCGTGGCACACAGCCGATGCTGTTCGCCATACAACCGTTGCAGGAGCTCGGGAGCTGGGGGCGCAGGGGGCTCCGGCACAGGCAGGCGGTGGCTAAGCAGTCTGAAGATCCTGCCGGAAGCCCGCCCAGCTGCGCCAAGGTGAGGAATCCGACGCCGCGCTTCCCTGGGCCCTTCCGCCGCCGCCACCCCAACGGATCCCGCCGGCGAGCCCAGCGACCTGCTGTTGGTCGGTGTGCACGGCTGGTTGCTCTCCGGCCAGCTCTGGCAGCCCCTGCAAACGGCCTTGGCCCCGCGCTGGAGGCTCTGGAGCCCCGATCTGCCGGGGTTCGGTGGCAGACCCCGCCCGCGGGGTCTGGCCCCCACCCTGGCCAGCTACGCCCGTTGGCTGGCGGAGCAGGTGCGGGAGCAGGCCGCCGGCCGACCGGTGGTGCTGATGGGCCATTCCCTCGGCGGCAGCGTGGCGCTCCATGCGGCCCCGCTGCTGGGGGAGCAGCTGCGGGGGGTGGTGCAACTGGCGGCCGGCGGGGGGGTCTATCAACCGCGGCCCTTCGCCCTGATTCGGCGGGGAGGGGCCCTGGTGTTGCGGTGGCGACCAACCTGGCTCACCGCCTTGCCGGGCACCGCCGCCCTCCACAGTCCCCTGATCGCCGACCTGCGGGCCGCTCGCGGTCTGCTGGCGTGCAGCACCAACCGCGGCGCCGTGCATCAGCTTCCCCTGCTCACCAGCCGGCTCACGGTGCCCAGCCTCTGGATCACCGGCAGCCGCGATGGGGTGATGGCCCCGCTCTATGGGCGCCACCTCGCGGGCTACAGCCGCCTGCATCGCTTCGAATTGCTGGAGGGTGGCGGCCACCTGGCCCTCTGGCAAATGGCCGACCGCCTGGCTCCCCTGATCGACACCTGGTTGCAGGAGGACGTGCAGCGGTTTCCGGAGCGGCGCTCTGGAGGCGGCAGCCCGGCCGCCGCTCACAGCATGGCCAGCCCCTTCTCCTGCAAGTCCGCCAACTGCGCATAGAGGCCACCGGCAGCCCTCAGCTCCTGATGGGTGCCCTGCTCCACTAATCGGCCCCGCCGCAGCACCAGGATCCGATCAGCCGCCTCCACGGTGGCCAGGCGATGGGCAATCACGATCGCCGTGCGGGCCTGAAGCAAACGGTCGAGATCCCGCTGCAGGGTGGCCTCCGTGGAGGGATCGAGAAAGGCCGTGGCCTCGTCCATCACCAACACGGAAGGATCGCGGATCGCCACCCGCGCCACCGCCAGCAGCTGGCGCTCTCCGGAGGAGAGATTGGCGCCCCGCTCTCGCAATTCACTGGCCAGGCCGTTGTCCAGTCGGGACAACAGGGGGTCGAGGCCCAGGTCCCGGCAAAGGCGCGCCAGATCAGCGTCACTGATCGGCGCATCCAAGCGGAGGTTGTCGGCCACGTTGCCACTGAACAGGAAAGTGTCCTGCAGCACCACCCCAAGCCGCTGGCGCAGGGTGGCGATCGGCAGCTCCCGGATATCCACGCCATCGAGCAGGATGCGGCCGCTCTGGGGTTCGTAGAGGCGGCAGAGCAGGCGGATGATCGTGGTTTTTCCGGAGCCGGTTGGGCCCACGATGGCCACGTGCTCTCCGGGGGCGATCCGGAAACTGAGGTTGGTGAGGATCGGATCGTCCGGGCGATAGGCGAAGCAGATGTTGTCGAACTCCACGGCGCCGGGACTGCGCCGCTGCCCGCTGCTGGCCGCCGCCAGGGCCCCGCGCTGGCTGGCGGGCAGATCGGTGATCTCCAGGGACTGCTCCAGCAGTTCCCCGATCCGTTCCACCGCCGTGAGGCCCCCCTGGATCTGGGTGAAGCGTTCGGCCAGCTGCCGCAGGGGATCGAACAGGCGCTGGGAGAAGAGGATGAAGGTGGTGAGGGTGCCCAAGCCCATGGCCCCGTCGGTCACCAACAGTCCCCCGAGGGCCAACACCACGGCGATGGCGATCAGGGCCACCCACTCGATGAAGGCGGAGATGGCGCTGTCGAAGAGGATGGTGCCAGTAACGGCCTCGCGATAGGCGGCGGTGGTGCGGGCAAAACGGGCACTGTTCACCGCCTCGCGCCGGAACATCTGCACCACCTCCAGCCCCTGCAGGTTCTCCTGGAGGTCGGCGTTCAACTGGCCGAGTTCCTCGCGAACCCGGTAGTTGGCCTTGCGGTAGCGGCCTTGAAACCAAAGGATCACGGCGGTGACCGGGATCTGGCTGAGCAACAGCAACAGCCCCAGGCGCCATTCGATCGTGATCATGGTGAGGGCAATCACCAGCAGGGTCACCAGATCGGCGAGCACTCCAATGGCGCCGCTGCCGAACACCTCGGCCAGGGCATCCACATCACTGGTGAGGCGGGTTAGCAACTTGCCGACCGGGGTGCGGTCGTGGAAGCGCAGCGACAGGGCCAGGGCATGGCGAAACAGGTCGGCGCGGATGCGGGCGGTGAGCCGCAGCCCCACCACTTGAACGTTGTAGAGCTGGGTGCCCTGCAGGGTGAGGCGCAGCAAAATCGCCGCCAGCAACAGGCCCACCAGCAGGCGCAGGGCGGCGGGGGCCGGCAGGCTCACCAACCAGGGCAGGGTGGCTTCGCCCCGCAGGACGGAGATCGCCTGGCCCACCAAAAGCGGCTGGACCGCGGCCGCCAGGGCCAGGGGGATCAGCAACACCAGGGCCAGCAGCAGGCGCCGGCGATCGCGGGCCAGATAGGGCAGGAGCCGCCGCAGCCGTTGCCAGTCGAGGGAGGCCATCAGGCGATGGCCGGGGCGCGGGAGACAGCGGCGAGGCGCTCGACCAGGGATTGGAGCGGGCCGCTGTCGAGCCGGAGGGCCAGCGGATGGCCGATCAACCGGGCCGTGCTCTGGAACAGATCTTCAATGGCCACCAGGCCGTTTTCCTGGAGGGTGCGGCCGGTGGCCACCAGGTCCACGATCGCCTCGGAGATGCCGGTGATCGGACCGAGCTCCACGGATCCGGCGAGATGAATCAGCTCCACGGGGAGATCCAGGGCATCGAAATAATCCTGGGCACAGCGGGTGAACTTGCTGGCGATGCGGCAATGGGCCGGCAGGTCGGCGGCACGGCGATAGCCGCTGCTGGCCTTCACCGCCACACTCATCCGGCAGCCCCCGAAGCCGAGGTCCACCAATTGGGCCACCGGCAGGCGGTGCTCCCGCAGCACGTCGTAGCCCACCACCCCCAGCTGGGCCTGGCCATAGGCCACATACACGGGCACATCGGCGTTGCGCACCAACAGCGCCCGGGCCTGGCCGCAGGCACTGGGCACCATCAACTGGCGGTTCCCTGGATCCAGCACCGCCGTGAAGTCGAGGTCCACGGCGGCAAAACGGCGCACGGAATCCTTGAGCAGCGCCCCCTTGGCCAGGGCCACCGTGAGGGGAAGGGGGGCGGCGGGGCCCGTCGGCTGCTCGGCAGCGGAGATCATGGAAGGGAGCCGCAGTGGGGGACTTTAACGATGCCGCAGACCCAGACGACGCCCGCGCCGGGCGCGCCGGTGGCCCTGATCCCGGTGCTTCAGGACAACTATGTGATGGTGTGGCACGACGGCCGGCGGGCCGTGGTGGTGGATCCGGCCGTGGCGGGCCCCGTGATCCACTGGCTGGAGCAGCACGGCCTGGAGCTGGAGGCGGTGCTCCAGACCCATCACCACTCCGACCACATCGGCGGCACGCCGGGCCTGCTGCGCCGCTGGCCGCAGGCGGCGGTGGTGGCGGCGGGCGCCGATCGGGAGCGGATTCCCCTCCAGACGGTGGCCGTGGGCGATGGCGATCGGCTCACCCTGCTGGGGCAGGAGTTGACCGTGATGGCGGTGCCCGGCCACACCCGCCATCACCTGGCCTTCCACGTCCCGGGCATTGACGCCCTGTTCTGCGGCGACACCCTGTTTGCCGGGGGCTGTGGCCGCCTGTTCGAGGGCACGGCGGAGCAGATGCACCACTCCCTGCAACGGCTGGCGGCGCTGCCGGCGGCCACCCAGGTGTGGTGCGCCCACGAATACACCGAGGCCAATCTGCGCTGGGCCGCGGCCCAGCGGCCGGCGGACGGGGCGATTGCGGCGCGGCTGGCGGAGGTGCGTCGACTTCGCTTCACCGGCCAGCCCACTATCCCCAGCACCGTGGCCCTGGAGCGGACCACCAACCTGTTCGTGCAGGCGCCGGATGGGGCCAGCCTGGCGCTGTTGCGGGAGAGCAAGAACCACTGGTCAGGCTGAGGCACCAGGGCGGGGCTCAGGCCCAGGCCACCAGGGGCACGGGGCCCGGGTAGAGCAAGGCAGGTTGGGAGGGGCGCAGGCGCAGCCGGCAGCGCTGACCCCGGCTGTGGTCCTGGTCGAGGGGCAGGCGCAAGCGCAGGGTCTGTTCGCCGCACTGCACCTGGTAGAGCCATTCGCGGCCGAGAAATTCGCGCCCCATCACCCAGGCCTCCACCCCCGGCTCGGCCGGTTCGCCGTTGGCTAAGGGCTCCAGGGTGAGGCCCTCCGGCGCCACCAGCACACTCAGGGGTTCGCTGGTGGCGGGGACCGCCGCCATGGCCTTCCCGGAGGCCGTGATCGCAAACCGCCCCAGGGCCGTGACCAACGCCCCATCCTTCCCCTCGGCCGGCAACAGGTTGGACTGGAGGACGAACCGCCCCACGAAGGCGGTGGCGGGCTGGCCCACCAGCTGGCGCGGCGTGGCGCATTGGTGGAGCACGCCATCCCGCAGCACCGCGACCCGGTCGCAGATGGCCAGGGCTTCCTCCGGATCGTGGGTGACGATCAGGCCGCTGGTGCCACAGCGGGCCAACACGGCGGGCAGCTCGCTGCGCAGCCGCAGCCGCACCTCCACATCCAGGTTGGAGAAGGGTTCATCGAGCAGCACCACCGAGGGGCCGGGGGCCAGGGCCCGGGCCAGGGCCAACCGCTGCCGTTGACCCCCGGAGAGTTCATGGGGGTAGCGCTGCTCCAGGCCGCCCAGCCCCAGCAGCTCCAGCAACCAGGCCGCCCGGCTGGTGTCCTGGCCGCGGCGCAGGCCAAAACAGGCGTTATGCCACGCATTGAGGTGGGGAAACAGGGCGTAGTCCTGGAACACCATCCCCACGCCACGGCGCTCGGGCGGCAACCAGCGCTGGGGACCAGCCACCTCACGGCCATCGATCACGACCCGTCCGCGCTCGGGCCGTTCAAACCCGGCGATCAGTCGCAACAGGGTGGTCTTGCCACAGCCGGAGGGCCCCAGTAACCCCACCAGCTCCCCCTGGAACAGGGTGAGCTCGATCCCCTGCAGGGTGGAGGCGGAGGCCCCTGGGTAGCGATGCCACAGGTCCTGAAGCTGCACATGCGGACGCAGGGGCAGATCGGGCGGACTCAGGTCGGTGAGGTCGCGGGTGATGGGGGACGCCATAAGCTCGGCGCCCCAATCCTCCCCCGGCATGAGCCCCTCCCTCCAGGCCATCTGCACCGCTGACGCCCCTGCGCCGGTAGGCCCCTACAACCAGGCGGTGCTGGCCGGGGGGGTGCTGTATTGCTCGGGCCAGATTGCCCTGGATCCCACCAGCGGCGCCCTGGTGGGAGAAGGGGATGTGGAGGCGGAAACCAGGCAGGTGTTGACCAATCTCCAGGCGGTGCTGGCGGCGGCGGGGGCCACCCCTGCCCAGGTGGTGCGCACCACGGTGTTTCTGATCGATCTGGCGGACTTCGCCGCCGTCAACGCCCTCTATGCCGAGGTGTTCAACGGAGCGGTGGCCCCGGCCCGGGCCTGCGTGCAGGTGGCGGCGTTGCCGAAGGGCGCCAAGGTGGAGATCGACGCCATCGCCGTGGTGGCGTAGGGCTGCTTCTGGGGTCAGACGTGCTGCCGTCAGCCGAGCTGGATGCAGCGGAAGGTGAGGTTGATCCGCTCGGCCCCTAGCCGTCGCCGCTCGGGCAGGGCGTGCTGCCAATGCCGCTGGGTGGGAGCCTCCATCACCAACAGATCGCCGTCGTTCAAGGGGAGCGATCGGGGCGGCGAGCCGGCGCCCGCTCCCTGAGGCCGGGGCCGGAACCGCAGGCTGCGGCTGGCGCCAAGGCTGAGGGAGGCGATGGGATGGTCGGCCACCAGCTCGGGCTCATCGTCCGCATGCCAGCCCATCCGATCGGCGCCGCTTCGGTAGCGATTGAGCAACAGGCTGTTGAATCGCACTCCCAGGCCGCTCTCCAGTCGCTCCCGCAGATCCAGCAGGGGAGGGGTCCAGGGCTGGGGGGTCTGCAGCAGGCCGCTATAGCGATAGACGCAGCCCGGATCACCGATCCAGCAGGTCAGCCGGGGCACCGGATGGACGCGCCCGAACACCTTCACCCGTGGTTGATCCCAGGGCAGGGCGTCGCGCAGATGGGACCGCAGGGCGTCGCTGGAGAGTCCCTGGCCCTGGACCCACCCCGGCCAGAGCCGCAGGGCCAGCCCCGGCCCCTCGAGGGAATCGAACGGGGGCCAGGGCGCAGGCGGGGGGGCGTTCGGGTTACGGCTCGCCATCCAGCAGGCGACAGGCCTCTGGATCATGCAGGCAGAGGCGGGCGAGCACGCCATGGAGATCAAGGGCGGTGAGCTCGCCGTTGGCTCCCCACTTCAGGGAGGTGCTGCCCAGGCCATCGAAGCCGGACACACAGTCTGGGCGCTGCGTTGAGGGCAGGCCCTCCACTGAGGCAGACCACTCCGAGGAGGGCAAGAATGGCTGCTGATCAAGACCTGGGAAGAAGCGATCCTCCATGGCCGGCACCGCAAATGTGTTGATTCCAACACTAGCGGTTTGACCCGTCCGCGCCAAGCTTGCCCCACCCTGGGCGCTGCGCCCCTCGCCCCCATGGACACCCCCTTCGGCTCCTGGCTTCCCGAGGTGGTGGTGATGACCCCCGCCCGCTTTGAAGATGCTGTTTCCGCCGTTCATGCGGTCCAGCAACTCAAAACCGTGGTGCTGCACCTCAGCGGCATGGAGCCCGAAGAGGCCCAACGCACCATTGATTTCGTCTCCGGAGGCGTCTTCGCCATGGACGGCCAGTCCGAACGGCTCGGTGACACCGTCTTCCTCTTCGCCCCAGCCCTGGTCCGCATCCACCGCGATGACCCCGAAATCGCCTGATCCCGGCCTCCCCTCTCAGCCGGTACAGTCACCCCGGCGGGGCGTGGCGCAGCTTGGTAGCGCGGGTGCTTTGGGAGCACTAGGTCGCAGGTTCGAATCCTGTCGCCCCGACTTCAATGATACCAAGGGTTTTCGGGGATTCCGGATGCCCTTTTGCTGGATATTTTTAACGCAGTGTACGCAAAATGTACGCAAAAAGCCCCTCAGTCGCCTCCCTTGGGAATGGTTGGGGCGGTTTACGGGATGTTTCTGCTCAAGGTTTAACGGCTCCGGCCTAGTAGGCCCTCAGAGCGCCTCTTCCA
>CAIOCZ010000094.1 GCA_903856805.1 uncultured cyanobacterium | reverse complement strand
GGCGGCCAGCACCGCGTCCCCGGCTCTGATGGGATCGCTGCGATGCACGGCCTTGTTGCCGAGATCCTTGAGCAGACGGAAGCGACGCATCTGCTCGCCGGCCAGGTCGCAGAAAACCCGCGCGTAGATCAGCTCCGCCAGCGTCTGGGCGGCGCACGGCCTCTCCAACTGCCCATCGTTCTTATACACCCACTCCACCAGCAGCTCGATCGTGCGGCGGGCGTAGAAGCAGGCGGTGCGGGGATCGGAGAGGGCGAACTGCTCGACCTTCTGTGCCTCCTCGTGGAGCTCCGGCCACTGGCCAGCGATCAGGGCGTACTGGGAGCTCATCGACCAGAAGATTGCGCCATATCCAACGCGAATGAATCTGGCGTTATGGCGCCCAGACTAGGGGCTGCACCTGGCCATCAGCATCGAGCAAGGGTTCTATTCATCTCATGCATTAATAGTGGTAGCGCCCCTGCAGAAACTCGACGCGGTCCGCCTTCACGAGATACACGCAGCGGTGCTCCTGGGTGATTCGGCGCGACCAGACCCCTGAGCCGAGGTATTTGAGCGGCTCCGGTTTGCCGATGCCGCTGAAGGGATCACGCAGCACGGCCTTCATCAGCTCCAGCAGGCGGCGAGCCGTGCGGCGGTCGGTTTCGATCCAGTGCTGCAGGTCCTCCAGAAACTCCGGATGGCACACCGCTTCTCGCTGAGTGCTCATGCCTCCAGCTGGGCCTCAAGATCTTCAAGGCGAAGGGCGGGAAGGCTGTCGCCGCGGGCGCGCTCCAGGGCTGAGAGGAGCCGGGCTGCGTTACGGGGCGAGCGCAGCAGGTGAGCCGTTTCCAGCAGACCTTCCAGCTCGTCGGCTGCCACCAGGGCGACATCGCCCCCCTGGCGGCGCCGCACCATTACCACCTCGCGATCCTCGACAACCCGATCCATCAGGGTCTTGAGCTGGTCGCGGGCGGCGGTGTAGGTGGTTTCAATGGTCATGGAGCTGTACAGGAAGTCTGTCCAGAGTAGCGCCACCATGGGGCATTCCGGTCAAGGGGCCTCGGGAGCGTCATCCAGCTGCCGCTCCAGCGACTGGCGGATCAGACCGATGGCATAGGGCACCTCCTCCAGGGCGTTGACCCGCAGTTCCACCTCGCCATTGCCCCAGCGGCCGAGGCCGGCCACGTTCTTGGCCAAGCCACGTGGGTCGTCCAGGTCTAGAAACGGCATGTTGAGGCTGATGCGCAGGCCCTTGGCCTGGGGCACGATGTCCACAAAGTTTGTTTCGCACTTGTAGGCGATGTAGAGCTTGAGAACCTCCTGATAGACGTTGGGATCCAGGTCGCGGATGCGGGTATCCAGGGCATCGAACACGGCTCGTAGACCGGGCTGGGCCAACTGGGGGTGGCCATCGAGGGTGTAAGCGTTGGGACCTGAGGATCTGCGGGCGGGTGCATAGGCCTTGCGTTCGTTTTCGCTCAGCTGAGGTGAGGCCCAGACCGTCAGCGCCCGTTCGGCCAGACGGGCACCACGGTCCTTGATGGTCTGCTCGTCCCAACCTTGCAGTTCTCCGAGCCCCTGGTTGAGTCGCAAGGGGCTGGTGCGGAAGCCCCCGTCAAGGTGGTCTCGCTTCATCAGGAAGGGCCGGTCGCTGAGTTCCTGGTTGTAGCCGGTGAGGGTGAGGTTGCCGAGGCGGTGCAGCCACTCTTCTTGCACCTGGGCCCAATCGGGGCCGAGTGCCTCACGCCAGGCGGCGGACAGATCGGGGTTCTGGGGAAGGATGTACTCGATCGTGTAGTCGGCCACGGCGATCGGCTCCTTGCGCTGGTGGTTCTCTAGGCGGCGGAGCCAGTAGCTGCAGCTCTTGTTGAACTTGTAGAGGTTGCGGACCTGCAGGTCACGGCGGAACTCCTCATCGGAGGGGAAGCGCCGGTAGGAGGGCAGATTGAGAAGGTGGGCCTTGCAGCTGGGCAGGTAGTGACCCTGTTCGCGGCGCAGGGCCTTGCTGAAGGTGGCGAAGGTTTTCTGCTGGGAGTTGGAGGGGATGGCGCAGACAGCCCGGCGGAACACGTAGGACTCCAGGAGGCGCAGGTCTTCCAGCAACTCATCGCGGCTGAGCAGGCCGATCTCATGGTCGCCGTAGAGCTCCAGTAGCAGGGGTATTACCACGTTCACCTTGAGCTCGCGCAGGTCGTGGAAGGCGTCCTTGAGCTGGGGGTCAGGCTCCTGGGCCTCGGGCAGGAAGGCAGCACCAGCCTCGATGACCTGGTACTTGTCCTTGCCCTGCATCGTTCGGATCACTGGTCGATTGGCCTGCTGGATCAAGCCAGGCAAACCCTGGAGGCACCGGCGGCAGACATGCCGATGGGCAACCTCACAGGCCAGCTCCCCCAAACCGCAATCCCCACTAGGATGAACCGGTGTATTCAGGTGACTGCATGGCCACCACAGTCCGGCTGGAGGCTGCAACCGAGCAGCGGCTCGATCAGCTTGCGCAACGGACCGGACGGACCAAGGCCTTCTACCTACGGCAGCTGATCGAGGCCGGCCTGGACGACCTTGAGGATGCCTACCTGGGTGCTGCGGTGGCGGAACGCATTCGACTGGGTCAGGAGCGCACCTACAGCCTTGACGACGTGGTGAGCGAGCTTGGCTTGGACCCTGCGACTCTCTGAGACGGCGAAGCGACAGCTGGGGAAGCTGGACATCAGCAACGCCCAGGCGATCTTGCGCTATCTGAACCGCCTGGTGCTGGAAACCACGGATCCGCGCGAACGCGGCAAGGGCTTGCGGGCCAATCTCTCTGGTTTGTGGCGCTATCGCGTGGGTGATTACCGCGTAATCTGCAGTGACGTGACCCCCTTTACTAGTCCAGTTCCTATGAGAGCTGGTGGATGTGGTCAGGCCGCCTTCCATTGCTGGAGGACTTCCAGGGGCGTACGCCCCTGGAGAGCCGAGTGCGGTCTGTAGGT
>CAIOCZ010000093.1 GCA_903856805.1 uncultured cyanobacterium | reverse complement strand
TGATGTTGGCCAAATCCAGGGCAATCTGCCCAGGGTTTCCGCCGTGACCGATGACGCCACCCCGACGATCATGGGCACCCTCTCCTCTTCCCTGGCCGGCAACGAAGTCCTCCGCCTCTACAACGGCACCGCCCTGCTGGGAGAAGCGACCGTGGACAACACCGCGCTCACCTGGTCGTTCACATCAGAGCAACCCCTTCCCAACACCTCAGGCACCACTTACACCCTCAGCGCACGGGTGGTGGATCCCGCCGGCAACCTCGGAACGGCTTCCGCCAGCCGCACCTTCAAGCTCGATACCGTGGCCCCATCTGCCGTCGCAGCGATCACGGCCATCGCGGACAACGTGGGCACCATCAAAGGCAACCTTTCCGATGGTGGCGTCACCGATGACACCACCCCCACCATCACCGGCACGCTCTCTGCCGCCCTGGGCACGGCCGAAACCTTGCGCGTCTTCAACGGCTCCACGCTGCTAGGCACCGCAACAGTGAACAGCAGCAATAGAACCTGGTCGTTCACACCCAAACCCCTTCCGAGTGCCTCAGGTTCCATTTACTCCATCACAACTAATGTCGTCGATGCAGCAGGGAACTTTGCCCCTGCAGGGGGCCTGCGACGCTTCAGCCTCGACAACACCTCCAATCAACTAAATGGCACAGCGGCTGCCAACACGCTTACGGCGACTGGCGCCAAAGATCTGCTTACGGGCCTCGGCAGTAGCGACACCTTCTCCTTCCCCTCCCTGAACAAATCTCTGCTTGAAAGCTTTGATCGAATCACGGATTTTGCCATTGGGATTGATCTTCTCAAGAGACCCGGCTCCACGACGCCTGCCAGCGTCAACATGCTTGGAACTGTTGTCGCCCTTGATGCCCAATCAATCTCTGATGTGTTGACATTCGACTCATTCCTCCCCAACAGTGCCGCGAGCTTCACCTATGGAGATCCCTCCGGAATCACCCGAACCTTTGTCGCCTTGAACGACTCCATAGCCGGTTATTCAACAATCTCCGATGCCGTCATTGAAATCACTGGCTACACAGGCCAGCGCGACCAATTGTTGGTGAGTTGAGCGAAAGGCCCGGGCTTGACCGCCTCTCCGGGCCGTCCATGCCCTTCAGCGGCAGCAGCCCTGATCCCTACACGACCAACCCGAACTCCAAAAGCAACGATCGCCTTCCTTGATCGCCCGGGGGCGAGGGCGTCGACTCGGGCGAGCAGGACGCGGCAACGGCAACCCGCCCGGTCGCGGGATTGTCCCGCAAGCCACCGCTGATCAGAATCCGTATTGCTACCATTGCATCGCTCTGAATCTGGAGTCGGTCCTTATGGCCGCCCTCTCTTCCGCCGCCCCGCCCGCCGCCCGGCACACCCGCCGTCCGGCCGCCATCGCCGCAGACCCCCACCGTCGCGCCCAGTCCCTGCACCGCCCCCGCCGCGGCGAGCCCGTGCCGGAGGCGCCGGCCGGCCCCCGCTGGGCCACCATCATCTTCATGGTGGTGATCCACGCGCTGGCGGTGGTGGCCCTGCTGCCCCGCTTCTGGAGCCTGCCGGCTGTCGCGGCCCTACTCGTCCTGTATTGGGTCACCGCCTGCCTCGGCGTCACCATCGGCTAC
>CAIOCZ010000092.1 GCA_903856805.1 uncultured cyanobacterium | reverse complement strand
TTCGGTGCGGTAGAGGGTGGTGGAGGCCAGGGCGGCGCAGGCCAGGGGCAAGGCATAGCGCACCGCCACGGGGGCCAAGGGCACGAGGGCGAGGTCGGCGGGGGCCGCGACAGGCAGCCCCGCCCGATCGATCGGTTCCAATCGCCCCCCCACGGCCTGCAACTGGGGCTCCGCCGCCAGGGCGGCCAGCTGGCGCCGCAGGCGGCCCCGCACCATCAGATCGTCCTGATCCAGGGTGGCCACCAGCGGGGCCCGCAGGGCGGCCAAGCCCAGATTGCGGGTGGCCGGGGGGGCCAGACGGCCTTCGCTGCGAATCAGCCGGATGCGCGAGTCCTGGCGGGCGGCGGCCTCCACCAGGGCCACGGTGCTGTCGCTGGAGCCCCCATCCACCACCAGCACCTCCAGGTCCTCGACGTCCTGCAGCCGCACGCTGGCCAGGGTGGCCCCCAGGGTGGCTGCGCCGTTGTAGGCACCGATCAGCACGCTCAGCTGCGGACGGGCTCCAGGCGCGAACAAGGGAACAGACGCGACGGCGACCGCCATGATCCCGTGGCCGGGGAGCGAAGGTCGGGCCCCACCCCCAGAATCAGGCCAACCCCTCCGCTGCGGTCTGCGCCTCATCCACCTGCCCATGCCCCGTTACGCCTGCGTTGAACAGCTGTCCGAGGAGGATTGCGGCGCCGCCTGCGTGGCCAGCGTGGCCCAGCAGTACGGGGTGCGCCTGCCCCTGGGCCGGGTGCGCACCCTGGTGGGAACCGGCGCCACGGGCACGACCCTTCTGGGGCTGCGGCGCGGCGCCGAGGCGCTGGGATTCCAGGCACGCATGGTGCGGGCCCGACCGGAACTGCTGGATCAGCTGGACAGCGTCAGCCTGCCGCTGATCCTGCATTGGCAGGGCGATCACTGGGTGGTGCTGCACGGCAAGCGCCGGGGGCGCTTTGTGGTGGCCGATCCCGCCGTAGGCCTGCGGCTTTTGAGCCGCGAGGAGGTGCTGGCCGGCTGGCGCAATGGGGTGGTGCTGTTGCTGGAGCCCGATGCGGAGCGGTTGGCGACCCTCGCCCAGGACCGCCCGAGCAGCGGCGTCCTTGGTCGCTTCTGGCGCCAGCTGCGGCCGTTCCGGCCCCTGCTGCTGCAGGCCCTGGCCATCAACGCCGTGCTGGGGCTGCTATCGCTGGCGATGCCGCTATTGATGCAGATCCTCACCGACGATGTGCTGATTCGCCGGGACACCCAGCTGCTCACCAGCCTGGGAATCGGCATGCTGCTGCTCTATCTCTTTCAAGCCTTAATGGAGTTGATTGAGGGACATCTCATTGCCCATTTCGCCCAGCGACTCCAACTGGGAATGGTGCAGGAGTATGGCCATAAATTGCTGTCACTTCCCCTCAGCCATTTTGAAACTCGCCGTAGTGGGGAGGTGGTGAGTCGGGTGTCGGATGTGAGCCAGGTGAATGCCCTGATCACGGATCTGGTGCTCGGACTCCCCAGCCAATTGTTTATGGCAGTGGTGTCCTTAGCTGTGATGGCAAGCTACAATTTAAACCTCACCCTGGTGGCCCTCGCCAGCTTCACGCTGGTGGTGCTTTCCAATCTGGTTTTGCTGCCCAGCCTGCAGCAACGCAGCCGCAACTTAATCGTTAAATCTGCTGAAAATCAAGGGTTTCTCGTTGAGATTTTTCGAGGGGCCCAGCTCCTAAAAACCACGGAGGCCACCAGCCAGGCCTGGGAGGAATACCAAACCAACTTCGGCCGCCTAGCGAATCTCCGCTGGCAGAGTCTGCAGTTGCAATTAATCGGAAACGGCGGCACCGATTTTCTCAGCAATATCACCAGCCTGGGCCTGCTGTGGTACGGCAGCAGCTTTGTGGTGGCGGAAACCCTGAGCCTGGGGCAATTGCTGGCCTTCAGTGCCATGGGCAGCCACGTGCTCTCCTTTCTGCATGCCCTGGTGGCGGTGGCCGATGATGCCATCGCCGCCCAAGTGGTGGTGCGCCGACTGGGGGAAGTTCTCGATAGTCCCTCGGAAGAGGCCGACGCCCGAGCCTGGGTGACCTTGCCCCAGCCCTGCCCGATCCAATGCCAGGGGCTGAGCTATAGCCACCCTGGCCGGGTTGAATTGATCCGGGATCTTGATCTTGAGATTCCTGCCGGCCGCTGTACGGCCCTGATTGGCCCCTCAGGCTGTGGCAAAAGTACCCTGGTGAAGTGTCTTGCCGGGCTCTATCCGCCCCAGGCCGGCACCATCCACTATGGCGCCTATGGCTTAAGGGATCTGGCGTTGGATTGCCTGCGCCAACAGGTGTGCTTGGTGCCCCAGGACACCCATTTTTTCAACCGATCGATTCTGGAGAATTTTCGCTTTGCCTATCCCCAGGTGAGCTTTGAGGAGGTGGTGGAGGCCTGTCGCCTTTCCCTGGCCGATGCCTTCATCCGCGAACTGCCCGATGGCTATCACACCGTGTTGGGGGAATTCGGCGCCAACCTTTCCGGTGGCCAGCGCCAGCGGTTGGCCTTAGCCAGGGCCCTGGTGAATCGGCCTGCGGTGTTGATCCTCGATGAGGCCACCGGTGCCCTGGATCCCCCCCTGGAAGCGCGGGTGATGGGCTCGCTGCTGGAGGAGCGCCGGGGGCTCACCACCCTGTTGATCAGCCATCGATCGGCGGTGATTCGTCGTTGCGATTGGGTGATCCAACTGGAGCGCGGCGCCCTGCAGGCCCAGGGCAGCCCAGCCCAGCTGGCGACCCAGCCCACGGCCGCCGTCTACTTGGAGGATTAACCCATGGCCAAGTCCCCCGGTGGTCAACCACCCCTGCCGTTGACAGAATTGCGGCTGCTCGATCCCGCCGACTTCCTGCCCGGAGTGGCGGGCTGGATCCAAGGGGCCGGGGTGCTCCTGGTGGGCAGTTTCTGCGGAGGGCTGGTCCTGCTGGCCGTCACCCCGGCCCCCCAGATTGTGCGGGCCACGGGCCAATTGCGACCAGCGGGGGAAACCAGCGTGGTGCAGGCCCCCAGCGACGGCAGGATTACGGAGATCCTGGTGGGGGCCGACCAGGCGGTGCGGGGGGGGCAGGTGCTGGCCCGGTTGGATCCGGCCGATCTGGTGGCCCGACGCCAGGCCCTTGGGGAGCAGGAGCAAGGACTTGCCCAACAGATTGTTACCCAGGAGCGAGAAAATCAGGCCAGCCTCAATGGCCTGACCCTCGATGGGCAGAAGGCAGCGTCGGCCCTGGAGCTGGCCCAGTCGGAATGGCAGCGGTATGCGTTGCTCTATCGCAGCGGGGCTGGATCCGCAGAACAACTGGAGGCGAAAGCCGCCAATTACCGGGCGGCGGAACTGGGCCTGGCGCGAACGGAACAGGAGCTGAGTGAGCAACAGGCCCGCAACCAAAGCCGCCTGACCCAATTGGAGCAGCAGCGCCGCCAGGTGATCGCTGACGCCGCCCAACTGGGGCGGGATCTGGGGAGGACCGAAATTCTGGCCCCGGTGGATGGGGTGCTGCTGTCCCTGCAGTTACGCAACCCCCAGCAATGGGTCTCGGAGGGCCAGGAGCTGGCGCGGATCGCCCCCTCGGGGCGGGCCCTGGTGGCCCGGGTGCAAGTGCCCTCCAACGCCATCGCCCGCCTGGCCGTGGGGCAATCGGCACGGCTCAAGGTGGAGGGCTGTCCCTATCCCGATTACGGCACGATGCCGGCCCGGTTGATTCAGGTGGCCCCCGATGTGGTCAGCACCGCCGGGGAAGCAGGCCACCACTTCGCCTTGACCCTGCGGCCCGCCAGGCTGGAGCTGGGGCGAGGGGGAAACCCGTGCCGATTGCGGCCGGGCATGGAGCTGCGCGCCGAGATCACAACCGGCCAGGACACCGTGTTGAACACCCTGCTGCGTCGGCTGCGCTTGAGCGGAGATCTTTAGGGCCGAAGGCCACTAACTGAGCCGCCGTCGTCGACA
>CAIOCZ010000091.1 GCA_903856805.1 uncultured cyanobacterium | reverse complement strand
TCACCATCCGGGCCTCTCTCCTTCGGCCCCTTCGGCATGCGGCTCGCTTTCCCCACCGACCCCGAGCCCTGGCTGCAACGCGATCCCCAGCGGATTCGCCAGCTGATGCCGGTCTGGGCCTGGCTCTATCGACACTATTTCCGGGTCCAGACCTCTGGATGGGAGCAACTCGACGCCAACGATCAGGTGTTGGTTGTGGGCAGTCACAACGGCGGCCTGGCCTCCCCGGATCTGCCGATGGCCGCCTACGACTGGTTTCGGCGTTTTGGCACCGATCGACCCATCTATGGATTGGCCCACGCCAAGTTGTGGCAGGGTTACCCGTGGGTGGCGAAGGAGGTGGCCCGGGTGGGTGCCATCCCCTACACCCCGCGCAATGCCATGGCCGTGTTGGACCGTGGCCACAGCCTGTTGGTCTATCCCGGGGGTGGCCAAGATGCCTTCCGTCCCCATCGCCACCGCGACAGGATTCATCTGGCCGGGCGGACCGGCTTTTTGCGTCTGGCGATCTGGTACGGGCTTCCCATCGTGCCGCTGATTTCCTGGGGCAGTCACGACACCCTGATCGTGCTCGACGACCTCTACCCCCTAGCCCGCCGACTCCATGCGCTGGGCATGCCCTGGGTGCTGGGGGTGGATCCGGAGGTGTTACCGGTTTACCTCGGCCTGCCCTGGGGACTGGCGTTGGGGCCCTTGCCCAACCTTCCCCTGCCCGTGCCGATCCATACCCGCGTTTGCGCCCCGATTCGCTTGGAGCGCACGGGCCATGCCGCCAGTCGGGACAAGCCCTATGTCCAGGCCTGTTATCTCCAGGTGGTCGCGGCGATGCAGGCTGAGTTGGACCAGTTGATTCGCAGCGTGGGCCGGACCACGTTCTGCGTTTCCCGGCCGAGGTGACCCCGGACTGAGGCCGCCCTCGGTCATGACCTGGGCGTGCGCCGTATGCGCGGCATTCCCTCCCTGTTCCTTTTCAGCCTCCACAAGCGTTCTCAGACTGGCAGCGACCTCACGGACCCTGGTCCATGCGTTTGCCCCGCTACGGTCCTGGCGACTTCGCGCGGTTGCTGCGCCAGCTCGCCGATGACCAACTGCAGCGCCTTGAGGCCGATCTGCGGGAGAGTCCGGCCGGAGGGGTGCAACGTCAGCGCCATCGGGCGGTGCTGCAGGAACTGCTATGGCGTCAGGGGGTGCGGCGGCGTCAGCTGGAGCGATGTTTTTGGCTCTCCACCCCCTGGGGAAAGCTGCTGACCCGGCTGGGCAGGCTGCTGAAGCATCTTGACTTCAGGCTATCGAGCGGCCGCGCTGCCCCGTCGGTGAACGTGCGCTGGTGCTGGCCGCGCCTGCGGCAGCGGCGCTGAGCCAGCAGGGTCAGGTTGCCGCGAACAAGGAGCTGCTGGTCAACGTAGTCCTGGCTACGGACTTTTCGCTTCCGGCGTTTAAATTTCCTATCCATGACCTTGTGGCCCGAGCCATGCCAGATTCATCGCCTTCATCGTTTCTTGGTAGCAACGCTTACTGGGAATTCATCGCCGATCAACAATCAGAGACTGTGGTCCCCCTCCTGCGGGAACAGGTGAGTCATCTTGCCCAGCTGGCGTCTTCCCAGGTCGGTGATGTTCACTCCGGGATCACCTTGGCTTAAAGATCTCGATCTGTATGTGTCACGGTTCCCCCCGCAAGAAGGTCGCGGCGTCCTGGCGATCAGCGATCTTCTTTTCTCTTGGTTAGCAGCTCATCCAAATCTTTGCCCGTAGGGGCTGCCGTCACCACAACCCCGTAGGTCAAGGTGGACTCGATGCCGGTGCCGCGATAGGACCCGCTGACGGCAGCGGCCAGCCGATGGTCCGGAGCACTGGTGAGGGCCACATGGCCATCGGCCACCGCTAAACCCAGGCTGGGGTCATAGCCGCGCCAACCGCCGCCCGGCACATACACCTCCGCCCAGGCATGCAATTCATGCTCGGTCACCTCCTCGGGATGGTGCATGGAATAGCCGCTCACAAACCGAGCCGCCAGGCCCAGGCTTCGACAGGCCTCCACATAGAGCATGGCCGTATCCCGACAGGCGCCGGTGCGGTCCGCCAAGGTCTGTTCCGCTGTCATCGGCTCTCCTTCGGGGCGGCCGACATGGTGGAAGTCGTGGTGGATGGTGTCGGCCAAATGGATCAACAGGGTGCCCGTATCGCCCCCCACCTCGGCGGCCAATGTCTCGGCCCAGGCCGTCACGATCGGGCTGATCGCTTCAGCTCCTTGGCGGTATGGGGCCAGGGCCAGGGCTTCCGCCGGTGGATAGGTCACGGGCAAACGCCGGGCTTCCACTTCCGTCACAATCCAGTCGAAGGGGTTGCTGCGCAGGGTTTCCACCCGCATGTCCAGCTCCAGCCGCAGCTCCTGACGTCGGTCGTCGAACCAGAGCACCACCGCCTCCCCGCCGTTGACGTCCAGGATGGGGCTGCGGCCACTCGGGCTCGCCTCCACCACCAGGCTGTGGTGGTGCAGCCGCTGGCTGGCATCCTGGCGGGGGCTGAGTCGCACGGTGGTCGGCTCCAGGAACACCGGCTCGGCGTAGCGGTAGTGCAGAACGTGGCGAATGTGAAACAGCATCCTGAGGATTAGGACAGGGCAGTGCGTACCCCAGCCCGGAACCCCTCGTTCACGTTGTAGGTCCGCAGATCATTCTTTCCTAAATCCTCCACGAGTGGAAAGAAGCGCACGGAGAACCATTCGCGAAAGAGGCCATAACTGCGGGACTGGGGCCAGTGCTGTCCATCGCGACACCAGAGGTCCAGTTCGGCCGTGAAGATCGCCGGCCAGTGCTCCATCAGCAGGGTCTCCGCCTCGGCTTCCGTGTCATAGGCGGGAATCAAATAGAGGCTGTGATCGTCCGCCAGCCCTTCCATGTCCTCCCGGGTCCAGAACGGCCGGCTCCAATGCCGCATCGGCTCCAGGGGGGCCACGGCGATGGCACATCGATTGATCACGCCCATGCCGTTGTCCCTCCGCGCCCGTCAGATTTCATTCAAACGTTAGAACCAGTCGTCCCCCGTGACCAGCAGGCAGTGTTGCAACATGCTGCGCCGGCCTTGGGCAGGCCGTTGAATTGGTTGTCAGGGATCCAGTCTTATTGACTTTGTGCCGATTCTCCTTTCTTCGTCGCCATGAACCTCACCGACGAACTGGCCAGGCAGCGCAACCGCAATGCCTTGGATCGCACCCTGATGGCCTGGATCCGCACCTGTCTGTCCCTGATCAGCTTCGGCTTCGGTTTGGACAAGATCATTGAGGTCCTCCACCGCACCCTGGAGTCACCCACCGCCCACGCGGGCTGGGGGGTGCGGCTGGTGGCCATGGCCTTCGTGCTCACGGGCATCGTGGCGATGCTGGCGGCCACGGTGCAGTACCGCCGTGATCTGCAACGGTTGCGTCAGGAGCGTTTTGTGTACGCACCGGACCAGCGGTCGTTGGCCTGGTTCACGGCCATCGCCATCACGGTCATCGGTGTCGCTGCCCTCGCCCTGCTCGGCCTGGCGATGGTCACGGGCTGAGGTCCCCTGGGACTCGTTTCCTTTCCCCGATTGTCGTTGAGATCCACCCTCGAATGTTGATCAAATTCACCCTGTTCACGATCATGTTGGCCCTGGGGCTGGGCCTCCAGGGCGGGGCCTTGAACCAGTTGCGTCATCGCCCCTGGATGGTGGTCCGGGCCCTGGTCGGCTCCTGCGGCCTGGTGCCCCTGGCGGGGTTGGTGCTGCTGATGTTGCCGATCACGACAGCTCTGGCGCCCGTGGTGCGCATCGGCATCGCCCTGATGGTGCTCTGCCCCAGTGCGCCGATGACCCTGCGCAAGGCCGGCAAGCAGGGGGGCAGCCGGGAGCTGGCGGCCCTGTTGCAGGTGGCGGCGGCCCTGGTGGCGATCCTGTCGGTGCCGTTGCTGGCGGGGGTGTTCCGCCAGGTCTTTGGCGTGGAGGGCTGGCGGGTCGAGGCCGTCGATGTGGCGGGCCAGGTGGGGATGTCCCAGGTGCTGCCGCTGGTATTAGGTCTGCTGCTGCGACGGCGCTGGCCCGCGTTTGCGGATCGGATCATGGGGCCCCTTGATCGCTTCGCCAATGTCCTGTTGGTGCTGTTAGTGGTGGTCGTTCTGGTCAAGACGGGGCCCTTGCTGGTGCCCTTCGTGGCCGCCAATCTCTGGGCCCTGGTGGCGATGGTGGTCATGGTGCTGATCACCTTGGCGATCGGATATGGCCTGGCCGGCGAGGGGCGGGAACAGCGGATCACCGTGTCCCTGGTCACCTCGATGCGCAACCCGGGTTTGGCCCTCCTGCTCGCCCAAACCCATGCAGCCGGGCTGCCCGGCGTCAAGCTGACCATTCTGGCCTACCTGCTGGTCACCGTGCTCGCCTCCATCCCGGTCCTGCGGCGGCTGCGGACGGTAACGGCTTGAATGGGAGCGGCAGAGTTGGCCCTTTTTGAGCTGACTGGCCTGCCCGATCCTTCCATGATGGAAACTTGCCCGTCGTGAGTTGACGGGTTGGTCTCCCCTCGCCCATCCTGCGGTTCTACAAACCCTCTCCCCATGGCCAATCCCAAGCCCAACATCCTCATTCTTTGGGGAGACGATATTGGCCAAAGCAACCTCAGTTGCTATAGCGATGGTTTGATGGGTTATCAAACCCCCAACATTGATCGCATTGCCCGGGAAGGTGGTCGGTTCATTCATTACTACGCTGAGCAGAGCTGCACCGCCGGGCGAGCTGCGTTTATCACCGGCCAAAGCGTGTTTCGTACCGGCCTGAGCAAGGTGGGGTTGCCGGGGGCGGAACTGGGATTCAAGGCGGAGGATCCCACCATCGCCGAACTGCTCAAGCCCCAGGGCTATCGCACCGGCCAGTTTGGCAAGAATCACTTCGGCGATCGGGATGAACATTTGCCGACGATGCACGGCTTTGACGAGTTTTTTGGCAATCTTTATCATCTCAATGCTGAAGAAGAGCCGGAGTTGCGCGACTACCCAACCGCGGAAGACTTTCCCCACTTCAAGGAGCGTTTTGGGCCCCGCGGAGTGCTGCATTGCTGGGCCGATGGACAGGGGGGGCAGCGAATCGAGAACACCGGTCCGTTGACCCGCAAACGCATGGAAACCGCCGATGATGAGTTCATGGTGGAGGCCAAGCGCTTCATCCGCGATGCCGTGGCCTCAGGTGAACCCTTCTTCGTCTGGTTCAACACCACCCACATGCACTTCCGCACCTATGCCAGGTCCCAGGATGTGGGCCGCAGCGGCCGTTGGCAGTCGGAATATCACGATGTGATGATCTATCACGATGAGTGCATCGGCGAGATGCTGGCCCTGGTGGATGAGCTGGGCATCGCCGATAACACGATCGTGATGTATGGCACGGATAACGGCCCCCATATGAACAGTTGGCCCGATGCTGGCATGACCCCGTTCCGCAACGAAAAGAACTCCAACTGGGAAGGCGCCTACCGGGTGCCGGCCCTGGTGCGCTGGCCCGGTCAGATTGCCCCCGGTACCCTCTTTACCGGCATAGTCAGCCACCTGGACTGGTTGCCCACCCTCCTGGCCGCCGCAGGAGAGCCGGACATCAAGGAGAAATTGCTGCAGGGCTACCAGGTGGGCTCGAAAACCTTCAAGATTCATCTTGATGGTTATAATATGCTTGATTATTGGACGGGCAAAGCGGACAAGAGTCCCAGGATCGAATTTTTCTACTTTTCCGACGACGGTGATCTCACGGGCCTGCGCTATGACAACTGGAAGTTCGTGTTCATGGAGCAGCGTGAGCCGGGGACATGTCAGATCTGGGCAGAGCCGTTTGTCAAACTGCGTGTTCCCAAGATCTTCAACCTGCTCACCGATCCCTACGAGCGGGCCGATATCACCTCAAACACCTACTGGGACTGGATGTTCGATCACGTATTTTTGTTGGTTCCAGCCCAAACCTATGTGGCCCAATTCCTGGCCACCTTCCAGGAATTCCCGCCGCGCCAAAAGGCTGCCAGTTTCTCCGTCGAGGATGTGATCAACACCATGAAATCCAGTCTCGGTCGCGGTTGAGCCGTTCCCTGCCACCGCGGACTGCCGCTGGAGGGGGGAGGTCATTGGCCTCCCTTCGGTCGCGTTTTGTATCACTTAAGCGGGTGAATACGCGCACTGGGCCATTGGTATCTCCATGCTTGTGAAGAACCCGTTTCGGCGGGCCCACCTCGCTCCTGCTCCTTTCATGCTTCAGCGCAAGTTCGAATCTTGCCGGACCGTGAGCCGGCCCCGTCAGCCTTCCCCAGCCCGGATGGCCGGTGCGTTGGTTGGGGCGATCACCCTGACGACCCTGCTGGCCCCCACTCCAGGACGCACGGAGGTGCTTTACACCCTGGCCACCACCTGTAGCCTGGCCGCTGCGGCGCCGGTCCCCTGCACCGTTGAGGCCGAGAATGCGGCCGCAGACAAGGTCACGCTCTACCGACACCGGATTGGGGCCGCTATGGAAACGCTTCGGATCACCGATGATCCGGTCACGATTACCCGTTGGAATCAGGCCAGCAAGTCTTGGGTGAGGGTGACCAACGCAGCGGCTCGCTTTTCGACGAATACGATTTGCTTTAACGACCGCGAATTGTGTGTCGTCAATCCCAATTATCTCAACAGTATTCGGGAGGATCAAGCGAATACAAGATTGGCTGGGCGCGATCTTGTGCGAGTCCATTTTGGACCCGATGGTCGGGTTGATGCCAGCTGCTACGACGCCGGCTGCGAGGTGCTGAACAAATGAAGACAGCCACAGGAATTGGTGTCTTGATGGCCGGTGTTCTGGCGCTTCCGGTGCTTCCCTCGTTCGCCTTGGCCTCGCTCGTGGAATCCAGAAGTTCCCGTTCTGCTGAGCTGGTGGCCCGCGGTGGCGGTGGCGGTGGTGGTGGCGGGCGTACCGGTGGCGGTGGCGGTGGCCGGTCGTTCAGCGGTGGAGGGCGCGGTGGTGGCGGTGGCGGAGCGCGGGCCCAGAGTGGCTTCAGGGGCTCCGATGGCGCGGCCGGCTTCAATCGGGGCTCCAGTTCCCCTCGCGGGGGTTGGAGCCAGGGGGGGCAGGGCAGTCGGCCGGCTCCCTCCTTGGGGGATCGCAGACCCGTCGGCGGTGGCGGCAGCCTGGGAGATCGAACAACGCTCAATCGCCCCAGCGGCGATCGCAATCTCGGCAATCGTGACCTGACCAACCGAAATCCCGGCAATCGTGATCTGACCAATCGAACTCTGAACAACAGAGATCTGAGTAACCGAGATCTGAATCGCAACGTCAACCGCGATATCAACCGAAACGTCAATCGCAACGTGAACCGCGATGTCAATCGCAATTGGCGGCAGGTGAACGTCAACAATGTCAACGTCAATGCCGGCTGGGCTCGCCCCGGCTGGGGTTATGCACGCCCCTGGAATTATGGCTGGTATGGCGGTTGGGCGACCCCCAGCTGGGGTTGGTGGGGAGGGCAGGCTGCCCTTTGGGGCATTGGCACCCTGGCGACGGCGGCGGTGATCAACAGTGCCGTCGATAACGCCATCAGTGCGCAGCAAACCTACATCGTTGTGCCGAGCAGCACCTATCAGCTTCTCTACGGCACGGTTCAGCCCAGTGGTGCCCAGTCGGTCACCTTCGATGTCAGCGTTGATGGCTCCACTTACCAGCTGAGTGCCGAT
>CAIOCZ010000090.1 GCA_903856805.1 uncultured cyanobacterium | reverse complement strand
GTGGGGGAGGGGAGAAGCCAGGGCGCCCGATGGCAGCGTTTTGAACTCAGCGAGTTGCTGGAGGACCTGCTCAATTTTTACGAGGCCCGAGCGGCGGCGCGGCAGGTGACATTGCAGCTGGACACAGCGGAGAAGGCAGAGGGCGGCAGGCTGTGGGGGCAGCCGGAGCAGCTGCAGCGGCTGTTCACCAATGTGCTGGTCAATGCCATTGATCACAGCCCCGAGGGAGGTGTGGTGCAGGTGAGGCTCCATCGCAGCAGATTGCGGCTGGTGGTGCAGATCATCGACAGCGGTGGCGGCATCGCTGCCGAGGATCAGAAGCGCGTGTTTGAGCGTTTTTGGCAGGGCGAAGGCATCGCCGCCCCGGAGCCGGGCCACAGTGGGCTGGGCTTGGCCATCGCCCGGGCCATCGCCCGCAACCATGGCGGCGAGATCCGCTTGGTGGATGGCCGGCCGGGGCATTGTGTGTTTGCGGTGGAGTTACCAAGCGGCTGATGGCATCAGCCCACGGGCTGTGTCCGTCGTGCACGACAACTTGACGGGTGCCAAGGCAATCTGAAGACATGGTCATTGCTTCATCCGGCGATCCAGCCCTGGCGGCCTTTGGCTCCAGCCTCACGGCTATCACCTTGGCTGAACTGGGCGACAAAACCTTTTTTATGGCCCTGATCCTGGCGGCGCGCCATCGCCCCCGCTGGGTCTTTCTGGGGGCCTTCCTTGCCTTGGCCGCGGTCACCCTGATCTCCCTGGGCCTGGGCTACGGCCTGCGGGAGCTGTTGCCCGCCAATGTGGTGCCGTGGCTGGCGGCGGGTCTGTTTCTGATATTTGGGCTCAAGCTGCTCAACGACGCACGGGGGATGGGGGGAACCGCTGCGGAGGGGGAGGCGGAGGAGGCGGAGGCGGCCGTGAATGCCGCTGAGACGCACCAGAAGATTCAGGGCGCCTGGCCGGTGATCTGGGAGGCGTTCACTCTGGTGTTTATTGCCGAACTTGGGGATCGCACCCAGTTCGCCACCATTCTGTTGGCCACCGCTCCGGGGTTCGCCTTTCTTGGACTGCTGCTGGGGACCCTCACTGGTCACGCGGCCGTCACTTGGCTGGCGGTCGGGGCGGGGCGCTGGATCGGCGGTCGTATCAGTGAACGATTGCTCTATCAGCTCAGTGGTGGCCTGTTCCTGGCGTTTGCCGGAGCTTCCTTCTGGCAAGCTCTGCGGTGATGGATAACCACCACGACCACCACCAGCATTCCCAGGCCCATCCGGCCGTGGAGATTCAACGCCAGCCCCATCGCCATCAACATCAGCATCGGCTCGCTTCGGCGGCCGCCTTCCGCTGGAGCATCGTCCTCAATACCGGACTGTCGGGGTTGCAGTTGGCAATCGGTTTCGGCTTCGGTTCCCTGGCCCTGATCGGGGATGCCGTGCATAACCTCGGCGATGTGGCTGGGTTATTGCTCGGCTGGGGAGCGGAACGACTGAGCGGTAGGCCCACCACCGAACGCTTTACCTATGGCTTCGGGCGCAGCACCCAACTGGCGTCGTTGGTGAATGCGGTGCTGATCCTGATGGCCTCGGCCGTGGTGGTGGTGGAGGCGATCCAGCGACTGGCCGAGCCCGTGGCCCTGGTCAGCCTGCCGGTGGCCGCAGCCGCGGCCGTGGGGATTGCCGTCAATCTGTTGTCCGCCCGCCTGTTCGGCTCGGGCCATCAGCATGATCTCAATCGCCGGGCGGCCGTGGTGCATCTCCTCACCGATGCGGCCGTTTCGGCGGCGGTCCTGGTCAGTGCCGTGCTGGTGGCCATCACCCATTGGGTTTGGCTGGATGCGATCACGGCCATCGGCGTTGGCTTGGCCGTGGCCTGGAGCGGCTGGACGTTGTTGCGGGAGAGCCTGGCCGTCGCCCTCGACGCCGTGCCACCGGGCATTCAGCTGAGCGCGGTGGATCAGGCCCTGCGGGGCCTACCAGGGGTGGTGGACGTGCACCATCTGCATGTGTGGGGGATGAGCACGTCTCAGAACGCCCTGACGGCCCACCTGAAACGGCGCCTCGACAGCGATGTTGACGATATGGAGCTGCTCCATGAGGCCAAGGGGCGGCTGGCCAAGCTGGGCATCGCCCACAGCACCATTCAACTGGAGCCGCCCCAGGACTGAACAGAAAAGGTCTGTCGGGGCCTCAGTCCAGGGAGTCATCCTCCAGCAGGAGTTGCTGAAAGGCGGTGTAGAGCGCGCTGGCTTCTGGCGATCCGGAACGCTTGAGCCGTTGTTCACGGTCGGAGGAGCGAATCGGCTGCCGACCGGAGCGGACTCCAGATTGGTTCGGGGTCGGCGCCGCTCCCCCGGTCGCTGCCCCGGCCGCCGACACCGCCTGAATCGGTGCATCGCGGCGGTGTTCGATTTGGCGCAGACGGTCCATCAGATGGGGAGGAACCGTGCCATCGGGGCTGACATCCATCAGCTCGCGAAACAATTGCTGCGGATCCTGTTCGGTTTCCACCTTGTGACGCCGGGGATTCTGGACCGGCTCGGACGGGGAGGCGGGCCCGGTCACGGGCGGGGGCAGCCGCTGCGGCAGTTGGCGACCCAAGGACTCCAGGCGTTCCCGGCTGCGGGCATCGAAGCTCATGACCGACGAAGACGGTTCAGGGGCAATCCAGTGTGGCGCGGGTGGCACGGCCGCTGAGCGGATTGGTTCCGCTTGCGTCGGCGCACAACAGCTTGCGGGCATCGGCGCGGAGGGGAACGTTGCTGAAATCGGCACCCTCAACGCGAACGTGGCTGAATTTGGTGTTGAAGGCGAAGGCGTCGTCGAGACGGGCATTGCGCAGGTCGGTGCCGTCCAGCACCGCCGAATCCAGGGTGGCGTCGCGCAGGTCAGCCCCGTGGAGATCGGCATCCTGAAGTTTGGCGCCAAACAGGCTGGCGCCACGCAGATCAGCCTCCGCGAAGTTGGCGTCGCGGAGATTGGTGAGATTGAACGTGACCCCCCGCAGGTCGGCGCCATGGAAGTCAGCGCCGATCAGCACCTGTTTGGCGTAGTCCATGGCTGCCAAGGCGGGGGCGGGGTTCCAGAGCCCGGTGGCAACAACCAGCGCCAGGCAGGCGAACAGGCCGATCAGCGGCGCACAGGGGCCTCGCATCTGGTGAGGGAACGACGAAGCAGGAGCCTAGGCAAGGCAAGCCCTGGGGCTCGGAAGCAGCAGGTCGATACGACCTAAGAGGTGGCAGACCAACCGCCTGAATCGCCACATTTTGCCCCTGAGATCAGATCGCGCTCTGTTTGGGCTGGTGGTTGTCACCGGGCTCTGGGGGAGCCAAGTTTGGTGGCGGCGTAGGACGGTTCCAGGCTATATAAGAATTTCAGAAGATTTGACTATTGTGGAGGGTGTCCGTGATGTCTGATCCGATCGGCGCCCCCCACCGTGAGCCGCTCATGTTCGCCACCGCGGGCGAGTCCCTGCGCTTCGTGCCGGGCAGCATTGGCTTCCTGCGGCGCACCCGCTTGGTGAACGGGCTGCTGGGGGGCTGGCCGATCGTGTTCGGCAGTGGCTCGTGGCTGGAGGTGCACATGGCGGCGCGGCTGGGGCTGGCGGCACAGCATCCGATCTTGCGCGGCTGTGGCATCACTGAGCAGGAGGTGTGGGATCTCGTGCAACAGGAGCTGCAGCAGGGCAGCTTGGGGGCCCCGCTGGTGGTTCTTTCCGATTCGCTCGGCAGCGACCAGGGCCGGGCGCTGACGCGGCGGCTGCGGGCTCTGGAGCCGGCCCTCCAGATCATGGTGTTGGTGCAGGACAACCACTGGCTCACCACCGCAACCCTGGCGGACTGCCAGGCCCAGGCGATCGTCCATGTTCAGAGCTTTGGGACCGGTGTCGTGATCCGGGCCCTGCAAGCGCTGCGGCGCGGCCACACCTACCTGGATCCCTTCCTCCGCGAACGGCTGGAGTCAGGGGCGGTGGTGCTCAGCGGCCGCGAGCGGCAGGTGCTGGAAGGGCTGGCGCGGGGCCTCACCAACAAGCAGATCGCCCAGCAGGCCGAGATCGCCGCTACGACGGTACGCGATTACGTGGGCAACCTCTGCCGCAAGCTGGGGGCCGCCAATCGCACCGAGCTGCTCAGCCGGGCGATCGCCCTGGGGCTGCTGGTGCCCCGCCCCTGAACACCTCACCCCTACATCTGTAGGTGGATTGGAAGGGCCGGGGGCTCTCAAAATGCAGCCAAGTTTCTGATGACCCCTCCAGGCCGCCCGCCATGCCGAATTTCAGCAGCCTCCCGAGCGTCAAGGACGCCCATGGCGCCGCCTATGCCTTCCTGGCCACCAACGACGCTCTCGGGCAAGGCCAGTGGAGACTGAGGCCAAGGGCTGGGACAACCTCTGGCCCAAAGGCAGGAGCGCCGAGAGCTTCGCCAGCGGGGGCATGGGGGGCAGAAGCAGCAGGGCGCTACGCCTGTGAATTGCCTTTTCGACAAGTTGGCAACGCCCGCGGTTGATCCACTCGAGGCCGTCTCCAATGATGGAAATAGAACAAAATCAATTTTCAAAACATGGGGAATGACAGCTAATTGCAAAAGTTGTCATGCAAAATTATGAATGCAAGGGGCTGTCAGCTGTTGCGCTCCGTGGAGCACTAGTTTAGAGTTTGTCGCACCCCTTCAGATGCAGGTGTAAATCGTGTCTCAAGCCTGATCTTGGTGCAACGCGGAATTCCACTCGCGAAAAGTCTGCGATGAGGCCTCGTATCAACAGTCTTTTGTTCTCTGACTTAGCTTGTTCCCGAGGCCTTGCTGGCCTGAATGCTTGTTTCTGCAATCTTCTTCACATTATTCGGCGCCTTGGTTTTTGAAGTCATGAGCGGCAGTTCGGTTGGATCCCACGCAGGGGCACTCGCGGGCTTGATGGAGGCGTGGTCCTCTGCTGCGGCGTTGTGCGATGGCCAAGGTTGTGTGGTGGTGTTCAACCGTAAGTTCGCCAGCCGCTTGGGGCGATCTGCGGGGGAGCTCTCCAAGGTGCCCTTGCAACGTCTGTGTGATCTGAACCCAGCCACCCTGACGTCCGAACCAGACTCCATGCTCTATGGCCAATTAAATCTCGAGGCAGGCCGCACCAGCCGTCGCCTCAATCAGCCGTGCAGCGTGCCGGTCCGGCTCCGACCCCTGCAAATCCGTGGCTCTGCGACAGTCCCCTGGTTGCTGCTCGAGCTGCTGGAGCCCTTGGTCAGCCTGGCGGAGATGGATCAAATCAGCCAGGGCTACCAGCAAGCAGGGTATGGGCTCTTCATGATTGAGTTGCTGCAAATTGATCTCATCCGCGGCAAGCTCGGAGTCACGGCGGCTGAGGCCCTGGTGGAGGAGCTAGTTCGTCGTCTCACGGAAGCCCTGCCTTCGCCGGGCTTTCTCGCCCGCCAGGGAGGTGATCGGCTGGTGGTGATCCTGCCGGGGATGTTGACCGTCGAGGCGGCCAGGATCAGGGCAGAGGAGATGATGGTCCTGCTGGAGGCTCCGATCACCATGGCGGAACATGTGCTGGAGCCCTCGGTGTCGGTGGGGGTGAGTCGTGCCCAAGACGACGGAAATGATTTTCGCCAATTGCTAGTGGTGGCAGGTCGGGCCCTCGATGAAACCCACCGCTATCCCTTCACTAACTGCTGCGTTGCCTTACCCGAGGAACGGCAGGTTCGACTTCTTAGCCTGCTGGCCCACCCCCTGGCAAGTGCCATTGAACAGGACAAGCTAGAGCTAGCTTATCAGCCGATTATGGAACTTTCCAGCGGTTCGATTAAGGCGGTTGAGGTGCTCTGTCGCTGGCATGATTCTGAACTTGGTCAGCAGAATCCAGAGGATTTCATTGATGTTGCCCAAGCCACTCAACAAATGGCGCTATTGGAGCAAAGGGTGATCCAGCGGGCCCTATCCCAGTTGGCCCGATGGGATCGTAGTGGCTTAAAGGTGGAGCGTCTTTCGATCAATATTTCGCCACTGCGGCTGAGGGAACCTGAATGGATCAGCGAACTCCAACGGCTCCTCGATCAGCATGGTTTAACTCCTGGGCGGATTATTCTTGAAATTGCCGAAAACAGTTTCCTCGATTTGGCTGGGGTGGGTGCAATCCAATTTCTCGAATTACGGCGGCTTGGCTTCGGCCTAGCCATGGATGATTTTGGCAGTGGTTATGCGGGGTTGCGCCGGCTTCGTGAGCTTCCTTTTACGAGTGTCAAGATTGATCGCAGCCTGATTGCGGCCATTGATTACGACCAGATGCAGCAGTCGATGATCGATTCCTTGATTAGTTATGCTCGTAATACAGAGCTGGAGGTGGTGGTGGAAGGGATCGAACGGGCCCGACAACTGCAGATGTTGATCAGTCTTGGCTGTCGCCACGGCCAGGGGTATCACCTGGCGCCCCCCCAGTCCCCAGCGCAGATCGAAACTTTGATGCGCTCAGGTTCGTTGCTGGCTTGAGTCTGCGGGCAGGGCCTGGGAACCCTGGTGGCATCCGCCGCCGATCTGCGATGCCCCTGCCGTCAGCCCCAGGTCCGCACCCCGGCGGCCGGCGCCGCACTCCCGAACAACGGCAGGGGGACTGGGCCGAACAACGGGTGCTGCGGCTGCTCCAGCAGCGCGGCTGGACCATGGTGGCCCGTAACTGGCGCTGCCGGTGGGGAGAGATGGATCTGCTGATGGCGAAACCAGGCCGGCTGTTGATGGTGGAGGTGAAGGGGAGGCGCCGTTGCGGCAGTGATGGCTGGGGAGTAGGCGCCTTCGACCACCGCAAGCGACGCCGGCTGGGCCGCACCCTGGCGTGCTGGTTAGCCCAGAATCCCGCTTGGCAGGCGACTGGGGTCCAGCTGGTGTTGGCCCTGGTTCCGCTCGCCCCGGGATCGGGGGTCGTGCGTTGGCTGTCGGTCGACCATTGACCCGTTGAGCGTCGGGAGCTCAGGGCTTGGCTGGATCGTTCCACCAGACCGTGCAGCGGTAGCGACTGTTGTCGCCCCGTCCCACGCTGAACTCCTCGCAGCTGGTGCGACTCACCGTGGCACCGGTCGGAACCTGTTGCAGGGCTTGCTGGCGGGCGCTCTGTCGATCCCAGATGGATTCGGCGGTGGCATTTCCGGCCAGGGCCGGGGCCATGCCCATCCCCAGCAGGACCGTCAACAGGGTTAGTTGTGGTGACATCGCGTTGTGGGGAGTTAGACGGATGTCTAGGCCGGGTTCATCCCTCGGGGAACGGCGGAGCAGCAATCTGGATCCAACCCGCGTCCCCGTTCATGACTTTCGCTGGCCATCGGGCCCGCAAACGCTTTGGTCAGCACTGGTTGATGGACCCCACCGTGCTCGATCGGATCGTGGCCGCCGCTGCCCTTCAAGGCGGAGATCGGGTGCTCGAGGTGGGCCCGGGCAGGGGTGCCCTCACCGAGCGTCTCCTGGCATCGCCGCTGACCTCCCTGCTGGCGGTGGAGCTGGATCGGGATCTGGTGGCGGGGTTGCGCCTTCGGTTCGGCGCCGATCAGCGGTTTCGGTTGCTGGAAGGCGATGCCCTGCAGCTGGATCTCCGTGACGAGGGCCTCCAGGCTCCTGACATTGTTGTGGCCAACATCCCTTACAACATCACGGGGCCTCTGCTGGAGAGGTTGGTGGGTCGCCTGGACCGCCCCGTCCAACCGCCCTACCGGCGGCTGGTGTTGTTGGTGCAACAGGAAGTGGGGGAACGCATCCGAGCCGAACCGGGGAGCAGTTGCTACTCAGCGCTGAGCGTGCGGATGCAGGTGTTGGCCCGCTGTCAGAGCGTGTGTGCGGTGCCGCCCCGCTGCTTCACCCCACCGCCGAAGGTGAATTCGGAGGTGATCCTGTTGGAACCCCACGGGGCCGAACAGCTTCCGTCCGCCGCCCTGGCACGGGCGATGGAACAGCTCCTCCGACGTTGCTTCGCCTCCCGCCGCAAGATGTTGCGCAACACCCTGGCCGGCCTGCTACCCGCCGCGCCCCTGGCGGACTTGGCCGCTACCGCGGGTGTGGATCTGGGTCAGCGCCCCCAGGAGCTGGCTCCGGACCAGTGGCTGGCCTTGGCTGCCGGTTTGAATCAGAGCCGCTGCTTGGCTTCCGGAGAGGCCGAAAACGATGGCTGAGCTCACGGTCCATGCCCCCGCCAAGATCAATCTCCATCTGGAGGTCTTGGGACTACGACCCGATGGTTTCCATGAACTGGCCATGGTCATGCAGACCCTCGACCTGGTGGACACGCTCACGATGCGGCCCACCGCCGACGGCCGCATTGACCTGCACTGCGACGCCCCCGACCTGCCGACCGATGCCGACAACCTGATTGTGAGGGCGGCGGAACGATTGCGCTCCCATGTGGGACTGCCGGAACTGGGCGCCCGGATCGCGTTGTCCAAACGCATCCCGATCGGCGCCGGTCTGGCCGGAGGGTCCAGTGATGGCGCCGCCGCTCTGGTGGGACTCAACGCCCTCTGGGGGCTGGGGTTAACGGCCGATCAGCTCCATGCCGTGGCGGCAGGCCTCGGCTCCGATATGCCCTTCTGTCTCAACGGGGGCACCCAATTGTGTTTCGGGCGCGGGGAGGTGCTGGAGACGGCGGGGTTGAGCGATCCACCGGCCCTGGCGGTGCTGCTGATCAAGCATGGCGACGCCATGGTCTCCACCCCTTGGGCCTACGGACGCTGCCGGGAGCTGCGGGGCGATTTTTATCTGGAGCGCGAGGACGAGTTCGAGCAGCGCCGTTCCGTCCTGCGGCGGGGGCCCCTGGTGGCGGCCCTGCGGGGTGAGGGGTCCCTGCCGCGGCTGCGGAATGATCTCCAGTCGGTGGTGGCCGCGGAGGTGGTCAGTGTGAGCGAGGGGTTGACGCTGTTGGCCGCCGCCGAGGAGGCGCTGGCGGTGGCGATGAGCGGTTCCGGTCCCAGTTTGTTTGCCCTGTTCGCCGATCTAGCGGCGGCCAGGCGGGCCGCCACGGCCCTGGCAGGTCCCCTGGCGGCGGCAGGTTTCGAGAGCTGGTGCTGTCGCTGCACCAGTTCCGGTGCCAGCCTGGGGACGAGCGCTGCGGTTCAGGCCAATGAGTGATCCCAACCCTGCCATTGAGCGTTCCGAGGTGCTGCCTGAGCCGGCGCGCAAGGGGCCCCTCAGCTTCCTCTCCGGGGCCCTCACCAGCGGAGTGCTGGCTTGGTTGTGCCTCCAGCTCAGCCAAAGGATCGTGGCCTACTACGTCGCCCACCCCCCCCATTACGACGCCCGGGTCGCCCAGAGCATCGCCACGGCCCTCAAGACCCTGATCATCGGCATGGCCTTTCTGGCCACCTTCAGCTTCGCCTTCATCGGCGTAGGTCTCACCCTGGTCTTTGTTCGCAGCCTGGTGCCGGCGCGCACCACGTCCCCTTCCTAGGCTTGGTATTCCATCTTGGAAGCCCCGTTGAATCGATGACCCCCCACGACCTGGGCCTACTGGTGTCCCTGCTGCTTCCGGCCATGCTGCTCTCGGTGCTGCTTCTGAGCACCTTCGCAGCGGGCGGCTGAGATAGGTTGGCCCCACCTCTGGGCCAGCCAATCTCGGCATGGGCCAGCCGGTTGATCCGCCGTTCTTGAAGACGACGCCTCGTGGCCGAAACCCTCCTGTTCAATGCCCTGCGTGATGCCATCGATGAGGAGATGGCCCGAGACCCCCACGTATGCGTCATGGGCGAGGACGTGGGGCAGTACGGGGGCTCCTACAAGGTGACGAAGGATCTCTACGCGAAATACGGCGAATTGCGGGTCTTGGATACTCCGATCGCCGAAAATAGCTTCACGGGCATGGCCGTCGGCGCCGCCATGACCGGGCTGCGACCGATCGTGGAGGGAATGAATATGGGATTTCTCCTGCTCGCGTTTAATCAAATCTCCAATAACATGGGGATGCTTCGCTACACCAGCGGTGGTAACTTCACGATTCCCACGGTGGTCCGCGGCCCAGGAGGCGTAGGACGCCAGCTCGGGGCCGAGCACAGCCAGCGCCTGGAGGCCTACTTCCATGCTGTCCCTGGGATCAAAATTGTTGCGGTGAGCACCCCCACTAATGCGAAGGGGTTAATGAAAGCGGCAATTCGTGATAATAATCCCGTGCTGTTTTTCGAGCATGTTTTGCTCTATAATTTGACCGAAAATATCCCTGATGGCGAATACGTGTGCGCCCTCGATCAGGCGGATTTAGTTCGTGAGGGGAAAGATGTCACGATTCTCACCTATTCCCGCATGCGCCACCATTGCCTGAAGGCGATTCAGCAGCTAGAGCAAGAAGGTGTGGATGTGGAATTGATCGATCTGATCAGTCTCAAGCCCTTTGATATGGACACGATCACCCGTTCGATCCGTAAAACCCACAAGGTGCTCGTCGTTGAGGAATGCATGAAAACAGGTGGCATCGGTGCGGAGTTGATTGCCCTGATCACGGAGCATTGCTTCGATGACTTAGACGCCCGTCCCGTGCGGCTTTCATCCCAGGATATTCCTACTCCCTACAACGGTAATCTGGAAAATATGACGATCATCCAGCCCCATCAGATAGTGGAAGCCGCACGGCAACTCAAGGCGGGCGGTCTTTGATATGGCACGCCAACAGGGGTGGTTTGCCCTGATCCTGGCCCTCGCCATTGCGGCCGGAGCCCTTGTCGCCAGCTTTGGCCTCCAGCTGGGGCTTGACCTGCGGGGAGGCAGCCAGCTGACACTCCAAGTTTTGCCCGCCGGAGCGATTCGCTCCGTGGACCATGAACAGCTCGAGGCGGTGAAGGAAGTGCTCGAGCGCCGCATCAATGGTCTGGGCGTGGCGGAATCGACCCTGCAGACTGTCGGCAACGATCAGTTGGTGTTGCAGCTGCCTGGGGAGCAGGACCCCACCCGGGCCGCCAAGGTGCTCGGCAGCACGGCGCTGCTGGAATTCCGCTCCCAACGGCCGGGCACCGAACGGGAAATGGCCAATCTCTTGCCCCTGAAGCGGCAGGCGGAAGCGGTCCTTGCCTCAAGGCAGCCTCGTCCCCAGCCGGTCAACGGTCAGGCTTCCCCCCCATCGCCCAAGGTTGATCTTTCGGCCGAGGATTTGGCCAAGGCCCTGCGGGGCCTCGGGCTGACCGTTCCCGCTGGCAGCAGTGAAGCCGATCAGCTCAAGCTGCTCCTCGATGCCGTGAACCAAAGAATCGTGGCGCTCTATGGCCCCACGGCCATTGCCGGCAAAGACCTGGTGACCGCAGGTCGCCAGCAACAAGCCACAGGCAACAATTGGGATGTGACCCTCAAATTCACTCCCCAGGGTGGCGACAACTTCGCGGCCCTCACCCAGGCCATCGCCGGCACCGGCAGGGTGCTGGGCATCGTCCTGGATGGCCGTTCGATCAGTGAGGCCACCGTTGGACCCGAATTCAAGTCGGCAGGAATCACAGGAGGGGCCGCCACGATCACCGGTAATTTCTCAGCCGACGAGGCCCATGACCTGGAAGTGCAACTCCGCGGCGGTTCCCTTCCCTTGCCGGTGAAGGTGATTGAGCAGCGCAGCATCGGTCCCTCCCTTGGAGCCGAGAACATCCGCACGAGCCTCTCCGCTGCCCTAGCCGGACTCGCGCTGGTGGCCGTCTTCATGGTGGTGGTGTACAGGTTGCCCGGAATGGTGGCGGTGTTGGCGTTGAGCCTGTATGCCCTGTTCAACCTGGCGATGTATGCCTTGATCCCTGTCACGCTCACCCTGCCGGGAATTGCCGGATTCATCCTCTCGGTGGGCATGGCGGTGGATGCCAATGTCTTGATCTTTGAGCGTTTGAAAGAGGAACTGCGTTCAGGCAACACCCTGATCCGCTCGATCGACACCGGGTTTGCCCTGGCCTTCTCCTCGATCTTTGATGGTCATGTCACAGGACTGATTAGTTGTGCGGCCTTGTTTTTCCTTGGCACAGGTCTGGTGAAAGGCTTCGCGGTCACCCTGGCCATCGGCCTGCTGCTCAGCCTGTTCACGGCCCTCACCTGCACCCGCACCCTGTTGCGGCTACTGATGACCTATCCGGCCCTACGCCGCCCGACCTACTTCCTACCTGCCCGTCAGCTGCCAAGCGCCGTGGCCTGAGCCTTGCTCTTTTCTCTGTGACTGTCGCCCCTTCTCCCCGTTTCCGCATCAACCGCCACCGGCGTCTCGCCTGGATCGGCTCCTTCGTTGGCATCGTGCTCAGCCTGGTAGGTATGGCCTTGTGTTGGCTGAACCCCACCATCCGTGCGCCGCTCAAGCCAGGCCTCGACTTCACCGGCGGCACCCAGATTCAGCTGGAGCGAGCCTGTGACAACAGCTGCGGTGGTCTCACCACCAGTCAGGTTCAACAGCAGTTAGCGGTGATCAGTCTGCCGCCAGAACCGGGCTCGCGGTCCCCAAACCTCAGTGGCAGCGTGGTCCAGCTCCTGGATGGCGGCCGATCCCTAACGCTACGGGTTCCAGCCCTGGCCTCGGAGCAGAGCAAGGCCCTCGTGGCCCAGCTTGAAGCCCAGATTGGTCCCCTGTCCCCAGCCGGCACGGCGATCAACACCATCGGCCCCACCCTGGGCTCCCAGCTGTTGCGTTCCAGCGTGATCTCCCTTCTGGTCAGCTTTGCCGCCATCGCTCTCTACATCACCTTCACCTATAGCGGCGTCTTTGCTTTTCTGGCCCTGCTCTGCCTCGCCCACGATGTGTTGTTCACCTGTGGTGCCTTTGCTTGGTTGGGGCTGCTGGCGGGGGTGGAGGTGGATTCCTTGTTTGCCGTTGCGTTGATTACAGTGGCTGGTTATTCCGTTACCGATACGGTGGTGGTATACGACCGGATCCGCGAACAGAAAAAAACAATTGGTGATCTGCCGATGGTTCAGCAGGTGGACGTCGCTGTTGATGCCACCCTCACCCGGTCGCTCTACACATCGTTGACCACCCTGCTGCCTCTTGTGGGGCTGTTGCTGTTCGGGGGCTCCAGTCTGTTTTGGTTTGCCATGGCCCTCAGCATCGGAATCGCTGTGGGCAGCTGGTCCAGCATTGGTCTTGCTCCAACCCTGCTGCCTGTGCTGTCTCGCCGATGACCCGTAGGCCCGCACCCCAGACCGCCTCCTTCCCCCCTTCTCTGGGAAACAGGGTCCTCCCAGTTGTCCCGATCCTTCTTGGCGTGGCAGCCATCGTCGACTTGAGGGTTGAGCTTCAACTCTTGTTCGATCAAGTCACCGTCACCACGGTGTTGGCCGCCTTTCAAAATCATGGTTTAGCGGTGATGGTTTTGCTGCTGCTTCCATCACTTTGGCATCACTATAGCCGGCGATTTTGATAAATAATTGGATCAAATTAGGGTTTTTGATTTTGGCGATTGGGGTCGATCCCAGTGGTCCATCACGTCGTGAACCAGCACCTCTTCACTGATCACCTGCAACACCACGACGAGGGGGAGTGCCAGCAACAGACCTGGTAATCCCAAGAGGGCGCCCAAGCAGAGCTGGGAGATCAGGGCCACGGTGGGCAGCAGGTTGACGGTACGGCTGAGGAGGAGAGGGGTCAGCACAAACGCTTCGGCGTTTTGAATCAGCAACCTCAGGATTAGAACCTGAACGAGGGTGGCAGGGGACACCAGCAAGCCCAGCGCCAAGGGCAACAGGGTGGCGGCGGTGGGTCCCACCGTTGGCACAAAGGTCAGGAGACCACACACCAGGCTGCTGAGCAGGGCCAGGGGCAGATGCAACAGCACTAGCCCCGCCCAGGTGGTCAGGAACACCACCACCGCCGAGAGGGTCATCCCGGCGAGCCAGCCCCCCAGGGCCTCCCGGCAGGCCTGGAGCAGGGTCTGCATCCGCGGTCGGTAGAAGCGGGGAGTGGCGGCGATCAGCAGGCGCAGGTGACTGCGAGGGTCGAGGGCAAACAGCAGGGCGAGCAAACCCATCAGCAGCAGCTGCACGGTGCTGTTGGCCGCTCCTCCGGCAACGCCGATCAGTTGGCTGCCCAGGGGTTGTAAACGGTCCCACAGGTTGCCCGCCACCAGCTGGTCTTCCAGTTGGCGCAGGCCGGGTAACTGGCCCGCCAGGGGGGCTAGGCGCTGGCCGACCATCGGCAACAACTGGCCGAACTGCTGGATCTGCTCCAGGAGGTCAGGAAGCAGCAGGCTGCCAAGCCAACCCCCGATGCCCACGAGGGCGGCGAGCACCAGCGCCAGGGCCAGGGGACGGTTGAGCGGCAGCCGCCGCCGCAGCATGGTGATGGGGACATCAAGGGCGACCGCCAGCACCACAGCGCCGAAAAGGGCGAGCATGACCCACCTCAGCTCCCAGAGCAATAGACCCAGCACCACAAGGGCGAGGATCCCCAACAGGCTGCGGCTGGTCATGGTGGGGTTGGGAGGCGAGCCGGTTTCCAGCGGTTGAGAACGTCATGGATCAGAACTTCCTTCAGCAGCACCTGCAGGCACACCGCCAAGGGAAGGGCCAGGACCAGGCCCATGGGGCCAAACAACACTGTGAACAGCAATTGGGCGCAAAGAGTGAGTCCAGGAAGTAAGCGCAACTGGTGGTGCATCACCGACGGGGTGATGAGGTAGCTCTCCAGGTTCTGCACAACTACATACAACCCCAGCACCGCTACAGCTTTCCAGGGCGAATCCAACAGCGCCACCGACATCGGAAACAGGGTGCTCAGGGTGGGACCCACATTGGGGATCACGTTCAGGACTCCGGCGAGAACCGCACAGGCCGCCACCAGCTTCACGCCAAGCAGCCATAGCCCGATTGCCGCTAAGCCGCCGACGCAGACTGAACTGATAAGGACGCCCACCATCCAGGCGCTCAAGGCTTCGCCGCACTGGAGCAGGACCGTGCGGAAGCGGCGGCGGTAAAACGACGGCACCAATAGCAGTAGGGCCTCGCGATAGGCCGCCGGTTGGGCGGCCACCATCAGCGCCACCGCCACCACAAACAGGGTTTGGAGCAGGCCGTTGCCCACGTTGCCGGCCAGGCCGAGCAGGCGAGGGATCCCACGGCTAAGGCTGGAGGTCAGGGCCGAAGGGTCTTGGGGGCTCACAGTGAGTTCCTGTTGCAACCAGCTGAGACCACCATCCCGGTTGCCGTAGAGCATCCGGGATCCGGATTCGATGGCGCCGCGCACCATCCGGGCCACCCGTTCTCCAGCCTGCGGCACCTGATGGAGCAGTTCAGCGAACTGGTCGAGGAACGGAGGGATGATCGCCGTGGCAACGATGACCGCTACCAGGACAAGGGCCAGGAGACTCAACCCCAGAGCCAACGAGCGGCGGCATTGCAACCGCTGTTGCACCGTTCCCACCAGGGTGCAGACCGCCATCGCCAGGATCACGGCCGCAAAGATCAGCACCACGGTTTCGCGCAGGCTCCACAACAGCAGCAGCGCGGCCACCAGGGAGATCAGACCTAGCCACTGGCCAAATTTCAAGTGTCGTCCTGCCCGGGCTCGGGCTCCCCTTGGCCGGAGAAGCCCAGGTCATGGGTTTCGGCATAGCGCTGGGCAAAGCGCATGAACCGCTCGAAGTCCGTGGTGCTCTTCCAGGTGAAGGTGGCTTCCAGGGCACTCGCCTTGCCATTCACGAAACGAGCCTTCACTTCTCTGGTGACCAGCTCCCCCTCCTCATCAACCAAGAACATGCCGGTGATGTCACCCATGGTTTCCGGGGCCAGCGCATCTGGTTCGTCAAACACGAATAGAGCCTGGCCGGTGCGACCATCCCGGGACCGGGTGAGGCGGATGTCGGGCACGACCGGCTCGTCCACCCCTCGGAAGAACTGAATGGCGGCGCCCATGGCAACTGATCAAAGGGCAATCCTAGGGATGTCGGCGGCTCCCTTCCTCTGGGATCGCCCGGTTGATGACCTGCCTGCGACTCGGAATTCAGGCTTACCCAGCCCCCGCCTGACATAGTGGGTCAACGCCGACGACCCCCGGCGGGTCCTTCTCGATGCTCTCCGGTCCTCCGGTCACCAGCAGTCCCCGTGCCGACGAGCTGCTCGACCGCTTCCTCCGCGCCAATGGCCGCCAGCGTCGCAGCTTGCTGCGCCAGGTGGATCAGCAGTCGGAAGCCCTTCTCCCTCTCATCCCCGAGCAGCTGGATCGGCTGGATGCCACGGGTGATGACTGGGCTGGAGGTCTACTGGTTCAGCTGTTGCTGGAGAGGGGGGGAACGGCCTGTGTCGATCAGGTTTGGCGGCGTTATCCCGAGGGGTGGCTGGCCGTGGCCAGCGGTGCTGGGGTGAACTACGCCCCGCTGCAGCGCCACCTGATGCGGCAGGAATTCGAAGCGGCGGATCGGCAGACCAGTGAGATTCTGCGCCAGCTCGCAGGGTCAGAGGCGGTGCGTCGGGGTTACGTTTATTACAGCGAGGTGTCAGCGATGCCTGGTGTCGATCTGGAGTGCTTGGATCGTCTTTGGGTGTGCTATTCCCGCGGCCGCTTCGGCTTCTCCGTGCAGGGAAGATTGTTGCGTTCCTGTCAGGGTCTGTGGGAACAACTCTGGCCCCGTTTAGGTTGGAAAAAGGAGGGTGTCTGGACCCGTTACCCCGGATCCTTCACCTGGTCGATTACTGCTCCCGAAGGTCACATGCCCTTGGTGAATCAACTTCGAGGTGTTCGCCTGATGGATGCCTTGCTTCAACATCCGGCCTTGAGCTCCCGTATCGCTTCGGCGGAGGGCCCGGGGGCGGGGTAAGGTTTGATCAGGCGTTGATCGCGGACTCCGAACGGATGTCACTGAGCTGGGCCGATTTCATCACTCCGTCGACGCTACATCTGGCGCCGTTGTTAGAGTTGTTATTGGAGCCCATCCACTGTTCTGAACAACAGTCCCAGCTCCAACTGGGTCTCCACGAAGCGCTGGTCAATGCGGTCCGCCACGGCAATGGCTGTGATCCGCTCAAGTGCCTGCGAGTACGGCGGATCATCACACCCCGTTGGGTGATCTGGCAGGTTCAAGATGAAGGGCCCGGCCTGTCGTGTCAGGCCAGGAGCTATGGCTTGCCGGACTTGGTCGAAGCCGTGTCCGGTCGGGGTCTGTTTCTGATCCACCACTGTTTCGACGACGTCCGCTGGAGCCAGCGTGGCAATCGGCTGCAACTGGCGGCTCGGCGTTCACGAAACGGACGTCAGCGACCATGAGCTGGACATCCGGGGTCACTGTGCTCAGCGCGGAGCCAGCCGAGAGCATGCTCCAGCAACATCACGGCCTGTTCCCTGGCTGGGGTGCTGGCGGCCTGAGCCGGTTGATCGGCGGCGATCAACTGAACCAGAGCCGCGGCGATCTGTTCAGCGGCTCGCCGCGGCCGTTGACTCTTGAGGGCATGCCACTCCCGGTCACCGATCGCCAGACACTGTTGCAGCGCTTCGGCCAGGTCGCGGGCGTCCTCAGGCCAGCGTTGACGACTGGTGATCAGGCGTTCCTTGGCTTGTGGGGTGGCATCGGGGGACTGCACGGGGAGCTGCACGGTGGCAAGGGGCTAGCGGTTGTCCATCCTGGCGGTCCTGGACCCTCCTGGGAGAGGCTCGTGTCATGAGGCGGGACCGGCCAGGCACCGCTGGGGTGCGGTTGCTCCATCATCTTCAGGCGGTGTTCAGCCTGGCCGATGCCCAGCAGGAGTCCCGCATCGGCGGCCGTCGAGACCGGCGTCGGCGCCAGCAACGGGCCGTGGCCAGGCGCTTGCTCCATCCCCTGCCCTCGGGGCTGTTGCCTACGGAAACCGGGCCTGAGCGTTTTTGGACAGCCCTGCGCTGGGGCGGGGTGGGCCTGCTGTTGGCTTGGTGGCTGGCGCGCTGATCAGCACTGGCAGGCACAGGGCCTTGGGCGATGGTTGCTCCCGAGACCTCGTTCGTTCCTTACGACCGCTCCAGGGCGATCAGACTGATCAGGAGCCGGTCAGTTTCTCGTCCCTGAGGGACGGCTGGACACCCTTGACGGCCCCGTGCCTTGCCCCCTTGCTGACGTTGCGTGATGAGCGACCCCGTTGCCAATGCTGAATCCGCTCCTGAGTTTCTTGCTTGGGCAGAGGAGCATCAACGTGAAAAGCGGCGCCATGCGGCTGATCTCGCCCAGATCACTGAGCACGGCACCGGCGATGGGGAGCAGGATGCCATGGCCCAGCAGCAGGCCTGGGCCCGGGAGCAAGAGCACACCAAGCGATTGCACGAGAGTGCCATTGCCCAGATTCGCCATGACCCGCAGGAGCGCCCCGGGCAACCGGATGGAATCGTCTGACCAAAAAAAGCCCCGCCGGAGCGGGGCTGCAGGGACTGCTGATGGATCGGGCAGTCTCAGGCGTCGTAGTACATCGAGAATTCGTGGGGGTGGGGCCGCTGACGCAGCTGTTGCACCTCCTCGTATTTCATCGAAATCCAGTTGCTGATGAAGTCTTCCGTGAAGACTCCGCCGGCCAACAGGTAGTCCTTGTCCGCATCCAATGCTTCCAAAGCCCCGTTCAGGGATGCCGGCACGGTGGAGATCTTGGCCAGTTCCTCGGCGGAAAGCTCGAACAGATCGACATCGGTACCGTCACCGGGATCGATCTGGTTCTTGATGCCATCCAGGCCAGCCATCAGCATGGCGGCGAAGGCGATGTAGGGATTGGCCAGGGCATCGCCGGAACGGAACTCAAGGCGCTTGGCCTTGGGGCTAGGACCGGTGAGGGGGATGCGGACGGCCGCGGAGCGGTTTCCTTGGGAGTACACCAGGTTGACCGGGGCTTCAAACCCTGGAACCAAACGCTTATAGCTATTGGTGGTGGGGTTGGTGAAGGCCAGGAAGCTCGGGGCATGCTTCAGCAGGCCACCGATGTACCAGCGGGCCGTTTGGGAGAGGTTGGCGTAGGTGCCTTCGCCAAAAAACAGTGGATTGCCGGCTTTCCAAAGGCTCTGATGGACGTGCATGCCACTGCCGTTGTCAGCGAACACCGGCTTCGGCATAAATGTTGCCGTCTTGCCATATTTCTTGGCAATGTTACGAACCACGTATTTGTAGATCATAACGTTATCTGCTGCGCTGATCAATTCGGCGAACTTGATCCCCAGCTCATGCTGAGCCGTTGCCACTTCATGGTGCTGCTTTTCGACGGGAACCCCGAGGGACGCCATGGTGAGCAGCATCTCACTGCGGATGTCTTGAAGGGTGTCATTGGGGGCGACGGGGAAATAACCATCTTTAAGCAATATTTTATAGCCTAAGTTGCCGCCCTCCTCGATGCGATCCGTATTCCAGGCGGCCTCAATGGAATCCACCTGGTAGAAACTTCCGCCGTTGCTGCTCTTGTAACGAACGTCGTCGAAGATAAAAAACTCGGGTTCGGGGCCGAAAAAGGCGGTGTCGGCCAGTCCGGTGGAAGCGAGATAATCGACGGCCTTCTGGGCCAGGGCCCGAGGGCAGCGTCCATAGGGCTGGCCGCTGCGGGGCTCCTGAATGGAGCAGATCAGGCTGAGGGTCTTGTGGCTGTAGAACGGATCGAACCAGGCCGTGTTCGGATCAGGCACCATCGCCATGTCCGATTCGTTGATCGCCTTCCAGCCGCGGATGGATGAGCCGTCAAAGGCCACGCCTTCGGTGAAGGCCGCCTCATCGATCAGATCCCTGCAAACCGTGAGGTGCTGCCACTTGCCGTGGAGGTCCACGAACTTGAGGTCAATCAGTTCAATGCCTTCGTCGTTGATCTGACGCAGGACGTCCTGGGCGGTCTTGGCCATGACGGGGGGGGTACTGAAGGATGGCCGGCCTAGGCACGGCAGGCAAAGAAGGTACGGAGCGCTACCGACCTTGCCGTGTATCCATATGTACCAAAGCGCCCCCTTGCTCCCCGTAGGCCGCCTTGGTTGGGCCCATGGGCGCGGACCGTAACCGTTTCTGTCAACTTGCCCAGATGCGGCCTCTGGACAGCAATCTGGCGGTTTTCAAGTGCTAGCTTCCGCTGCAGGTGCGTCGATCCAATCCGTCCATGCGCGATGCCATCAGCGGTCTGATCGGCCGATACGACATGCTCGGTCGATACCTCGATCGTGACGCGATCGATCGCATCGGCACCTATTACAGCGAGGCCAGTGTTCGGCTGGCTGCGGTTGAGCTCATCAATCGGGAAGCCGCCACGATTGTCCGCGAGGCTTCCCAGCGTCTCTGGCAAGGCAATCCAGAGTTGATCCTTCCCGGGGGCAATGCTTACACGACCCGTCGGCTGGCAGCCTGCCTGCGCGATCTCGACTATTTCCTTCGTTACGCCAGCTATGCCCTGGTGGCCGACGATCTCACCATGCTCAACGAGCGGGTGCTCAACGGCTTGGACGACACCTACAAGAGTCTTGGGGTTCCCACGGGCCCCACGGTTCGGGGGATTGCCCTCCTGGCCGATGTGGTGACGGAACTCCTCAGCGAAGCCGGGGTCGCTGATCTCGCGCTGGCCAACCGTGTCGTGCGGGCTCCCTTCGAGCACCTCTGCCGTGGTCTCGCCGCCAGCAACGTTCGCGCCCGTTGAGGGCCGTTAAGTCTTGGTGGTGTGGCGCTGAAATCTCGTTTTGATGGGCCCTGTGGGCATCAACCCCCCATGGCCAGGCGTCTTGGGATTGTTCGATGCCACCGGGGTGCCTCCCGTTCCCTAATCTCACCACCACGAACCCCCGCTTCATCAGGTCTTGGCTGAACTTCACGGCGTGCCCCCGATCAACACTGCTCACCGGGTTGGGCTTCAACCGATCGCAACGCCGAGTCGTCTGCTGCTTGGCCCCGGTCCGTCCAACGCCCATCCCACCGTTCTCCAGGCGCTTTCACGCACCCCCATCGGCCATCTCGATCCTCTGTATGTGGAGCTGATGGGCGAGGTGCAGGAACTGCTGCGCTACGTCTGGCAAACGGACAACCGCCTCACGATTCCGATGAGCGGCACCGGCAGCGCGGCCATGGAGGCCACCCTGGCCAACACCATTGAGCCGGGAGACAAGGTGTTGGTGGCGATCAAGGGATACTTCGGGCTCCGCTTGGCCGATATGGCAGGCCGCTATCGAGCTGAGGTTGTCACGGTTGAGCGGCCCTGGGGCGAGGCCTTCAGCCTTGACGAACTGGAGCAGGCCCTGATCCGCCACAAACCCGCCATTTTGGCGATGGTCCATGCCGAAACCTCCACAGGTGTCTGCCAGCCCATGGCTGGGATCGGGGACCTCTGCCGCCAGCACAACTGCCTGTTGCTGCTGGATACGGTCACCTCCCTCGGCGCGGTGCCTCTCTATCTCGACGATTGGAAGGTGGATCTGGCCTATAGCTGCAGTCAAAAGGGCCTCAGCTGCCCCCCCGGTCTGGGTCCGTTCAGCATGGGTCCCCGAGCCGAAGCCAAAATGATGGCCCGGCAGGGCAAAGTCCCCAACTGGTATCTCGACGTCACCCTGCTCAACCAGTACTGGGGCAGCGATCGGGTTTATCACCACACGGCACCGGTGAACATGAACTTCGGCATGCGGGAAGCCCTGAGACTGCTGGCCGAGGAAGGTCTCGAGCAGGCCTGGGCACGCCATCGCCGCAATGCCGAAGCCCTCTGGGCCGGCCTTGAGGCCCTTGGTCTTGAGCTGCACGTTCCAGCCGAACTTCGCCTGCCCACCCTCACCACCGTGCGCATCCCCAAAGGAGTGGATGGCAAGGCCTTTACCCAACACCTGCTCAATCGTCACGGCATCGAAGTGGGCGGAGGGCTCGGCGCCCTGGGCGGCCAGGTGTGGCGCATCGGCCTGATGGGGTTCAACAGCACTCCGGAGAATGTGACAACTCTGCTCAATCTGTTCGAAACCGAACTTCCCGCCTTCAGGTCTTCGGCCCCGGTGGTGGCGGCGGTGGCCTGAGTAGACGGCGTTCCGCTCTCCGTGCCAGAAACCAGCGCTCCAGCTGGTTTCTGGCTTCCGTCGCCAACAGCCCTCCCTCCACCACCATGTGGTGATGGGCGCTGGCATCGCTGGCCAAATTGAGGCACCCCCCCAGGGCACCCCGTTTGGAATCGCTGGCGGCAAACACCACCCGACCCAGCCGGGCCTGGATCAGCGCCCCTGCACACATCGGGCAGGGTTCAAGGGTGACCAGCAGGCTGCAGTCGTTGAAGCGCCAGTCCCGCCGCGCCTGGGCCGCCTGGCGAAGCGCCACCAGTTCCGCGTGACCCAGGGGGTCCTGCTGCCGATGGCGGCGGTTGCTCCCCCAGCCCAGGCATCGACCCTGGCCGTCCAGAATTACGGCGGCTACGGGGATTTCTCCACTCTGTCCCACCCGTTCCGCGTGCCGCAGCAAGCGGGCCATCCACAACTGCAGGGTCCCGTCCTCTTGACTGCAACGCGGGCCGGCCATCGGGACGCCTGGACCTGACGGTCCGGAGCACAACCCTCCCCTTGTAGGACCTGATGGGGGTCGGGGCAGAATGATTCCATCGCCTGCATCGCCGTTGGCCAGCCCCACCACTGCCCAGCGGTCCCAGCCGCCCCCGATCCCCCTGGTGGCTCCGGTCACTGAACTTCAGCCCTTTCCCCTCGCCGATCAGTTCGATCCCGCCCTCGCGGCGTTTTTAGATCGGGCCTCCGATCAGCTCTGCCACTGGTTGGCCGGGGCCGGCTCTGCTTCCCCTCTGCCGGCCTTGAACGTGCTGCCGGCCGTGGAACCCGAAGCCCTTGGCTTGCCGGCGGAGCGCCTGCTGGCCGATCTGCAACGGGTGATGGAGGGGGCCTATCAACCGAATCATCCCGGGGCCCTCGCCCACCTGGACCCGCCGGCCTTGAGCAGTTCGCTCGCCGCCGATCTGATTTGCGCGGGGCTGAATAACAATCTCCTCGCCGAGGAGCTTTCCCCCAGTCTCAGTCGCCTGGAGCGCAGCCTCTGCAGCTGGCTGGCCCGCAGTCTGGGCTTTCCCGCCGGCGCCTCAGGGGTTCCTGCCAGTGGGGGCAGTCTCAGCAACCTGATGGCGCTCGTTGTTGCACGGCAGAGCCGTGGTTTGAATCTGCGGAATGATGCGGTGGTGCTCTGCAGTGCCGATGCCCACCTCTCCTTAGCCAAGGCCCTGGTGGTGATGGGGTTGCCCCCGTCGGCCCTGCGATGCCTCCCCGTTGATGGCCGGGGCCGTCTTGATCCAGGTCAACTCGAACAGAACCTGCTGCAGCTGGAGTGCCGTGGCGTCCCGGTGATCGCGGTGGTGGCCACCGCCGGCACCACGGTGAGGGGTGCCGTCGATCCGCTCAGCTCCCTGGCGGAGGTCTGCCAGCGACTGGGCCATTGGCTCCATGTGGATGGAGCCATCGGTGCCGTCGTCGCCCTCAGTCCGCAGCATTGTGGTCGGGTGGAGGGTCTCGGGCTGGCCGATTCGCTCACGATTAACCCCCAAAAGTTGCTGGGGATCACCAAGACCTCCTCCCTGCTGGTGCTGGCCCGGCCTGAATTGTTGCCGATGACGTTTGCCACGGGCTTGCCCTACATGGAACCCAGCTTGGGGGGTAGCCATGGCGGCGAGGCTGGCCTGCAGGGCAGCCGACCCGCTGAAATCCTCAAGCTTTGGCTTGGCCTGCGCCAGCTTGGCCTGAGCGGCATTGCCGCCTTGGTGGATGGGGCGATCCAACGGCGCCAGCGCCTCGGATCCCTTCTCGCCATGGACGATCGCCTAAACCTGCTCCCTGGGGACCTGCATCTGCTGGCCTTTCGGCCCCACGGACTTGATCCCGGCGGCTGTGAACGCTGGAGCCTTCAAACCCGCCAAACTCTGTTGGATCAGCAGCTGATGCTCAGCCGTCCCCTTTATCAAGGCCAACACCATCTCAAAGCCGTGTTGGGCAATCCCTATACCCAGCCCCGGCATCTTGAAGCGCTTGCCCATCTCATTCACACCACGCTCACCGATGGCTGAACCTCAACGTCGTGGTCGCTGGGTGGCGATCATCACCGGCGCCCTCTCGATCCTGATCGGCGTGCTCTACCTGGCTCTGATCACCGCGTTGGACCTGCGGGGTCCCCTCCTGCCTCCTCCCCCGGAGGCCCTGGGGTTCGCCCCTCTGGTCGGGGGGGCAGTCGTCCCTGGCGCTGCAAGGGTTCCACCACCCGGGTAAGCGCCGCCTCCAGAAAACGGCGCAGCGCCCCTTCCCGGCGGTGGAGGTCGTATTCGCGCTGCAGGACCTCGGGCAGGCCCCCATCCCCCCAGTCCTGATCCTGGCGGAAGTAGGTGATGAAACTGCGGCCCGCCACCCGGGTGAGCCAGGCGCCACTGACGGCCTGGAGGGCCCGGCCCGCCAGCAGGGTCGGCAGGCTCAGGCTGAGCGCCGTACTCAGCAGACTCACCCCTCCTTTCACCAGCCCGAGTCCCGCCAGGGTGCGGCCCACGGAAAGGGCCAGGTCCTGGGCCGTTGCCCGGTTGAGATTCACCCCGTAGAGACGGCCGATTTCCACCACCATCTGGGCATTCACCGCTGCCGCAGCCAGGAGATCCAAACCGGGCAGTGGGGTGACCGCGATGACGCCGGCCCCGATCCACCCATAGCGATCGACGATCGCCTCCGCATCGCGACGGCGCTGCTGATCCAGCAGCTCACGGCTGGCGGCGCCCAGTTCCCGGCATTGCAGCAGCAGGTTGTCCGCAATCAGCTCTTCGCCATCGGCGTGCAAGACCGTGACGATCCGCCGCAGCAGCGCCTCCACCTCCGGCGGCGGTTGGAGGGGACGCCCCCCTGGCATCGGCACGCTCTGGGGGGCGGCACTGACCGGCACCACATCCTGCGCCGCAAGGCGATCGCCGCAGCGACGTCGCAACAGCTGCAGTAGACGTTGCTCCTCCGCCTCGCCGCGGAGGTCGCATTTGTTCAACACCAGCAGCAGTCGCTTGCCCAGTTGGGCCAGGGTCTCGAACACGGCCATTTCCGAGGCTCGAAGATCGCCATCCACCACCAACAGCAGTAGATCGGCGCGGCTGGCTTGACGCCGCGCCAGCTCTTCGCGTTGCTGGCCAGCCATGCCCCCCTCCAGGATGCCGGGGGTGTCCTCGAGGACAACCGCCCGCGCCAGGCCCTGCAGTCGCAGGCGGTAGCGCTGCGTTTCCGTGGTGGATCCCATGGCGGCGCCGACCTGTCCGACCAACTGCCGCAGCAGGGCGCGGATCAGGGAGGTTTTACCCGCTGAGCCACTGCCGAAAATCACGATGTGCAGATCCCCCCGTTCCAGTTCGGCCTGCATCCGCAGTCGTTCGGCCTCCAGGGCCTGCCGTTCCACCGCATCACGTACCCGCTCCAGGGTGCGGTCGATCGCCTCCAGGTTGCGTTGGGCGGCCTCGCGACGGTTGCTCGGGATCGTCACCTCCTCTGGGAGCTTGCGGGGGCCCTGGGAGGAGCGCCGGCGCCAGGCCTGCAGCCAGGGCCAGCCCAGCTGGGCAAAGGCCAGGCCCAGGGCGACGACCAGCACCAAAAGCAGGGGCCCCACCAACCAGGCAGGCAGCCAGTAGCTGAGTTGCCAGAGCAACTGATTAAAGGCCTGCAGAATCACCCCCAGCAGGATCAGGCCGAGCAGGCCTAGGCCAATCCACAGCCAGAGTCGGGGCGGAAGCATCGTTTGGACTCAGTTGTTGGGGGAGGCGCGCACGATCTGGCCCCAGAGGGCGGCGGCCAGGGCGCTGGTGGCGTGACTGGGCCTGTTGTCGTCGTTGCCAAGCCAGATCCCCATCACCCAATGCCGCTGGGGCTCGAAGCCGATGAACAACAGATCCCGCCCTTCGTTGGTGGTGCCGGTTTTGCCGCCGGCCTCCCCGCCCACGTAGGCGGCCGTGCCGGTGCCACTCCTCACGACTGCCTGCAACAGCTGGCGCATCGCGGCGGCGGTGGCGGGTCGCACCACCCGCCGACCTGGACTGACGGTGGAGCGGCTGGCGTCCCGTTGGGAGCGGCAGCGTGACCCTTCAACGCCATCGTTGATTTTTTGGCACGATTCCGCATCGGTGAGCCGGCGGATGGTGCTGGGGGCATGCCAGATCCCATTGTTCGCCACCGCCCCGTAGGCGGCGGTGAGCTCCTGCAGACTGACCTCGCTCTGACCCAACACCAGCCCCGGGACGGGCGCCAGCGGGCTGGTGATGCCGAGATCCCGTGCGGTCTGAACCACCGCCTCCAGGCCCACCCGTTGGGCCAGGCGCAGGGCGGCGGTGTTGCTGCTCATGGCCAGGGCCTGTTGCAGGCTCACCTGGCCTCCACAGCCGCTGGCAAACACCTGCCCCCGCCAGCGCAGGGGACCACAGCCCACGCTGTCTCCAGGGCGGGCGCCGCGCTCCAGGGCCGTGAGGTAGGTCATCAGCTTGAAGGTGCTGCCGGGCTGGCGCAGGGCCAGGGTGGCGCGGTTGAACTGGCTCTGGCGGTAGTCACGCCCCCCGGCCACGGCCAGGACACCGCCGCTGCGGCTGTCAAGGACCACCACCGCCCCTTCGCTCACCCCGGCGGAGCGCACAGCCGCCAGGTGGTCACGCAGCAGCCGTTCCACCCGCTCCTGCAGGCTCCCATCCAGGTGGGTTCCGATCAGGAAGTTGCCCTCAGCGGCCACATCGGCACCCACCAGCGCATTCAGATCCCGGCGCACCTGGTCGCTGTAAAAGGGGGCCATGCGCCGACCCCCACGGCGGCAGGCCTCCGGGGCGAGGCGAATCGGGAGCCGCCGGGCGGCACGGGCCTGGTCGGCGCTCAGGGGCCCGCTATCCGCCATTTTGGCCAGCACCTGGTTGCGGGCCGCCAAGGCAGCCTGGGGGTCGACACAGGGATCAAAGCCATTGGGCGAGGGCAGGAGCCCCACCAGCAGCGCCGCCTCCTCAAGTTGCAGGCCGCGCGCGGGCTTGGCGAAGAAATGGCGGGAGGCATCCTCAAAGCCCCAGCCCGCCCCCAGATAGACCCGGTTGAGATAACTGAGCAGGAGATCGTGTTTGCTGAAACGGGCCTCCAATTGCATCGCCACCAGCAGCTCCCGCCACTTGCGGCCCAAGGTTTCCCCCTGGCCCACCTGGTCGGGATAGAGGCTGCGGGCCAGTTGCTGGGTGAGGGTGCTGCCCCCTTCCAGTACCCGACCGCCGAGCAGGTTGGCCACCAGGGCACGGCCGGTGCCGATGGGATCCACCCCTGGATGCCACCAGAACCGACTGTCTTCGCTGGCCAGGAGGGCGTTCACCAGAACGGGCGGGTAGTCCTGGAGGCGGCGCAATTCATGGTGGTGGCGATCGTCCGCACTGGCCAGGGGCCGATCCGCACCGTCGTAGAGAACAAGCGGGCCGCGAACGGCTGCCAGGCTGCCGCGGATCGGCACCTGCCCCAGCGAAAGCCCGACCAGCCCGCCCCCCACGACCACCGTGGCGGCGAGGACCAGACCCACCCCATTCAGCCAGGGCTCTAGGCGGGCGCGACGACCCAGCACCAGGGTGAGTTCCGGCAGGCCCCCCTGATGGCTGGGTCCGAGGCGGACACTGTCGCCGTCGCGCAGCAGCAGCCGTTTCACCCGCCCCCCCTGCCACCACAGACCGTTGGTGGAGCCGTTGTCGCTGAGCAGCCAGTGGACCCCGTGCTGCTCGAGCAGGGCATGCTGACGGCTGACGGCGGTGTGGGTGAGAGGGATCTCGGCCATGGGATCACGTCCGACCCTGTAGCAACCGCCCAGCAACGTTTGTTGCCGTTGCGGCTGGCCGGGTTCATGGATCAGGAGCCGGGCGGGGCCACGGTCCTGCAGGGCCTGAGTCCAACCTGCCAGGCGGCGCACTAGCCGTTCAACCATGGCGGGCTCCAGGAGGGCGCAACAGAGCGATGGCGTAGCAGAGCACAGCCAGGTTGATCGCCACATCCGCCAGGTTGAACACGGGAAAGGCCATCGGCTGGAAGGCAAGGAAATCGACCACCGATCCAAGCCGCCAGCGATCCAAGCCATTCCCGGCCGCACCGCCAAGCAGCAGACCCGCAGCCAGGGCCTGGGCGCGGCCGGCGGGGTTGCGGCTGAGGATCCACAGCAGCATCCCCACGGCCACCAGCAGGCTGACGACCCCAAGGAGGCGGGTGGAACCGCTGAACAGGCTGAAGGCCGCGCCGGTGTTGGTGACCAGCTGGAGGCGGAATAATCCGGGGACCAGGGGGCGCTCCAACCCTCCGATCAGGTGCTGACTCACCCAGTGTTTGCTCGCCTGGTCCGCGAGGAACACCACCAGGGCCAGGGCCAGGGCCAGGCTCTGCAGTGGATTTAATCGCCAGAGGGCCCATCCACGCATGGGGGACATCGGATCAGGCATCCATCAGCAGCAAGCGACGCAGCATCCAGGCCAACACGCCGATGGCGCAGCAGAGCAGAAGTTGGGGCGCCAGGGCAAGGGTGTAACTCAACACCAGGGGCAGCAGCGCCCCCCCCCAGCGGCCGGCCAGGCCACCCAGCAGCAGGTTGACCAGCCCCGTCAGGTGCATCACCACCAGTCCAGCGGCGGCGGCGGCGGCCAGGGGCAGGGGATCGCCCATGCCGGGCTGGCGGGCCAAGCGCCCGCTCACCCAGGCCGCTGGCACGAAGCCGGCCAGATAACCAAAGCCTGGATCGAGCACATAGCTGATGCCGCCCCCTTCGTAGAACACGGGCAACTGAAACAGGCCAACACTCAGGTAGGCCACTGCCGCCAGCATGGCGCTGCGGGGGCCACAGATCAGGGCCGTAAGCAGCAGAGCCGGCACCTGCAGGGTGATGCCCAAGGGTCGCAGAATCCAGCCGCCGCTGTCATGGAAGGGGATCGCCGCCGGCACCATGCCGCCCACGACGATCAACAACAATCCAGCGATCGCACCACTCCACGTTGCAAGGGTTCGCACCTGGTCCTTCCGGTTCTGGCGCCATCCTGCTGCAGCTAGGTTCGGCTGAGAAGGTCCGTCCAGGAGCTGATCCCCGGGCCCCCCCCTTGCTGCCCACGGATGCCCCCCCAGTCCGCCAGATCCGAGCCGGTCCCACCTGAATCCACCGCTTCCAGCCTGGCGACGGCATGGCCCATCGATGGGCTCCTGCCGATCGGCACCACCGTCCAGTTGATAGCCAGTCAGCGGTATCTGAAAACCGCGGATCCGATGCCGATGCTGCGTCCGCCCGACCTGGTGGACCCCGGCGAAACTGGACAGATCGTGGAGTGGCGTGCCGCCGGACAGGTGGCGGTGCGCTTTCGACGGGGCACCTTTCTGTTGGCCCCCAACGCGCTTACCGCCGTGGCGAACCCTGAAAGCCCTAAGGCAGAACAACGCCCTAGCTGAGGCCATGGCGGAGCCAGGCCCGTTCAGCCCCAGCGAGGGCAGAGGCGGGGCCCACCAAGCTCAGGCACGGCTTCCTCAACCAACGACGCGCCGCCTGCAGCAGATCGTCTGGTGTCAAGGTGGTGGCTCGGCGGAGGTTGCGCTCCACCAGATCCTCCGAGAGGCCATGGCTCAGCATCAGGGCCCGCCGGTCGGCGATCTGGGAACAGGTCTGGCGACCACTGGCCTCCTGGCCCTGGTATTTGGCTAGGGCGAGAACCAATTCCTCCAGGCTCAGGGGCTGATCCAGAATCCGCTGCCACTCGTCCAGCAGGCAATCGGTGGCTTCTTCGGCCCGTTCGGCTGAACTGGAGAGGTGCATGACAAAGGGGGTCGATCCGCAACGGGCCGGCAGGTGAACGCCAACGTCGTAGGCCAACCCCCGTTCCTCCCGAAGCTCCACAAACAGCCTGGCCGACATGCCGACTCCAAGGTGGGACTGCAGCAGGCGCAGGGGCAGGCTGTCGGCATGGCCAAAGGGCACGGTGGCTGTTCCCAGCAACACCACCAGCTGTTCGGTGTCCACCTCCTGAAGCGCAATCCGCTCACCTGGGGAGGGCGGACCGGCATAGGCGGAGATTTGGGGGAGGTGCGTCGACCAGGGGGCTTCCTCCAGGACTGAATTCAGCAAGGTTTCCAGCTGGGCTGGAGGTTCACCGCAGAGCACCAGGACGGAGCCGCCTTGACCCAGCCGTTCCACGAGGGGCCGTAGTTGGGATCCGTCGATCCCGGCTAGTTCCGCCTCGATGCCCAGGGGATCGTGGCCATAGGGGCCGGCGCCATAGATCTGATGTCGTAGCCGATCGTGGGCCAGCTGGAACGGGTCCTCCCGCTGGCGCTGCAGGGTCTGGAGGTTGAGCTGGCGTTCCAGGCTGAGCTGGTCGGCGGCTAACTGCGGGCGGCGCACCATCTCCAGCATTAACGGCAGCAGGGTGGAGGCATCGTCGGCGGCGCATTTGAGGCCCACCACCAGGGAATCCTCATGGGCCTCGGCTCGCAGGGCCGCTCCCGATCCTTCCACCAGGTCCGCGAGGGCCTCGGCATCAAGCGAACCACAGCCTCGGGTCATCAAGCCTGCCAGCAACTGGTGGGCGCCGCGCTGGCCGGGCTGGTCATCGCCACTGCCGCCACGGATCGACAACCGGGCCGCCAGGATTGCCGGGCCCGGTCGATGCTGAATCCTCACCGGCAGTCCCCCCGTGAGGGTGAGCTGATCGCGTGTTGTCATGCGGGGACCACCTCCAGCATGTAGGCAAGGGCAGGATCGAGGGAGCGCAGGGCCTCGGCTTGCAGCCGCTGCGGAGTCCACTCCTCCAACATCCGCAGCGGCGTGGCCAGATCATGGCGGCGACCCCAGAGGTGGCTGTTGCCGATCAGCGCGGCGACGCCGCCGGCGGCCTCCAGGCCGAAGCGGTAACTGTTGGCCACCAAACGCTGGGCCCGTTGCCACTCCGCCTCGGGGAGGGGGTGGGCCATGACTTCCTGCCACACCACTTCGATTTCGCGCCGCACCTCCGGCAGGGCCTCAGGGTCGCAGACCGCCTCCAGCACGGCGAGGCTGCCGGATTCCATCGCATGCAGATCGAGATCGATGCTCTCCACAATCTGCCGCTGCTCCCGCAGCCGCTCCACCAGGCGACTGCGGCGACCTTCGGCCAGCACGGTGGTCGCCAGGTCGGCGCCCATCACGGCGGCCAGATCGGTGGCGGCCGGTTGCCACCAGGCCATCAGCAACCGACCCGCCTCCAGGCGTGGTAGGGCGAGCCGTTGCTCACCTGGCTTGACCCGCAGGGCCGGCGGTGGCGGCGGCTCGGTGGTAGGGCTGAGCGAGGCCAGGGGGCCAGCGGCGGCACGGCTCAGCAAGTCCCCGTCCTCCAGGGCACCACTGAGGGACAGCACACAGCGTTCGGCCCCATAGAGGCGGCGATGGAAGGCGGCCATCGCGGCGGGATCATGGGCCAGGAGCGCCTCGCGGCGGCCCAGGATCGGCAGCCCATAGGGATGGTCGGGGCAGGCCAGCTCCAGGAGGCGTTGCAGGGCCACTTCCTCCGGCTGGTCTTCGCTCTGGGCCAGTTCCTCCAACACCACCTGACGCTCCATCACGAAGGCCTCCGCCTCAAGGCGGGGGTGCAGCACCAGATCCAGGAGCAGGTCGAGGGCTTCGCCCGCCTCCTGGGGTGGAATCAACACGTGATAGTGCACATCGTCGAAGCCGGTGGCCGCATTGCTGCTGCCGCCGAGGGCCTCGACGCGGAGATCAAATTCGCCGGCCTCCAGGCGCTGGCTGCCCTTGAACACCATGTGTTCGAGGAAGTGGGCCATCCCACTTTCCGTGGCTTGTTCAAAGGCACTGCCGGCCCGGCACCAAAAGTCGATACAGACCAGGGGCGCCTCCGGCAGGGCAAGACTCACCAGCTCGACGCCATTGCTCAATTGCCGCTGGTCGGGTTCGGCCAGGCCGTTCAGCAACGGCCCGCTACGGGAAGGAGAAAGGGTCACGCAGCAATGTCAGGATCTGCATTCTGCTGGGTTGAGGCCCTGATCAGCCAGGTGAGTCATCCCTCCTTTCCCCCCGATCCACCGGGGTCCCACGGCACCCCGATGGGCATCCACCCCTTGGTGGATGCCCTGGCTGAGCGCATCCGTGCCAGCCGCCTGACTTTTCAGGACCTTGAACCCCTGGCCATCGGCGCCGAGCTGGAGGCCATTAGCGGCAGCCTTGACGGCGAAGCGCTGTTCATCCGCAACGAGGTGCATCGCTGCCGGGGGTTCCGCAAACTGCATCTGGAGACGGCCCGACTGGGGGCTGGTCTTCAGATCCTCCACTGCGTCTTTTTCCCAGACCCCCGCTTTGATTTGCCCGTGTTCGGGGCCGATATTGTGGCGGGCCGTGGTGTGGTTTCGGCGGCAATCATGGATCTCTCTCCGGTGACGGAGACCCTGCCCGAGCCGATCGGTCGCGCCCTGCGGGACCAGGCCCGTCCCCCCTTCAGCCAGGTGCGCGAACTGCCGGCCTGGGGCTCCATTTTTTCACCCCATGTGCTGTTTGTTCGGCCTGAAACCGAGCAGGAGCAGCAGTGGTTTGTCGAGGAGGTGACGACGGCCCTAGCCATTTTGGCCGAGGCGTGTCGGGTTTGCGATCCCCAAGCCGACGATGATCCGGCTACGGTGCGGCGCTGGCATGGACAGCTTCACTATTGCAAGCAGCAGAAGCAAAACGACAAGACCAGACGGGTCTTGGAGAAGGCGTTCAACCCGACCTGGGCGGACCGCTACATCGAGGAGTTGCTGTTCGACGATCCCCCGTCGCCGTTGTCGGTGGACTGATCCTGCTATCCATCCTGGCGGCGGTGGCCTACGGCACCCGGACGCTCTGGCATCGGCCCGTTGAACGGCCCTCGGTACCCGTTGCCCGGTCGCGTCCCACACCGGAAGCGGTGGCCGCCCTCGGCCGGCTCGAGCCGGCTGGTGACATCCGCCTGCTGGCGGCCCCCACCACATCCATGGGTGCCACGCCCCGGATCACCCAGCTGCTGGTGAGCGAAGGGGATCGGGTGCGCCGCGGTCAGCTGCTTGCCCGCTTTGACAATGCCCCCAACCAGTTGGCAGAACTGGCTTTGTTGCGGGCTCGCATCCAGACCCTGACCCGTCGGCTGGTGGTTCAAGGGCGAGATTTGGCCCGCTTCAGGTCCCTGGCTGGCCAGGGGGCCATTGCGGCCAATGAACTGGATAACCGTGAGCAGGCCTATCTCGAACTTCAGGGTCAGCTTCTGGAAGCCCGGGCGGAATACGTGAAATCCGGCACGGATGTGGTCAATACCGAGTTGCGTGCTCCGATGGATGGCACCGTATTGCGGGTCCATAGCCGGGTCGGGGAGCGGCCTGTCACTCAGGGCATCCTCGAATTGGGTCAGATTGACCAGATGGAGGCCCTGCTGGAGATTTATGAGAGCGATATCAGCAGGGTGCGAGTAGGCCAGCGGGCGACGCTCACCAGTGAAAATGGCGGTTTTAGTGGCAGTCTGGACGGCACGGTCCAGCTCATCTTCCCGCAGGTGCGCCAACGCCAGATCTTGGCCACCGATCCCACAGGGGATGCTGATGCACGCATTGTGGAGGTGAGAGTGCGCCTCGATCCTGACGATGCCCAGAGGGTGCGATCGCTTTCGGGCCTGAAGGTGATCGGTCGGTTGCAACCATGAGCCTGTTGTGGCGCGGCCGTGGCATTCCCCTGGCCTGGTTGCTGCTCACCCGTCAGCCGGCACGGTTGACGATCGCGCTGGCGGGCATCGCCTTCGCGGGCATTTTGATGTTCATGCAGCTGGGCTTTAGGGATGGCCTTTATGACGCCAGCGTCACCATCCACAAATTGTTTGATGCCGATCTGGTGCTGATCAGCCCGCGCTCGGTGAGTTCCATTGGCATGGCTGGTTTTCCCCGTCGCCGTTTAGTGCAGGTCATGGCGGATCCAGGGGTGGCGGGCACCTCCCCCGTGCATTGGAATCTGTTGCTCTGGCGCAATCCCCAGACCCATGCCAACCGTTCCATCTTGACCCTGGGATTCGAACCCACCGATCCCCTATTTACCGACCCTGCGCTCCGTCGCCAGTCCCTTGCCCTTTCCCAGTTGGGGAGAGTGTTGTTTGATGAACAATCCAGACCTGAATTTGGCCCGATTGCCAAGTGGTTTCGCGAGGGTCGGATTGTGGAAACGGAAGTGGTTGGGAAGCGACTGCGGGTGGCGGGATTGGTGTCCATCGGGGCGTCCTTCGGGGCTGATGGCAACATGCTCACCAGCAGGGAAACCTATTTGATGCTTCAGCCGAACACCCCGGCCGGAAGCATCGAGCTGGGTCTGATTCGCCTCAAGCCAGATACCAATCCTGAGCAGGTGACAGCCCGGCTGAAGGGAATGCTGCCGAATGATGTCAGGGTGATGAATAAGCAAGAATTCATTGAATTCGAAAAAAATTACTGGCGCACAAGTACGGCGATTGGCTTCATTTTTACCTTCGGCACTGCCATGGGATTTGTGGTTGGATGTGTAATAGTCTACCAGATTTTATATTCAGATGTTAGCGATCATTTGCCAGAGTATGCAACGCTGATGGCTATGGGGTATCGGTTGACTGGCCTGCTTGCGGTGGTGGCTAGGGAGGGATTTTTGTTGGCGATTCTCGGATTTCTGCCCGCCTGGCTTGCTGGGGAGGGCCTCTATATTTTGGTCCGAACCGGAACCAAGCTGCCGGTCTACATGGACGCCCAGCGCTTAATTGTCGTATTTGCCATGATTTTACTGATGTGTCTTGGATCGGCAGCCATGGCAATGCGCAAGCTGGCAGATGCCGATCCTGCTGAAATCTTCTGACTTCGATGGCTCCAAGCACTCAAGAGCTAGCTCCAACTGCGGGTCCTACTGCAGCCCCGATGGCCTCTCCAAGTGTGGCGGTGGTAGGACTGAACCACTGGTTTGGGAGTGGTGCCAATCAACGACAGGTGTTGGTGAACGTAGGATTGCAGATCCAGCCTGGCGAAGTGGTTTTGCTCACCGGTCCTTCCGGTTGCGGCAAGACCACCTTGCTCACCCTGATCGGTGCCCTGCGGCAGGTGACGGCCGGTTCGGTACGGGTGCTGGGGGAGGAGCTGAAGGGATCCAGCCGTGCCCAGCGCCAGCTTCTGCGCCGCCAGATCGGCATGATTTTCCAAGGCCACAATCTGTTGCGATGTCTCACGGCAGAACAGAATGTGCAGATGGGGGCGGATCTTCTTCCCAATCTCAGCTATCGGGTGCGCCGCGATCAATCCCGGGACTGGTTGCGGGCTGTCGGACTGGGAGATCACCTGGGCAAATTGCCCCACGATCTCTCTGGAGGCCAGAAACAGAGGGTGGCGATCGCCCGGGCGTTAGCGGCTAACCCCAGGCTGCTGCTGGCCGACGAGCCCACCGCGGCCCTCGATAGCCGCACCGGCCGGGAAGTGGTGGATCTGCTCAAGGGGCTGGCCCGGGATCAGGGCTGTGCGGTTCTGATGGTGACCCACGACCCCCGCATCCTGGATGTGGCCGATCGGTTGCTGTGCATGGAGGATGGCCAGCTCACGGAGGCCAACGGTCCCGACGCCATTCAGTAGGGTGGATCTTCGACCAATCACCCCAACGCCGCTCGCATGGCCAAGCGCAGGAATCTGAAGAAGGAAAAGCAGGAGCGCAATCGCGCCTACGCCCGCAAATTCAAGAAGCGCAAGCTTCGCAACGATGGCCGTGGCGAAGGGGCCGGCAACGGCGTCACCGGGACAGCTAACAACGGCGGCGCCGCTGATTGACGCTCCAGCCGCCCTAAGGGCGGCAGCCTGGCCAGGGGGGGATCGCGGGATCCCCCCCTTTTTATTGCCCACCTCCTGCGCCCACACTGGCACCAGCTGCGGACCTCCCACCGCCATGTTCATCAGCGTCGTCATCCCCACCTACAACCGGTTGCCGATCCTGCGTCAATGCCTCGATGCCCTGGAGGCCCAGGAGCTTGGCGAACCGCTGGAGCGCTACGAGGTGGTGCTGGTGGACGATGGCTCCACCGATGCCACGGTGAGCTGGCTAGCGGACAACGCCCCTGCTTACCCCCACCTGCGCCTGTTCCGCCAACAGCACGGCGGACCGGCGGCGGGCCGTAATCGGGGCGTGGAGGAGGCCCAGGGGGAGGTGATCGTGTTCATCGACAGCGACTTGGTGGTCACCCCCAGCTTTCTGGTCAACCACGCCCGTGCCCTTCAGGCCCAATGGTCCCGCTCGGGGAATCGGCTCTGCTTCACCTATGGGGCGGTCATCAACACGGCCAATTTTGAGAATCCCACCAGGGAACCGCACAAACTCAACGATCTTTCCTGGGCCTATTTCGCCACCGGCAATGTGGCCATCGACCGTCAGCTGCTGGAACAGGCCGGGCTGTTCGATACGGGGTTCCGCCTGTACGGCTGGGAGGATCTGGAGTTAGGAGAACGGTTGCGGCGGCTGGGCGTTCTCCTGGTTCGCTGCCCTGCTGCGGTGGGGTATCACTGGCATCCGGCCCTGAGCCTGGAGCAGATTCCCGATCTGGTCCGGGTGGAACGGGAGCGGGCCAAAATGGGTCTGGTGTTCTACCGAAAGCACCCCACTCGCAGGGTTCGGTTCATCATTCAATACACCTGGCTGCACCGCCTGCTCTGGGAGCTCCTGACCCTGGGGGGCCTGGTGAACGAACGCAGCTTGCGCCCCCTGCTGGCCTGGCTGATCCGCCAGGGCCATGCGGGGGTGGCGATGGAGCTGCTGCGTCTGCCCCTGAATCGCCTCGGCGTACGGGAGCTCTATGCTCAGGCCCGCCGGGAGGGTCTGGCTTGAGGGCACTTTGTTAAATTCGATGGGTTCAACCCCACTCCGCACACCTGCACGTTTCGGGTGATCGGCCCAAGGGAGTTTCTCGGCCACGCTCTTGGCGTCAGCCCTGATCCCCGGCAGTGCGATCCCTGGCAGGTGGAGGCCAACCCGAAACCCTCAACCCATGGCTGTTGTCACCCTCTCCGAAATGATGGAGGCCGGTGCCCACTTCGGGCACCAAACGCGTCGCTGGAACCCCAAGATGTCTCGGTACATCTACTGCGCGCGTAACGGAGTTCACATCATTGACCTCGTGCAGACGGCCGTCTGCATGAACAATGCGTATAAGTGGACCCGCAGCGCAGCCCGCAGCGGCAAGCGCTTTCTGTTCGTTGGTACCAAAAAGCAGGCCTCGGAAGTGATCGCCCAGGAGGCCACCCGCTGCGGCGCCGCCTATGTCAACCAGCGTTGGTTGGGCGGCATGCTCACCAACTGGACCACGATGCGGGCCCGCATCGACCGTCTCAAGGATCTGGAGCGGATGGAATCCTCCGGCGCCATAGCGATGCGACCGAAGAAGGAAGCTGCCGTGCTTCGGCGTGAGCTTGACCGTCTTCAGAAATACCTCGGTGGCCTGAAGAACATGCGCCGCCTCCCCGACGTGGTGGTGCTCGTGGATCAGCGCCGTGAAACCAACGCCGTGCTCGAGGCTCGCAAACTCGACATCCCGCTGGTGTCGATGCTGGATACCAATTGCGATCCCGACCTCTGCGACGTGCCCATCCCCTGTAACGATGATGCGGTGCGTTCGGTTCAGCTTGTGTTGGGCCGCCTTGCCGATGCCATCAATGAGGGTCGCCATGGTGCCCAGGACCAACGCGGTGACGACGAGGGCTGAGCTGACCTGAGTCGTCCGTTTCACCGGTTCGCTGCGATACGCGCGCGCCGGTACTTGGCCCACCACACTGAGAGTTCAGGAGTTCCCCGGATCCAATCCCGGGGGAGGCCCCCTTGGCCGCCCGGGCACTCTTTGATTGTTCTTTCCCATTTTTCCCCCTTTCCACTTCTCCCATGGCTGAGATTTCCGCCAAGCTCGTGAAGGACCTGCGCGACAAAACTGGCGCCGGCATGATGGATTGCAAGAAGGCTCTGGCTGAGTCCAACGGGGACCTCACCAAAGCCAGCGAATGGTTGCGCCAGAAGGGGATCGCTACGGCTGAAAAGAAAGCGGGTCGCACCGCTGCAGAGGGTGCCGTGGGGAGTTACATCCATACCGGCGCCAGGGTTGGGGTGTTGGTGGAGGTGAATTGCGAAACGGATTTCGTGGCCCGTGGAGAAATTTTTCAGGAGTTAGTGCGCAACGTGGCCATGCAGATCGCCGCTTGCCCCAACGTGGAGTACGTGACCACGGATCAGATTCCCGAGCCGGTGGTGGAGCGCGAAAAGACCATCGAGATGGGGCGCGATGATCTGGATGGCAAACCTGAAGCGATGAAGGCCAAGATTGTCGAAGGTCGCATCGGCAAGCGCCTCAAGGAGCTGGCCTTGCTCGACCAACCCTTCATCCGCGACAGCGCCCTCACCCTGGGAGAAATGGTGAAGCAGACCGCCGGTAAAACCGGGGAGAACATTCAAGTTCGTCGCTTCACCCGCTACACCCTCGGGGAAGGGATCGAAGTTCAGCAGACCGATTTCGCCGCCGAAGTCGCTGCCATGGGTAAGGTCTCCTGAGTCCGCTGGAGTGAGTGATCTCCAGGGGCAATTGGAGGCGGTCCGCCAGCAATTGGACGCCTCCAACCCCGAGTTTTATCGTCATCTGGCCCTCTACCTTCAGGTGTTGCGCCAGAGCCTGCCTGGCCGAGTGGAGCAGGCTTGTTTTCATCTGGCCACCCAGGTCCATCCCCAGCGGTATGGGGAGCTGTCCCTCGAACGGCGCCAACACCTGCATCAACGCCTGCAGGTGCTGATCCGCCGTTGCACCACCCTGCTGACGGTGGAGCAGCTGGTCAGTCTCGCGGATCAGATCAGCCGGGAACGCCAGCGCCATGACCGCCAGGAACAGCGCCTGCTGCTTGATCAGCTGGTGGACTCCCACCCTGAGTCCTCCGCCGAGGGGAGCTTCGCTGCGGAGGCACCGCAAGGATCCGTCCATCTGGGCTTGTCCCTGCCCCTTTCCGGATCCCTCTTCGGCTTTGCGGCCATGAACGGCCCCGGGAACCAACGCTTGTCGGAGCCCGAATCCCCCGAGCCTGGGTTTGATCCAGGTTCGGAGGTGAATGCTGACGAAGACAGGGTCGAAGGCATGGCAGAGGCCTTTGCCGCCGCCATGGACGCCAGCCTGGACGACGCCCTCTCCCGCAGCGAGGAACCGACCAGTTCCCCCTGGCAACAGGGGCGATTGCCCCGCGATCCTGTTCAGTTACTGCGTTGGATGGACGGAATGGAACTGGCCATCGCCCGCCGGTTGCGCAACCTGTCCCACGCGCTCAACGTGGAGTTACTGCGGGCCGGCCTCAGCCGTTCCCTGTTGCCCCTCAGCCTGTTGGATGCGGTGCTTTCCGGCCAGCTGGAGCTGCTTGCCGCCCCTGCCAACCTGCTGCGATTGCAACTGCCCTTTGGGCCCCCTTCGGCGCCAGGGGGTGATCCACTGCAAACCCTGGCCGTGCTGCTGCGCATAGCGGACCTGGAAATGGAGGAACCCCGCCTGCGCACCTGCCGTCGCCGGATGCTCCAGCATCGTCAGGAGGTGCGCAGAATGGCCCAGCAGTTCCGTCGAATTCAGCGGCGGCTCCACGCCCATGCGGCGGAACAGTTGTGGTTGCAGGACATCCGCCAGACCCCTCCGCATCGCCCCTGACCACCACCCAGTCCTTCTCGGAACTGGAAGCCTGGGCCGCTCCCCTTCAGCAGGCCTGTCAGCTGGAGGTGGATCGGGGCTTCATCAATTTGTTGGGACGGCGGGAGACGTTTTCATCCTTCGTTGAACGCCAACTGCTTGGCCCACCCAACCTGATGGCGGCCGCTGATCAGGCCAGCCTGAGTCGCTTGGCCACGACCTTTCAGCGGTATGCCGATGCCCCGGGCCCTGGTCGTCAGGAGGCGGTACGCCAGTTGCGGCAGCTTCTCCATCAGCTGCGCTGCCACTACCAACCCCGTCTGCCGGTGGCCCCACCTCGGCTGCGATTGAGCGAGTCCCAGAGGGGCACCGCTGGTCTGGAGGGGGGGGGGAGTGCCAGGCGCCCCCTGGAGCCCGAAACCCCCCTATCGGAAGTTTCGGGCATTGGTCCCAAGACCGCCACTCGCCTGGCGGCCCTGGGGTTACTTGTGGTGCGCGACCTGCTGCATCACTATCCCCGGGACTACCTCGATTATGCCCATCTGGTACGAATCGCTGCCTTGGAACCAGGGCGCAGCGCCACGATCGTGGCCACGGTGCGTCGTTGCCATGGGTTTGCGAGTCCCAAAAATCCCAACCTCGCGATCCTGGAGCTCCAGGTTCAAGACATCACGGGCAAGCTGCGGGTCACCAAGTTTTTTGCGGGGCGCCGTTTCGCCAGCCCCCAGTTCCTGCGCCAGCAGCAGCGCCTCTACCCTCCCGGCGCCACCGTCGCCGTCAGTGGGCTGGTCAAGGACAGTCCCCATGGCCTGGCGTTCACCGATCCGCTGCTCGAGGTGCTCGATGGCCCCTCAGCGCCGGTGAAGTCCGAGCAGATCGGCCGGTTGGTCCCCGTCTACAGCCTCACCGACGGCTTGAGTGCCGATCGGTTGCGGCGGGCCATCCAGGGGCTATGGCCTGGGGTGGGCCACTGGATGGATCCCTTGCCCACCGCCCTGAGGGAGCAAGAACAGTTGCTGCCCCGCGCCAAGGCCCTCGAACAGATCCATCGGCCAGCGGATCAAGACCTGTTGCGTCGCAGCCGCCATCGCTTGGTGTTCGATGAGTTTCTGCTCTTGCAGCTCGCCCTGGGGCTGCGGCGGGAGCACTTGCGGCGCCAACCGGCCCAACCGCTAACCCTGCCGGTCGGAGGGGCGGATCTGGTAACACGCTTCCTCGCGCTCCTCCCCTTTGAGCTCACCGAGGCCCAACGGCGAGTACTGGCGGAAATCCGGACGGATCTGGCCCGGCCCCAACCGATGGCCCGGCTGGTGCAGGGGGATGTGGGCAGCGGCAAGACCGTGGTGGCGGTCGCCGCCTTGCTGACGGCCATTGAAGCCGGGTGCCAGGGGGCCCTGATGGCCCCAACGGAAGTTCTGGCTGAACAACATCTCCACAAGTTGGCCCTTTGGCTGCCCCAGCTGCATGTGTCGGTGGAGCTGCTCACTGGATCCACGTCCCTGCGACGACGGCGCCAGCTGCTCCAGGATCTGGTCAACGGTCAAGTGCAACTGCTCGTGGGGACCCACGCCTTGCTGGAGGATCCGGTGCAGTTCAACCGGCTCGGATTGGTGGTGGTGGATGAGCAGCACCGCTTTGGCGTGCGCCAGCGCAACCGTCTGATGGCCAAGGGACTCCAACCCCACCTGCTGACGATGACGGCGACGCCGATTCCCCGCACCTTGGCGCTGGCTGTCCATGGGGACCTGGATGTCAGTCAGATCGATGGCCTGCCCCCGGGGCGGACCCCCGTTCGCACCAGCCTGTTAGGGGCCAGCGATCGGGAGCGGGCCTGGGCCTTGATCCGCGAGCAAGTGGCCCTTGGACAACGGGCCTATGTGGTGTTGCCGCTGGTGGAGGAGTCCGAACATCTCGATTTGCGCTCGGCGGTAGAGGTCCACCGCCACTTGGAGGAGGAGGTGTTTCCTGAGCTGCGGGTCGGTCTGCTCCATGGTCGGTTGAGCAGCGAGGCCAAGCAGGCGGCGATCCATGCCTTTGCGAGCGGAGCCACCCAGGTGCTGGTGTCAACCACCGTGGTGGAGGTGGGGGTGGATGTGCCCGAGGCCAGTGTCATGGTGATCGAACATGCCGAGCGTTTTGGACTGGCCCAGTTGCACCAACTGCGGGGCCGCGTCGGCCGTGGGGCGGCAGCCTCCCATTGCCTGCTGATCCATGAAGGTCGCCAGAGTGCTGCCCGCCAGAGGCTGGAGGTGCTGGCGAATAGTTGCGATGGCTTTGAGATCGCCGAGATGGACCTGCGGCTGCGGGGCCCTGGTCAGATGCTGGGCACCCGTCAGTCCGGCCTCCCAGATCTGGCCCTGGCCAGCCTCCATGACGATGGTGCGGTGTTGGAGCAAGCGAGGGCGGTGGCACAACGGATCTTGGCCGAGGATCCGGAGCTGCAGCTGCAGCCCGGGCTGAAGGCGGCCCTTGCTGAGCAGCGGCAGCGTCAGCTGGATGCGGCCCGCTTGAATTAAGGACTTCATGTCTGCAGCCATGCGCCCCTGGAATGGCCTCCCGATTTGGGAGAACAACGAGCCGTTGCTGGATCTCCCCCTGGCCTTGCTTCGCCTGGAACCCCATCCCTATGCCCAGCTCGGCGCTCCCTACGGCGCCGAGGCCAGCCCCTTCCGGTTGCGCTCCGGCGTGATTGGGCGACTACTCGAAGCCCAGGCGACCCTGCAACGGAGCCAGCCCAGCTGGCGGCTGGCGATTTTCGATGCCTGGCGACCGGTGGCGGTGCAGCGCTTCATGGTGCGGCACGCCATCGCTGAAGAGTGTCGGGCTCGTGGAATCGATCCGGCGCACCAGGGTCCAGAACGGCAAGCTGTGGAGGAGGACGTGGGACGTTTCTGGGCACCTCCGAGTGACGATCCGTCCACACCCCCGCCCCACAGCACCGGAGCCGCCGTCGATCTCACCCTGGCCGGGCCGGATGGGGCCCCGCTGGCCATGGGCGGTGCCATCGACGCCATCGGTCCGATGTCAGAGCCCGATCACTGGGAAGGGGCCGCAACAGCCGATCCGAACGGCGAAGTGGCGACCTGGCACCATCGGCGACGGCAGCTTGCGGAGGCCATGACCGGTGCCGGCTTTGCCCAGCATCCAAATGAATGGTGGCATTTCAGCCACGGCGACCAGCTCTGGGCCTGGAGATCGAACCAGCCCCAAGCGGTTTACGGCCGGGTGATTGAGGAGGGTCTGGTCAGTTCGAGCGTTTGACGGCAGTGCTGCTTGGGTGGTGTTTCAGCAACGAGCGCACCCGCTCGCCGCCGAGCCGCTCGATAAAGTCGCCAAAGCTGCTGCGGGCGCTACCTTCGTCCCGCCAACAGGTAAGCAGGGGCTCAAGGGTACGTTCAAGATCCTCCAGGGGCATGCGCTCCAAATAGGGCTCCGCCAAGCGGGTGAGGCCGGGACTGCCCCCTAGCCAGAGCTGATACTGATCGACGCCACTGCCCACCAGTCCAAGTTCGGCCATGTAGGGCCTGGCGCAGCCATTGGGGCAACCGGTCATGCGCACCAGCAGGGGCTTGGTGATGGCCAAGCGATCCAGCAACGCGTCGAGACGGTCCAGAACCGCCGGCAGGATCCGCTCCGATTCCGTGACGGCCAGACCACAGGTGGGTAGGGCGGGGCAGGCGATGGCATGGCGTGCCAGCGGCGGGGGCGTTTCAGGGGTGGCAAAGCCCAGCTCAGCCAAGGCCGCCTTCAAGCCACTGCGTTGGCTGGTGCCGATATTGCAGAGCAGCAGATCCTGATTGGGGGTGAGGCGCACCTCCAACTGGTAAGTCTCAACAAGCTGGCGCAGGCCCCGCTTGCGGTCGCCCTCCAGGCGTCCACAGAGCAACGGAAGTCCGACAAACCACAGGCCATTGGCCTGCCGATACCAGCCCAGGTAGTCGGTGAGCACGGATTTCGGCTCCCGGCGTAGGGGCTGGATCGGATGGGGAAAATAGCGACCCAGTTCGGTTCGGAACCAGTCGACACCGCGGTCGTGGACCAGATACTTCATGCGGGCGTGGCGACGCTGCTCCCGATCGCCATGGTCGCGCTGTAATGCCGCGATGGCCTGCACCAGATCGAGCACATGGGCGTAGTCCACGTAGCCGAGGGGATCGGCGATGCGGGCAAAGGTTTCTTCCTTGTTATGGGTGCGTCCCATCCCACCCCCCACATAAACATTGCAGCCCAAGGGGCGGCCATTCCGATCGCTGAACAGCACCAGTCCGATGTCCTGCGTGAGCAGATCCACCGAGTTGTCCCCTGGCACGGTGACAGCAACCTTGAATTTGCGGGGTAGATAGGTGGAGCCATAAAGCGGTTCCTCTTGATCGCCGCTGAACATCAATCCTTGGAACTGACGTTCACGGGCCCTGCGGACCGAGGCCTTCGGTTTGATCCGATAGGAGAGATCGCCATCGACCCAGAGATCGAGGTAAGAACCTTCGGCGGCCTGAGCGGTGAGCAGGTCGGCGATGGCATCAGCCAAGTGGCGAGCTGCGGGGTAGCCCCCCGACTCAAAGGGTGCGGCCGGCGCCATCACGTTGCGATTGATGTCTCCGCAGGCGGCCAGGGTGGAGCCCATGGATCGCACAATCGTGCCGATCACCTCACGGAGATCAGCCTTGGCGATGCCATGCATCTGGAAGGCCTGTCGGGTGGTGACCCTTAGGCTGCCGTTCCCCAAGCGATCGGCCAAATCATCCATCGCCAGATAGAGGGCGGCTGGAATACGACCAGCCGGACTGCGCAGCCGCAGCATCATCTGCCAGTCCTTGTCCTCACCCTTGCGGCGATTGTCGCGGTTGTCCTGCTGATAACTGCCGTGAAACTTCAGAATCTGAACAGCCCCTTCAGTGAAGCGGGGGCTGTCATTGAGCAGTTCCGTCGCGAGGGGCTCGCGCAGATGACCGCTTTCGGCCTTCAGGGTTTCAAACTTGGTGCGACCGACTAGGGCCTCACCCTGCTGAGGATCCGGGGTTGGGTGACGCTGACTGCCGTCGGCCACCGGCGGCGTTGGCGTCGGGGCCGTCGGTGCCATCAGGACGCAGGTGCTGGGGATGCATCGAAACTAGCGAACGGTCTGACCGCGGGGTCATCGAAGCGGCAGCTGGGAGAGGATGGGGGCTGGGGGTTCAATACAGTCCAGAAGAGCAGCCGACCTCCAATGGCGACCTTTTTACTGGAAATCGGCACTGAAGAGTTGCCGGCTGATTTCGCTCGACTGGCCCTGCCTCAACTGGAGCACCAGGTGCGTAAGGATCTGGACACCCAGCGGCTTTCCCATGGGGACATCCACACCAGCAGCACCCCCCGCCGGCTGATCGTGCGGGTGGATGGGCTGGCAGTTTCCCAGAGCGACCTTGAGGAGGAACGCAAGGGACCGCCAGGGGCGCAGGCCTTCCGCGATGGTCAACCGACTGAGGCTGCCGTGGGTTTTGCGCGCCGATGTGGCGTGGCTGTCGAAACGCTGGAGGTCCGTGAGACCGCCAAGGGTCCCTTTGTGTTTGCCCGCTGTCGAGAGCAGGGACGGGCCACCACTGCGCTGCTCCTAGATCTGATCCCGGCCTGGATCGCGGCGCTCCAGGGACGACGGTTGATGCGATGGGGAAACGGCGAGCTGCGCTTTTCCCGTCCCGTGCGTTGGCTTGTGGCCCTACTGGATCACGAACTGATCCCAGTGCAGCTTGAAGGCAGTGATCCACCATTAACGGCTGGCCGCCGCAGCCGTGGTCATCGACTCCATCGCCAAGAGCTGACGATCAGCTCGGCCGAAAGCTATGCCAAGGAACTGGCCGCTGCCGGGGTCGAGGTGAACCGACAGAATCGTGCAGAAGTGATTCGGACCGCCATTGAAAGCCGAGCGGCCGCCCTCGATGCCCGGGCCGACATACCCGAGCAATTGTTTGACGAACTCACCGATCTGGTGGAAGCCCCCTTGGTGTTGGAGGGACAGATCGAGCCGGGCTATCTGAACTTGCCCGCAGAAGTCCTTAGCACCGTGATGCGTTCCCACCAGCGCTACGTGCCGCTCTATCGCCGGGATGGGGCCATCGATCCCCTAGCCCTTGAGGCCAGGGGCTGTCTGCTGCCCAGGTTTCTCTGCGTGGGCAATGGCTTACCGGCCTCCCTCGCGACCGTTCGCCGTGGCAACGAACGGGTGCTGAAAGCCCGCCTGGCGGATGCTGAATTCTTCATCCGAACCGATCGCAGGATCGCCAGCATTGATCGACGCTCCCAGCTCGCCCGAGTCACCTTCGCGGAGGGGTTGGGCAGCCTGTTGGATCGCGTCGAGCGCCTGGAATGGCTCACCGATGTGTTGTTGGAGGCCCTGCCCATGGACGCTCCGAGTGCGGATCACACCCGACGAGCCGCCCACCTTTGCAAACATGATCTGGTGAGCCAGATGGTGGGGGAATTTCCTGAACTCCAAGGGGTGATTGGGGGCAAATACCTGCTGGCGGAGGGGGAACCCCGCGCCGTGGCCCTGGCCGTCCAGGAGCACTACCGGCCTCGGGGTGCTGGTGATGCCCTGCCAGATTCAGCACCGGGAGCCATGGTGGCGATGGCGGAACGGTTGGAGCTGCTACTCAGCATCTTTGCCAAGGGCGAACGCCCAACAGGCTCCTCCGATCCGTATGCCCTGCGCCGCGCCGGCAATGGGGTGCTGCAGATTCTCTGGAGCCGTGGCTGGACCCTTGATCTGCTGGCGCTCCTGCAGCGCAGCTGTGCCCATTGGGCGGAACAGTTCCCGGCTTACGCGCTAGAGCCGACATCCCTGGCTGAGGAGTTGGCCGAGTTCCTGCGCCAACGGCTAGTAAGCCTGTTGGAAGAGGATGGGATCGACTTCGATGTGGTCGAGGCGGTGGCGGGTGTCTCCACGCCGCTCGATCGCCTGTTGCGGGATCCGGACGATGCTCGCCAACGCGCCGAACTACTGGTGACTTTGCGCAGATCTGGGGATCTGGCAGCGGTCCAGGCCGTCGTGATTCGCGCAGCCCGACTGGCGGAAAAAGCAAGGGTAGATCCTGGAATGGTGAGTCCCGCCGCCCTGGTGGATGCAGCCCTGTTCACATCGCCCAGTGAGCAGGCCATGCTGGAGGTTTTGATGCGAATGGAACCCCTCGCTGCAGGCAAGGGGAGCGACCGCTATGGCGCCTTGGCCAGTGCCTTGGCCGCCAGTGCACCCACCTTGGCGGCCTTTTTTGACGGCGATCAAAGCGTGATGGTGATGGCCGACGATCCAGCGGTTCGAACCAATCGACTCCAACTTTTGGCGGTCTTACGGAACCAAGCCAGTGTCCTCGCCGACTTCAGCCGTTTGAGCAGCTGATCAATCGACAACCTCGATATCAATCACTTCCTCGCGCGAGCGATCAGGGGAGCGCCGTCCCAATTCAATGGCGGCAAATTGGCCAAGTTGACGGGTCATGAGGTAGTCAACTCCACCGCCAATAACCCCGCCGAGCAAGGGGATAGCCTTGTGCAGACGGACAACGCCTCCTGATCCAAAACGGCTGATCAGCCTGAAGCCCACCGCCTGATTAATCGCCGTCAAGGCAGTAGTCGGAAGGCGCCGTAGCTGAGCTTGTGCCATATGCTGGCCAAACTTCACCCCGATTTGTTTAAGAACTTCCCCGGCCTCATCTCCAATCAACGTCAGAAGGATCTGGGTTTGTACGGCTTCGTGATCCAGATCAAATCCATTGAGAATGGCGATTGTTGCCACCATGCGGGTCTGGATGACCCAGGTAGCCGTCACGGCTGCAGGCAGTTGGATCGGCAGGAAGGCGAAACCACCGAGTCCAGTAACAAAACCGGTACCGGCATTCCAACGGGCTTGATCTTCGATGAAGGCTGAAACGATCGCATCTAAACCACGACCTTTGAGGTCCCTTTGATACTCGGCGGCCAGCTCCCGCGCCGACTTAATGCGGAGGGGGGAGATCCCTCCGGGCCAGGGGATAGGGAGGGGGGCTCCCTCAAGACCCCAAGAAAGAAGGCGTTGCACCAATTGTTGGGCCCACGGCTGCATGTCGCGATCCCTGGCCATCGTCCTGCGCAGAATGATGAGTTTCTTAGATTAAGGATGGTCACCCCCCAGGCCAACCCAATTGGGATGGGGGGATCCCCGCAGAACTAGGGACGGGCCAGCATCGGCTCCCTTTCCTTACTGGATTCTGTCGAGGGAACAGAAGAGGATGGGGCGGAACGTGGGGCGGGGGTTCTTAGCCCGGCCAGGGCAGCAACTTCATCATCACTACGCACAGCACTGGCCACGGGCTTGTATCCAGAGGGCGCAAGTGCCTGTCCGCGGAGGACAGAGCCCAGGGTGAGAAGGGTGAGCTTGAGCTGCTGCCATGGGTTCATGGCCACAACCCTCTTGTAGAGATAACTATCAAAAGTCAATTTTTGAACGTCCTTGTCATCGCACATCTCTACAAATGCTTCACGAGCGGCATCGTTGCGATAAAAAACATTTTGCAGCAACTCGAGAACTTTATAGGTTGCCCCGTATTTTTTGTCCCACTTTTTGATGTAGACCTTGAGGTCTTTTTCCGTAGGGATGCGGGTTCCGTTGGCACTCGCGGCCACAATTTGCTCTGCGCACATCCGACCACTCTTGGCGGCGAAATAGATACCTTCGCCAGAGCTTTTGGTGACGTAACCAGCCGCATCCCCAACCAGGGCCATTCGGCCGACAACCCGCCTGGGACGGGGATGTTCGGGAATGGGGTGGGCTTCTACCTTGATCACCTCACCTTGCAGCAAGCGGTTGCTGGCCCGTAGGCGGATACCCTTTTGCAGGCCCTTGATGAGGGATTGATTTTGTTGCATTGTGCCGGTGCCCACAGCTACATGGTCGTATTTGGGGAAAACCCAGGCATAGAAATCGGGAGAAACATCCGTTCCTACATACATCTCAGCCAGATCTTCGTAGTAAGCCATTTCTTCTTGAGGCAAGCGAATGCGCTCTTGAAAGGCAATCGCTACGTTGTAATCACCAGCATCCATGGCCTTGGCGACACGACTGTTGGCACCATCTGCGCCTACAATTAAGTCGACCTCCAAGGTTTTAAGGTCACCCGTCGGACCACCGCTGGCGTAGTCAGCGTAATGAATTGTGTAGGGTCCTTGGCGATTAACTCCGGTATCGATGCTTTGCACAAGTCCATTGATCAAATTAGTGCCAAGATCTGCGGCGCGATTTCGCAGATAGGCATCCATAACCTCGCGTCGACACATGCCAATATATTCATTCGGATTTGGCAAATGTATATCCACCTCCCGATTCGAGGGGGAAATCATCTTCATATTTCTAACTTTGCGGTCAATGATGGATTCGGGGAGATCAAACTCATTGACCATGCAAAGAGGGATGGCCCCCCCGCAGGGCTTGGCATTATCCAGCTTCCGTTCGAACAGCCAGGTTTGGATGCCTGCCTTGGCGAGAACTTCCGCGGCACAGGATCCGCTGGGCCCGCCACCCACCACCGCCACTCGCAACATCTTGAAACCTGCTCCAGCAAAGGGATATCCACTTTGAAGCTAACACTGGAAGACGTGGTGCTGTCGGCTTGTCATCGGTTTGGACCTAACATCAGCTCACCTTTGGATGTGGTGGCGTGGCGCCCCGTGCGATCGGCCAAGACATCCCTATGGCCCGGCGAACCCTGCGCCCAGGCGTTCCCCGCAGGTCTCTGGCCTATCGCCTCACCCGTTTTGTGGGTGGCACAGCCCTGGCCAGTCTGGGAGTTGCCCTTCTGATTTTGGGACCGTTGCGTCAGTTGATCCTGCCCCCTCCAGTGGAGGGCCTCAATGAGCGACTAGATGCCGATGGACGCCTGTTAGGCCATTTCCCTTACCCGGAGGCTGAATCCTCGAATTTGGTGAATCTAGCTCCAGGAGTGCGGTTAAGGCCCGAGGCGGCGAGTGCCTTGGAGCGTCTGCAGCACGCCGCTGCGGCTGACGGCATCGATCTCGTGGTTCTGAGCGCGTTCCGTCCGGTCAGTCTTCAACGCCGTTTGTTTTTCGACGTCATGGCAGCGAGGAATCAAACCTCTAAGGACCGGGCCAGGGTCAGCGCTCCGCCAGGGTTTTCCGAGCACAGCACTGGGTTTGCCATCGACGTGGGGGATGGCCGGGCTCCCCAGACCAACCTCTCGCCAAGCTTCGATCAAACCGCCGCTTTCCAGTGGCTGGAGGCCAATGCAGCGCGATATCACTTTGTCCTCTCCTTCCCCCCGGGCAATCGCCAGGGGGTGAGCTACGAACCTTGGCATTGGCGCTTCGAAGGCTCGACCGATGCCTTGAAGCTGTTTGAACCAGCTCAGCGTCTGGATGCCGGTTAAGCGGGACCCTACTGGGATAGGATGAAGAATCGCTTCAGCAGATCATTGCTTTTCGCCGGTTTCATTTCGGGCCACTAGTCCCGACCTGGTTCCGTCCCCCGTTACCCCTCTGTGCGCGGTCAACGCGCCGGTCCTGATGATCCCGGGCAACAGCTTGGTTTTTTTGGGAGAACGCGAACCCATTCCAGGGTTTCCGTTGGGGGCCTCAACCATGCGGAAAGCCATGACAGACGACCCATCGGCCCCATCCCGCCGACTTAGCCGGCTTCGGCTGGCAACTGAGCCCGACGAAACTCCCCCTTCCTGGGGCAGAGATTTTCGTCGTCAGAGTGTCTGTCATCCAGACTGGTCCTAGAGCAGGGCCCTTCACGATCGGCCAAGCGATCCACCTTCATTGCAGGACACCAGCTCCATGAGCGGCGAAGCCAAAGGCGCCAAGATTCGCAATATTGCGATCATTGCTCACGTCGACCACGGCAAGACCACGCTTGTGGACGCACTGCTCAACCAGTCTGGGATCTTTCGGGAGGGGGAGGCGGTTCCCACCTGCATCCTTGACTCTAACGATTTAGAGCGGGAGCGTGGCATCACAATCCTCTCCAAAAACACCGCCGTTGATTACAACGGTATTCGCATTAATATCGTCGATACCCCTGGCCACGCTGACTTTGGAGGAGAAGTCGAACGGGTCCTAGGAATGGTGGATGGCTGTCTCCTAATTGTCGACGCCAACGAAGGGCCCATGCCCCAGACCCGATTTGTACTTAAAAAAGCACTTGAAAAAGGATTGAGACCCATTGTCTTTGTCAATAAAATTGATCGGGCACGCGTCGATCCAGAGCAAGCTGTAGATAAGGTCCTCGACCTATTTCTGGAGTTGGGAGCTGATGATGATCAGTGTGATTTTCCCTATCTTTTTGGTAGTGGGATGAGCGGTTATGCCAAGCCTGATATGGCTACGGAGAGCGATAATATGAAGCCTTTGTTTGACGCCATACTTCGCCACGTTCCACCCCCGGTTGGTGATCCGGAAAAACCCCTCCAACTTCAAGTCACTACGCTTGATTATAGTGACTTTCTTGGACGAATCATGATCGGCCGAATCCACAACGGACGCATTAAAGCCGGTCAGCCAGCGGCGCTGATCCGCGATGATGGCAGTATTAAACGCGGTCGTATTTCAAAGCTGCTGGGCTTCCAAGGACTTCAGAGAATCGAGATTCAAGAGGCCAGCGCTGGGGACCTCGTCGCAGTCGCAGGGTTTGATGAGGTCAATATCGGTGAAACGATTGCTTGTCCCGAAAATCCCGAGGCCCTGCCTCTGATCAAGGTTGATGAGCCAACCTTACAGATGACATTTGTTGTTAACGATTCACCTTTTGCTGGCAAAGAGGGCAAGTTCGTCACCAGCCGACAGATTCGTGATCGATTGCAAAAGGAACTCCTCACCAACGTTGCCCTAAGAGTTGAGGACACCGATTCACCGGATCGATGGTCCGTCAGTGGTAGGGGTGAGTTGCACCTGGGAATTCTCATCGAAACCATGCGCCGCGAGGGCTTCGAATTTCAAGTGAGTCAGCCCCAGGTGATCTTCCGCACAATCGATGGCACACCCCATGAGCCCTTTGAAACTCTGGTCATGGATGTGCCCGAAGAAGCAGTGGGAGCATGCATCGAGAAACTTGGCATCAGAAAAGGCGAGATGCAAAATATGGAAAATAGTAATGATGGTCGTACCCAGCTAGAATTTGTGGTTCCGGCCCGCGGTCTTATCGGATTTAGGGGTGAATTCATCCGAGCCACCCGTGGCGAAGGAATCATGAGCCATTCCTTCCTTGATTACCGCACCATGCAAGGTGATTTTGAAACCCGTCGCAATGGAGTTCTGATTGCGTTCGAAGAGGGAACGGCGACATTCTACGCCCTTAAGAATGCTGAAGATCGTGGTCAATTCTTTATCACTCCTGGAACTAAAGTCTATAAGGGTATGATTGTGGGCGAAAATACTCGTCCCCAAGATCTGGAGCTCAACATCTGCAAGGCCAAGCAACTCACCAACATGCGCTCAGCTGGCGCAGAAGAACTCGACACGCTACAGGCCCCCATGCAAATGACCCTAGAACGGGCTCTGGAATACATCGGCCCCGATGAAATGCTGGAGGTGACCCCGGAATCGATTCGCTTGCGTAAGTTGGCGATGAAGAAGCCAGCAAAACGCTGATTCCCTTGCTGGAAATGGCGGAGTCTGAGCAAGGTACTGAACAAAGGCTGATGGCGGACCCCCGTTTCCAGTTGGCCTTGGATCAGTTCAATTCCGCTTCCTGGTATGCATGCCACGATTCCTTTGAGGATCTGTGGCATGAGACCCAGGATCCCCTTCGGCGACCGCTTCAAGGACTTTTGCAGATTGCGGTTGCCCATCTTCACCTTGAACGGGGCAACGTCAACGGTGCCATGATCCTGATGGGAGAAGGCCTTGGGCGGCTGGATGGCCTAGGTCCCTCGACCTTGGGAGTGAATCTGAACGCTTTACGTCTACAGGTTCTGGCACGTCTAAAAGCCCTCCAGTCAGGGCGGGATCCGTCAGTTCTGCCGCTGCCCCAGCTGCTGCAAAATGCTGTGCCAGGGTCAGTACATTAGGTCGGTTCATTCCCTTGGTCCTTCTTCCCTTGCCTTTGACGGTTCGTCCGCTCGCCATCCTTAGTGTCGTGGCCATGGTGTTGACCCTTGGTCGAGCCGTGGCTCAAGTGTCGCAAGGGTCGACGGAGGGGGCCTCCCTGCAGACGCCTCCCACCTCTCCCCCAGCCTCCAACGCCTCCAATGGGCTCGTCACGATCGAGGCTGACCGCCAGCAGGCCGACAATCGCACCGGAATTGTTACCGCCCTAGGCAATGTGCGTATTGTGTATCCTGACCGCAAAATGGTCGCCACGTCTCGCCAAGCCCAGTATTTCAGCAAGGAAGGCAGGCTTGTGCTCAGCGGCGACGTGGATGTGATCGACGCAGATGGACAACGGATCCGTGCTGAGCGACTCACCTATCGACTCGATAGTGAACGTGTTCAGGCCGATCCGGCGCAAGGCAACCAGGTGATCAGTACCTTGAAGCTCAAGCCCCAACAGTCCTCTGGAGCGGCGGTCGCACCACTGGTGCCATGAGCTTGGCTCTCGATCGAGTCGCGATCAGTATCGCTGGACGACCTTTAGTCAAGGAAGTCAGTCTTGAGCTTCACCCTGGGGAAGTTGTCGGATTGCTTGGCCCCAATGGTGCCGGGAAAACTACCACGTTCAATCTGGTCACGGGACTCCTACGACCGGATCAAGGTGAAGTCCTACTTGATGGCCGATCGGTTGCGAACTTGCCGATGCCACGGAGAGCGCGACTGGGTATTGGATATCTTCCCCAGGAAGCCAGTGTTTTTCGTAATCTCACGGTGCGTGACAACCTGCGCCTGGCTCTGCAAGTCAGTGATACTCCGGTAGCGATTCGCAAGGAACGTCTTGAACAATTGATTGTTGATTTTCACTTGGTATCCTTTCAAAATCGTAAGGGATTTCAACTTTCTGGTGGTGAACGACGGCGTTGTGAGGTGGCCAGAGCCTTAGCGGTAGGAGAGAAAGGACCGCGCTATCTGCTTCTGGATGAACCGTTTGCAGGGGTAGATCCACTCGCGGTAGCAGATCTGCAGGCACTCATTGAAAGTCTGCGCGTAAGAGGCATGGGCCTATTAATTACCGATCATAATGTCCGCGAGACATTGGCGATTACCAATCGCGCTTACATCCTGACTGAAGGTAAAATTCTCGCCTCTGGCAGCTCCGAAGCGATGGCGAATGATCCTTTGGTTCGTCGTCATTATTTAGGCGAGGATTTTCAGCTTTGAACTTTCGATTGTTGCGTTGGCGGCAGGTACCGCTGATCGATCGATGGCTTTTACAGGAATTGCTCGCCCCCCTTTTCTTTGGGATCGCGGCATTCACCGCTGTCTCTCTTTCCGTTGGGGTCGTGTTTGAACTAGTTCGGCGTGTTGCGGAATCAGGATTGCCTTTAATCGTGGCACTTCAAATCCTCCTGCTCCGAGTGCCTGGTTTTTTAGTCCTGTCCTTCCCGATGGCCACGCTCATGGCCACCCTGCTTGCCTATAGCCGGCTTTCTGGAAGCAGCGAGTTGACGGCATTGCGGAGCGTGGGGGTGACGACGCGTCGCATGGTGCATCCTGCCCTAATCTTGGCACTCGCCATGAGTCTGGTGACATTCATATTTAATGACGTGATCGTGCCCCGAGCCAATCTGATGGCTACCACAACACTTGAGCAGGCTCTTGGCAAAGCAATTTCTACAGAATCTGGAGACAATACGCTCTACTCTAGGTTTGGTCGGGTCAAGCAAGAGAATGGCGAGGATGTTAAACAGCTGACCCATATTTTTTATGCAAGAAAATTCAGAAATGGGCAAATGATAGATGTTACTCTTTTGGATTTTTCTCGTGATGGAAATCGCCAAATGCTTTATGCAAAGCAGGGGCGATGGAACGAAGCAGAGGCCATGTGGGAATTTAACGATGGTCGAATTGTAAATCTTGATGAAAGTACTGGAACAACAACATCGGCAAATTTTGATCGCTATTTGTATCCGCTAACAAAGGATCCGATGGAGGTTGCGAAGCTGCCCACGGATGCAAGTATCATGACGGTAGGGCAAGCACGACGAGCCGAGCGCCTGCTTAAGCAATCAGGCAACGCTAAAGAGGCAAGACGACTTAGAGTACGGATCCAGGAGAAATTTGCCTTTCCGGCCATTTGCCTTGTTTTTGGGCTGATCGGTAGTAGCATCGGTGTTCGCCCCAATTCACGCACAAGTCGAAGTCAAGGTTTTGGTATTAGTGTATTACTAATTTTCGGCTACTATTTAATGTCATTCATATTTAGTTCCCTTGGAATCACTGGAGCATTGGTTCCATTTCTTGCAGCCTGGATACCTGTCATAATTGGACTCAGCTGCGGCCTGTGGCTCTTGCGAGAGGCCAGCCGCTGACCCATGAGCCCCTGAAAGGGCCCATGACTTGTCAGACTGTAGATCCACCTTTTTTCTTGCTGGTGAACGGCTTTCTTGACGATCCTGTGCTCGGCCTTGGTCTTGCGGCCTTTGCCCTGCTGTTGTTGGTGCTACCCCTTGCCTTTTGGTCTCTGAGTGGAGGCCGATCCAGTGGGGTGGTACGCATGCTGATTGCCGCCGCCAATCTTGCCCTCACAGCCCAGTTGGTCTTGCGATGGTGGGATTCGGGACACTTCCCGATCAGCAATCTTTACGAATCCCTCTGTTTTCTGGCTTGGGCTTGCACCATGACCCAATTGCTGGTGGAGCGTTCCTGGCCCAATCCCCTGGTTCCAGCGGCTGCCACGCCGATGGCCCTCGGCTGTGTGGCCTTCGCCAGTTTCGCCTTGCCTAATCAGCTCCAGGACGCTTCTCCGCTGGTGCCGGCCCTGCGATCAAGCTGGCTTGTGATGCACGTCAGTGTGATCATGGTGAGCTATGCCGCGCTTCTGGTGGGCTCACTCCTGAGCGTGGCGGTCTTGTTCACCGATCGAGACACGGCCCTGGAATTGCGCAGTAATTCAATTGGGAGTGGCGGATTCCGCCAAGCCCTTCTCTCTGGTGATGGGTCGGAGACCATGCGGTTGTCCAGTTCCCAGTTTCAGATCAGCGAGCAACTCGACAGTCTCAGTTATCGCACCATCACCGTAGGCTTCTTGCTCTTGTCCGTGGGGTTAGTGAGCGGTGCTGTGTGGGCCAATGAAGCTTGGGGAAGTTGGTGGAGTTGGGATCCCAAGGAAACCTGGGCGCTCATTTGCTGGCTTGTGTACGCGGCTTACCTCCACACTCGCCTGATCCGCGGTTGGCAAGGGCGCAAGCCTGCGCTGGTTGCTTCAGCTGGTCTCGTGGTGATTGCCATTTGCTATATCGGTGTCAATTTGCTAGGTATTGGTTTGCATAGTTACGGATGGTTTTTTGATTGAAAAGATCATTGGCTGATTTCCACTATGAACTAGATTCTTCTCCTGCAGGCCAATTTCACCATTTGCTCAGCGATCTGCAGTAGGATTCCAAGGATTTTTGGCCTCCTTTGACGTGCCCCTCCTCAGAACCGTCTTCGCGTCTCTGTTGGCACCTATTTTGCTGTGTGCCACACATCACGATGGCGCCAAGGCACAAAACCTAATCACCGATCCCGGTTTTGATCAATGTCTCGGTTCAAATAATTGTCTACCCGCTTGGAGTCTTGATGGAGCGGACCCAAACTATACTGGCTTTTATTACATCGGTAGTAATCAAATGTATCGAAATGGAAATGCAGCTCCATCTTCCGCGATTCTTTGGCAGGATGTTTCGACAATTGCAGGTGGATCGTATGTGCTTCGTTTTGACTTGATCAATACACAAGCGTTGTTCGATTCATTGTTAGTCGGTTTTGGGGGTTCAGTGATTGGTGTTCCGGGTAGCTCCCCTGAGACGGAAGGAATGGATGCCTTCAGCTTCGTGTTTGTGGCGACATCGCCAGTCACTACTGTGTCATTTACTGGATACGATTCGTCGTCGTATTGGTATGTGGACAATGTTAGCGTAGCCGCAGTTCCTTCCCCACTGCCGTTTGGGGGTTTAGCTATGGGTTTTTTCCACGCCAGACAACTTCGTCGGCGACTCAACGCAAAGGTGATGAAAGGATCATGATCGCTAAGGTCAATACAAATAAAAAAGAACCGGATTTAAATCCGGTTCGACTGTGATCATTCTTAGAGAACCCAATTGGATCGAAATCAGGCCACGAAAGCTGGTTCTGGACGTGAGCTGTTACGAATCCCGTTAATCGCTTCAGCATAGTCCGCCGCTCCAAACACACCCGATCCGCTGACGATGGCGTTGGCACCCGCTTCAATTACCTTCCAGGCATTTGCTGGCTTGATCCCTCCGTCAACTTCAATCCAAGGGTCCAAACCCCTTTCGTCACACAGACGACGCAGATCACGAATTTTCTGAACCTGATTCTCGATAAAACTCTGCCCTCCAAAGCCAGGGTTCACACTCATGATCAAGATCAGATCGCAGAGTTCAAGGCAATATTCAAGGGTATCGATCGGGGTGCTGGGATTGAGCACGGCGCCAGCCTGCTTACCCAGCTCCTTGATCTGGCCAAGGTTACGGTGCAAATGGGGGCATGCTTCCACTTGTACCGAGATAATGTCTGCTCCAGCCTTGGCAAAGTCTGGAACAAACTTCTCTGGTTCGACGATCATCAGATGAACGTCCAGGGGTTTGACCGTGACCGGCCGAAGAGCCTCCACAATCAGGGGGCCAATGGTGATGTTAGGAACGAACCGTCCGTCCATCACATCCACATGGATCCAGTCGGCGCCGGCCTCATCAATCGCACGGACCTGTTCTCCCAAGCGGGAGAAGTCAGCAGACAAGATGGATGGAGAGACCACCAGGGGCTTGGTGCTCATGGGCGGGCCACCGGAGCGAAGAGCTGGACAATTGTAAGGACCCTACCCCCCACCCGCCCCTGGTCCCTGTCCTCGGGACCGCCTTGGGCCCGGGTCAACCCTGACCTGTCCTTGGACGACCAAAGAGCTTGAACCGTTTGCGCTGGGTCCAGTACGGGCGGCCTCTTGTCGCTACCGTGGGGACCTCACTGATACGATGGCCCAGCTTCAAGCCTGAGAGGCCCTGCCGCAGCTGGGCTGTTGGCTCCCTCGCTGAGGCCCCGTCCCCTGCCAACATCCCTGTGGATCGCACCCTCATTCAGGAAATACTCGAGGTCGTCGAGCAAGCGGCCATCGCCTCGGCCGAGCTCACTGGGCTTGGTCTGAAGGATGAAGCCGACGCTGCTGCTGTGGAAGCCATGCGCAAGCGCATGGGCCAGATCCAGATGCAAGGTCGCATCGTGATCGGTGAAGGCGAACGTGACGAGGCGCCCATGCTCTACATCGGCGAGGAAGTAGGGAGCGGCACTGGCCCCGGAGTTGATTTCGCCGTGGATCCCTGCGAAGGGACCAATCTCTGTGCTAACAGCCAGCGCGGCTCGATGGCAGTACTGGCCGCTTCGGACCGGGGCGGCTTATTTAACGCCCCGGACTTCTACATGAAGAAGTTAGCGGCGCCCCCCGCGGCCAAGGGGAAAGTGGATATTAGTAAATCGGCGACCGAAAACATTTCCATCCTTAGCGAGTGCCTAGGGCTTGCCGCTTCCGAGCTTGTCATTGTGGTCATGGATCGCGCTCGGCACAAGGATCTGATTAGTGAAATCCGAGCCACCGGCGCCCGCGTCCAACCTATCTCCGACGGTGACGTCCAAGCCGCCATTGCCTGTGGCTTCGCCGGCACAGGAACCCACTGCTTGATGGGGATCGGTGCTGCCCCCGAAGGAGTGATCTCAGCAGCAGCTCTTCGTGCCCTTGGTGGCCATTTCCAGGGTCAGCTGGTGTATGACCCTGCCGTGGCTCAGACCAAGGAATGGGAGGGACTCACGAGAGAGGGCAATCTGGCTCGCCTTGCCGAGATGGGAATCACCGATCCTGACAAAATCTACGAGGCGGATGAGTTGGCCTCCGGGGAAAATGTGGTTTTTGCCGGCAGTGGCATCACCGATGGCCTGCTATTTCATGGTGTTAAGTTCGAAAAAGACTGCACCCGTACCAGCAGCCTCGTCATCAGCACCCTCGATAACACTGCGCGTTTCACCAATACGGTGCACATCAAGCCAGGCGCACAGAGCATCGCCCTGCGTTGACCCAGGACTGACCTTCAGGCTGTAGGCCGTCTCCATGCACATCGCCGTCGTCGGCCTCAGTCATCACACGGCTCCCGTTGAGATCCGAGAACGGCTGAGTATTCCTGAGCAAACCATGGAGGCGTCCCTCCAGCAGTTGCGCTCTGATGAGCAGGTCCTTGAGGCCTCGATACTCAGTACCTGTAACCGACTGGAGATTTATACCCTCCTTCGACATCCCGACCAGGGAATTGATGCGGTGGCGTCCTTTCTCAGTGAAGTTTCAGGCCTCGATGTTGAGGATCTCCAGCCCCATCTCTTCATTTATCACCATGCTGAGGCCGTAGCTCACCTGTTAAGGGTAGCCTCCGGTCTCGACAGCTTGGTACTGGGAGAGGGTCAAATTCTCTCCCAGGTGAAGAAAATGGTCCGCCTTGGACAGGACTATCGATCAATTGGTCCAATCCTCAATCGCCTTCTCACTCAAGCGGTCAGCACTGGAAAGCGAGTTCGCACCGAAACCAATCTAGGTACAGGTGCTGTCTCAATTAGTTCCGCCGCCGTCGAACTGGCCCAGCTCAAGCTGGGTCAATCTCGCGGGGTGGATGAGCTGGTCTCCCTGGATCAGGAGCAGGTGGCTGTGGTCGGCGCCGGGCGGATGGCCCGGTTGCTTCTGCAACATCTTCAGTCCAAGGGTTGTCGCGGCGTTGTTCTGCTCAATCGCACCGTCGCCAGAGCCGAGAGTTTGGTGGCGGACTTCCCCGAGCTGCCCGCCCAATGCCGTCCCTTGAGTGATCTTGACCATTGTTTGAGTACCTGTTCCTTGGTGTTTACAAGTACGGCTGCAGAAGAACCTATTATTACTGGCACCCGATTAGAAGGACTAAATCGGCGATCGAGTCTGATGTTGATTGATATTGGCGTTCCACGTAACATTAGTCACGATGCAGGTCAGCTTCCCGGGGTAGATGCTTTTGATGTTGATGACCTGCAGGAAGTCGTGGCTCGTAATCATGAAGCCCGTCGCGAAATAGCTGCAGAAGCCGAGGGTTTGTTACAGGGCGAAGCTCAACTTTTCCTGGATTGGTGGGATGGACTTGAAGCGGTACCATTGGTCAACCGTCTACGTAATCAGTTGGAGGACATTCGAGAGCAGGAACTCCAAAAAGCCCTGAGTCGAATGGGACCAGACCTCTCACCGCGCGAACGCAAAGTGGTTGAGGCTCTTAGCAAAGGAATTATCAATAAAATTCTCCATACCCCTGTAACTAATCTCAGGGCCCCTCAGCCACGTCCACAGCGCCAACAAGCACTGCGAGTACTGCAAGAGCTGTTCGCCCTCAGTGAAACTGATCAGGAGCGATGATGTGACATTCCCCCACCAGGGCGACTGACACAGTCCAAGGTTGTCTGAAACACCAGTTTTGGCAACAATATGTCGCTTCCACTCCCAAGCCTTACCGACCGTCCTGTACGGTCTTCACCATCAAGACGAGAGGACAGAGCTGATGAAACGCGTTCTGGCAATCATTCTTGGCGGAGGAGCGGGGACACGCCTTTATCCCCTCACCAAAACCAGAGCCAAACCAGCTGTTCCCTTGGCTGGCAAGTATCGACTCATCGATATTCCGATCAGTAATTGCATCAATTCTCAAATTAATAAGATTTATGTCTTAACACAATTCAACAGCGCATCGTTGAATCGTCACCTGACAATGACCTATAACCTTTCCGCTGGATTCGGTCAGGGTTTCGTCGAGGTGCTTGCTGCCCAGCAGACTCCTGATAGTCCAAGCTGGTTCGAAGGCACAGCTGATGCCGTACGCAAATATCAATGGCTGTTCCAGGAGTGGGATGTCGATCATTACCTAATTCTTTCAGGCGATCAACTCTATCGCATGGATTATGGTAAATTTGTTCAGCATCATGTTAATCATGGCGCCGATCTTACTGTCGGAGCATTGCCTGTAGACGCCCTCCAAGCTGAAGGTTTCGGTTTGATGCGGACCAACAGCGGTGGACAGATTCAGGAATTCAAGGAGAAGCCTAAGGGTTCCGATTTGAAGGCTATGTGGGTGGATACCCAAGGCCTAGGACTCAGTCCTGAAGATGCCTCACAAAGGCCCTACTTAGCCTCCATGGGCATCTATGTATTTAGTCGTGAAACATTATTCAATTTATTATCTGGAAACCCCACTGCCACTGATTTTGGTAAGGAGATCATACCAGCTGCTCTGGAGCGTGGTGATAAACTTCAGAGTTTTCTATTCAATGATTATTGGGAGGATATCGGAACGATTGGCGCTTTTTACGAGGCCAACCTGGCACTTACTGAGCAACCGAATCCAGCATTTTCTTTTTACGACGAGAAATTCCCAATTTATACCCGTCCACGCTATCTGCCCCCAAGCAAATTGCAAGACGCCCAGGTCACAGAATCAATCATTGGCGAAGGTTCATTGCTTAAGGCCTGCAGTATCCATCATTGCGTCTTGGGAGTGCGAAGCCGTATTGAGGATGAGGTGGTTCTCCAAGATTCATTGGTGATGGGGGCTGACTACTTCGAATCAATGGAAGAGCGCCTCGTTCTTCGTGAACGTGGAGGGATTCCAATTGGTGTAGGAAAAGGGACCACTGTTAAGCGGGCAATCCTTGACAAGAACGCACGAATTGGGCAAGACGTAACTATTATCAATAAGGATCGGGTCGAGGAGGCCGATCGCCCAGAACTTAATTTCTATATTCGTAATGGTATCATCGTTGTTGTTAAGAATGGAACCATCGCTGATGGCTCGGTGATCTAATTTCTTTCCCCAGCCAGTCTTGGTCACCCAGGGTTGGCTTTTTTCGGCGTTGAGGCAAGCCCTGATGAACCTACTTTTAAACTGGATTTGCTGACATAACCCACTTTTTGAAAACACCAGAGCCTTCAGCACCTGCCATCGCGCCCATCAAGGGCCACACTGGAGCCAGATCCACCAATTCGACCGATCCATGGGCAACGCACATTTCGGGCTGATCGGCTTAGGCGTGATGGGTGAAAACCTTGTACTGAACGCCGAGCGCAACGGTTTTTCCAGTGCGGTTTACAATCGAACCTACGCCAAAACCACGGAATTCCTTTTGGGACGCGGGGCGGGCAAGCAGATCGTTGGTGCCGAAACCTTAGAGGATTTTGTAGCCCTCCTCGAAAGACCACGTCGGATTTTGATGATGGTCAAGGCTGGTCAGCCAATCGATGATCTCATAGCAACAATCTCTCCCCTACTAGAGGATGGAGATTTATTGATCGATGGAGGTAACTCCCTTTATACTGATACAGAGCGCCGAGTTGCCGATTTAGAAAGCAAAAGCTTTGGCTACATTGGAATGGGAGTGTCTGGTGGTGCTAAGGGCGCCCTTGAGGGTCCCAGCATGATGCCAGGGGGAACCCGATCCGCATACGACGCTATTGCTGCGTTAGTTGGGAAGATGGCAGCGAAAGTGGAAGATGGCCCCTGCGTTACTTACATCGGTCCTGGAGGTGCGGGTCACTTCGTCAAAACTGTTCACAACGGTATTGAATACGGAATTGAACAAATCTTGGCAGAGGCCTATGATCTTATGAAGCGCGGTGCCGGTATGAGCGGCATCGCCATGGCCGATGTGCTCCGTGGATGGAATGAACTCGAGGAGTTGAGTTCATTTTTGGTTGAGATTACTGAGGTTTGTCTACGTACACGTAATCCAGAGGATGGTGGTGATTTGGTGGAACTGATCGTTGATGCAGCCGGCCAGAAAGGTACGGGACTCTGGACAGTCGAGAGTGCTTTACAAATGGGTGTTGCTGTACCAACGATCTACGCAGCTCTGAATGCAAGGGTGATGAGTTCTTTACGCAATCAGCGACTGAAGGCCGCTGCCGCGATGGAATTGTCAGTGAACTCAAACCTCAACCTCGGCACCCCGGCCGATGGGATGGCTCCCCTGCGGGACGCCTGCATCCTGGCCTGCATTGCCAGTTATGCCCAAGGCATGGAACTGCTTCGTGAAGCTTCCAATGTCCATCAGTACAACCTTGATCTCGCCGCCATTGCCCAGATCTGGAAGGGGGGATGCATCATTCGTGCCCGTTTGCTGCAACGCATTCAGGAGGCCTATGGCACACATTCGAACCTGGAGAATCTGATGATGGATCCATGGTTCCTTGAACAGATTCGGACGCGTCTGATCAACCTTCAACAGGTTGTGGCCGGTGCGGCCCAGGCTGGAATTCCTGTCCCATGCCTGAGCAGCACCTTGGATTACATCACCAGCTACTTTTCTGGCCGGCTTCCCCAGAACCTGGTTCAGGCGATGCGGGACTGCTTTGGTTCCCACACCTATGAAAGGGTTGATCAGTCCGGCTCATTCCATACGGAGTGGCTGGTATGACGACGTATCGATTGATCGTGGTGGACACCGCCGCTGAACTTGCACAGCTAGCGGCGGAACATGTGGCGGCAACGCTTGACCTGGCCTTGGCCCAGCGCGATCGTGCTCACATTGCCCTGGCCGGTGGGGAGACTCCTAGGGCCGCCTATCAACGGCTTGCTGCCGAACATTTGCCCTGGGAACGGGTGGATGTGTTGTTAGGGGATGAGCGTTGGGTATCAGCCGATGATCCCGCCAGTAACGCCCGCATGCTGAGCGAAACCCTTCTAGCCCAGGGTCCCGGAGCCAAGGCCCGCTTTCATCCTGTACCTACCGGGCTTGAGAGTCCGGTCGCCAGTGCGAACGCCTATGCAGAGCTCCTTCAGGTGATCTGCCCTGGGGCCCCCCCCTGCTTCGATCTGATCTTGCTCGGACTTGGAGAAGACGGCCACACCGCTTCCCTCTTCCCAGGGACCTCCGCCCCTGCAGTGCGCGACCGCTGGGTCACGATCGGTGAGGGCAAAGGGTTGCCCCGCATCACCCTGACGGTTCCTGTCCTTTCCGCGGCCCGACAGGTGATCATGCTCGTCAGCGGGGCTGGTAAGGCAGAGGCCCTGCGTCGTCTTATGGACGCCAGCGAGTCCGGAGATCGGACCCCGGCTCGCCTGGTGGCGCCTCAGGCGGAGGTGTTGATATTGGCTGACGTGGCGGCCGCCTCCACCGCATCGCTCCCCTTCGGAAGTTGAGCCGATGCAGATCGTGGCTGGCGATGGATTCAGTGGCTGGCATGCCCTCAATGACACGATCATGGGCGGACGAAGTTCTGGTCAGTGCCGGGTGACCAGCAGGGGCCTGCTGCTCGAGGCGGAGGTGGTTGCTGAGGGGGGAGGCTTTGTCAGTTGTCGTTCGCCCTTGTTTTCCCCCCCTCTTGATTTGTCCGGGTTTGGGACTCTGAACCTTGACCTGGTGGGAGATGGGCGTCGCTACAAACTCGCTGTGGCCTGCGCCGATCGACTTGGGGGCCTTACGGAACTGATCCCGGGGGGCCTTCGTTGGGTGTTCGAGTTTTCCACCACCTCTGGCCCCTGTTCGGTGCAGATCCCTTTGAAGGAGTTGCGGCCTTCCGTTCGGGCTAAGCCACTCAGCACCTTGCCCCTCGGCCTCCCGGTACCCAGTTTTGATCCAGGCCGAGTGACCCGCCTCCAGGTGCTCCACTCCCGCTTCGGTGACGACGGTGGTGCGAATCCCGGCTTTAGGGCAGGGCCCCTGGAGCTTGAGATTCTGGCTATCCATGCGCTCCCCTGATTGGGATCACGGTGGCGCCAATACCCAGTTGATGCAATTGGTGGCGGCGGCGGCGGATCTATGCCGTAAACCCTTGCGTCACGCCGTGTTGGTTACGCAGGGTGAAACCGACCTGAGCGCCGGTTTTCTCGACTGCACCCTGCAACTGCAGACCCGCAACGACCAGGGGGAGCGCCTGCATGATCAAGATTTAGAGGTTGAGATCTATCGCAGTGGTTCCGAGCTCAACCTCACCCTGGCCTGGACAACACTGCAGGAACGGCCGATGCTCTGGCATGGAACCCATGCGGTGTGGATGAACCACAGCACTGGCTGCCGCTGTGAGCGTCCTGAGGAGGGGCTCCCCCTGGAGGCCTTGGCACGACGGCTCCGGGCCCACCTGGCGGGTCAATCCTGATCGGTAACCGCCCCGAGGCTGCTGCTGCTCACCAGTCGTGCGTATTTGCCGAGCACACCGGTGCGGTAGCGGGGAAGCGGCGGAACCCAGGCGGCGCGGCGGCGTTCGAGTTCGTCCGTGTCCACGTTGAGTTGGATCACCAGTTGATGGGCATCCACGGTGATGCTGTCCCCTTCCCGCACTAGGGCAATCGTGCCCCCCACGGCCGCTTCTGGCGCCACATGACCGACCACCAACCCATAGGTGCCGCCACTGAACCGACCATCGGTGATCAAGGCCACCGATTCCCCCAAGCCCTGACCCACGATGGCGGCGGTGGGAGCCAGCATTTCACGCATCCCCGGCCCACCAACAGGTCCTTCATTGCGGATCACCACCACATCGCCAGCGTGGATCGCCCCCGCCAGAATGGATGCCAGACAAGATTCCTCGCTCTCGAACACCCGCGCCGGCCCCGTGAGAACCGGCAGTTTCACGCCGCTGATCTTGGCGACGCTGCCCTCCTCCGCCAGGTTGCCCTTAAGAACCGCCAGGTGTCCCTTCGGGTAGAGCGGATTGCTCAGCGGTCGAATCACCTCTTGATCCGCAGGGGGGATTGAGGGAATATCTGCCAGAAGATCCCGGAGGGTTTTGCCCTCGATCGTTCGACAATCTCCATGCAAGAGGCCGGCATCGAGCAGAAGTTTCATCACCTGGGGAATGCCACCCGCTTTGTGGAGGTCCACGGTGACGAAGCGGCCGCTGGGCTTGAGGTCACAGATCACTGGAACCCGCTGGCGAATCACTTCGAAATCATCAATTGTCAAAGCAACCCCCACGGTGCGGGCAATCGCCAGCAGGTGAAGCACGGCGTTGGTGGATCCCCCCACAGCCATGATCACGCTGATCGCATTTTCAAAGGCTTCACGGGTCAGCAGATCGCTGGGGCGGATATTGGCTCGGATCGCGTCCACCAGCACTTCGGCGCTACGGGCAGCGCTGTCGGCCTTTTCCGGATCCTCTGCGGCCATGGTGGAGCTGTAGGGCAAGCTGAGTCCAAGGGTTTCGATGGCTGAACTCATCGTATTGGCAGTGAACATGCCGCCACAACTCCCAGCTCCAGGACAGGCATTTTTCTCAATCGCAGTAAGCTGCTCCTCATTAATACGCCCTGCCGTGATCTGTCCGACAGCCTCAAATGCACTTACAACGGTGAGATCACAGCCCCCAAGTTTGCCGGGCTTGATCGTGCCCCCGTAAACAAAAACTCCAGGGATATTCATTCGCGCCATAGCAATCATGGCACCGGGCATGTTTTTGTCACAGCCGCCAACGGCTAGCACCCCATCCATGCTTTGCCCATTGCAGGCGGTTTCGATGGCATCGGCAATCACCTCACGGCTCACTAGGGAGTACTTCATCCCTTCGGTGCCCATGGAAATTCCATCGCTGACCGTAATCGTGCCGAAGGTCTGGGGCATGGCGCCGGCGTCATGGGCGGCGAGTTCGGCACGACGGGTCAGGTCGTTCAGGCCCACGTTGCAGGGCGTGATTGTGCTGTAGCCGTTGGCGATGCCAATGATGGGCTTGTCAAAATCCCCGTCCCCGAAGCCAACCGCGCGCAACATGGCCCGATTAGGGGAGCGTTGGACGCCTTGGGTGATGGCGGCGGAACGAAGCATGGTTAGGAGACCAACGTCGATCGGTTCAACCTAACCAGGGGCGGAGCCCTCAGGGTAGAGGTTGCAACTGCTCAAGCTGCCGGCGCACGTCATCGATCGCTTGGTTGAGTTGATGCACCCGTTCATGCAGCTGACGATCCTGTTGGTGGCTATCGAGCCTGCCCGCCTCCCGCTTCCCGGACTCGCCAGGATCGGCGGCTGTTCCCTGCCATCGGGTCATACGCAGCATGTGCTGATGGCGTTCATGGAGGCGGCGCTGTTCCGCTTGCCGCAACAGCCACCAGCCCAACCCTGCGGCACCGAGAACAGCCCCAGCCATGGCACTGACAAGGACCGCACTGCCGCTGTTGGCGGAGAGGTCTCTGGAGTCAGCCATGGCAAAAAAAGGGAGGTTGGGGAGGCTGAGCGACAAGGGGGCCGGTGAGTTCACGCGCCTGGCGAAGCCCAATCCACCCTAGGCAAAAAGCGATCAGGGGCCGTAGAGGCGCTTGGCAGCATCCCCGAACCCAGGCACCACCTGGCCGCCAGCGTCCAGATCGGCATCGATGCAGGCGCAGTAGATCGTGAGATCGGCGATGCGGTCACCCACCGCCTTCAGGCCGGGAGCCGAGGCAACGCTGGTGATAATCCGCAACCGTTGTCCCTCCACCCCAAGCTCCCGCAACCGCTCAAGCAGGGTCAGCAGGGTGGCCCCTCGGGCCAGCACTGGCAGGAGCACCAGGACGCCGCTCCGTTCCGATAGGGAGGCGGGCAGATCGTCGAGGTACCAGTGGGGAGGACGATTCACCCCGGGGACTTCCAGACCCACATGGGCCACCCGAGCGGTGGGGATGACCCCCTGGGCTCCCTGCCATAGGCCAAGGCCACCTCGAAGAACTGGTACCACCAACAGGGGAACTTCCGGATCAACCACCACACCCTCGGCGCTGGCCAAGGGGGTCTGGACCGTCACCCTTCGCTGGGGTAACCAGTCGCGGAGGGCCTCGTAGGTCAACCAACGCCCCAGTTCCGCCATGGCGGTGGCAAAGAGGGGGGGTGGGGTCTCCTGGTCCCGCAGCAGGGTGAGCCAGTGACCGATCAGGGGGTGGGGGGGAACCACCACCCGCAGGGACATGCCCATGCCTGCCATAACTAGTTGCTGAAGCGTACGCGTGAGCCCATGGCCCGACGGCAAGCCCCCCGGATGGCCAGCGGCAGGCCTTCGCCTTCGCCCCGTCAACGAGCGTTTCAGACTGCCCTGAGCCTGGTGGCGGCCGCGCTGGTGCTGTTGGTGAGCGGGTTTGGGGCTGGGGCTCCTGCCCTGGCGATCACGGCACCGGAGCTGCGTGGACAGCGCTCTCTCCAGGACATCAGCCCGGACATGCACGGCCGCAACCTTCAGCAGCAGGAATTTTTGAAGGCCAACCTGGAGAACGTGGATCTCCATGACGCCGATTTGCGGGGGGCCGTCTTCAATACAGCTAATCTGCGATCGGCTGATCTAAGGGGGGCCAATCTCGAGGACGTCGTTGCCTACGCCAGTCGTTTTGATGGGGCCGACCTGCGGGGAGCGTTGTTTCACAACGCGATGTTGCTGCAGAGCCATTTTCAGGGCGCCACCATCGACGGGGCTGATTTCACCGATGCGGTATTGGACAAACCCGAACTCAAAGCGCTCTGTGCCAGGGCCAGTGGCACCAACCCCACCAGCGGTGTGAGCACGTTCGACAGCCTGGCGTGCCGATAGATTTCAATTGCCGTTATCGCCAGGAACGCTGCCTTGAATTCATCGGCCGCATCCACCCCGCCGCGCCGCTTGCCGGTCACGGTGGTGACGGGATTTCTTGGGGCAGGCAAAACCACGTTGCTGCGCCATCTTTTGTTGAACAGTGGTCAACGCCTGGCCGTAATCGTCAATGAATTCGGGGAGGTGGGCATCGATGGCGATCTGCTGGCAGCCTGTGGCTTCTGCCCGGAAGAGGAGCAGGCCGGTCGTCTGGTGGAGCTCACCAATGGGTGCCTGTGCTGCACCGTGCAGGAGGATTTTTTGCCCACGATGAAGCGCCTGCTGGAGCGGGCCGATCAGCTGGACGGCATCATCGTGGAAACCAGCGGACTCGCCCTGCCGGAACCCCTGGTGGATGCCTTTGGCTGGCCGGAGATCCGCCGCCACACCCGCGTGCATGCGGTGGTGACTGTTGTGGATGGGGAGGCCCTGGCGGCGGGACACGTGGTGGGTGATTCGGCGGCCCTGGAAGCGCAGCGACGGGCGGATCCAAGCCTGGATCACCTCACGGCCCTGGAGGACTTGTTTGCTGAGCAGCTCGAAGTGGCGGATCTGGTTCTAATCAGCCGGGCTGATCGTCTTAAAGATGGCGAACTGGCCTGCGTCGAGGCGGCGTTGGTGGGCAAGCTTCGCCCCGGCACTGCCGTACTGCCCATGACCCGGGGAGGTGTGGATCCGGACGTCCTTCTGCAGCTCAACCGACCGGACCCAGCCGACCACGACGCAGGCCAGGAGGACCATCACCATGACCATGGTCACGCAGCAATGGAGTCGGTCGTGATCCAACGCCAGGGCCATTGGGAACGGGAGGCCCTGGAGGCCAGCCTGCGCCGCCTGCTGGCCGATCAGCCCGTGCTGCGCCTGAAGGGTCGCCTGCACCAACAAGGCAAGCGCTGGCCCCTTCAGATCCAGGCCGTGGGTGCGCGCCTGGAATGCTGGTACGAACCGGGAGGCTCTAGGGCCGAACCAGGAATGGAACTGGTTGCCCTGGCTGCGCAGGCCGATGCTGCCGCTGTGGAGGCGGCCCTTTCCAGCCTCTGAAGCAGGCAGGATCGACGTTCAGTCCAGGGGGATCTCACCTCGGGCGCAGACACCGTTCCAACAGAGGTCCCGATCCTCCCAGCGGCTGCTCACTGGAAGCCAGTCCCCATCGCCGTGTTGCATCGTCACCGAGCCCAGGCCATCGTGGCGGAATTCCAGTTTTTGGGTACCAACGAGCAACCACCAGTGACTGCCGACCTGGTCGACCTGCATCTGGCACTCTTGCCAGGCCCCCTGGTTGAGGCGACACCGCAGCGGGACCAACAGGGGTGCCGCCATAGTTGGGACGTTGACAACCGAGAGCAACCAGAGAATCTGCAGACTGGTTACGAGGACCGATCGAAGGGCGGACAACACGGCCCTGCTGGCGGAGGAGCTGTTTCCAAATTGCTCAGTCGGGAGCCCTGCGATGGCATGGCCTGGCAAGATTTAACAAAAGCCCGAACCACGGTGCCCCTCTACAACGCTCGCGTACAGATTTCCCTGCGTCCCTCCGTTCTGGATCCAGCCGGCGAGGCCACCCGCGCAGCCGCTACTCGCCTGGGGGTCACCGGGATCAAACGCCTCAGGATCGGCAAGGCGATCGAGTTGGAATTGGAAGCAGCTGACAGGGCGACGGCGGAAGCCCAGGTGACGTTGCTCAGCGATCGCCTGCTGGCCAATCCGGTCATTGAGGATTGGTCCCTCGAACTCGCGGAACTCAACTGAGGGAGGACGACGTCATGACGATCGGTATTGTGATTTTCCCCGGCTCCAACTGCGACCGGGATGTGCACTGGGCCCTCCAAGGTTGCCTGGGCCGTTCCACCCGTTTTCTCTGGCATGAAGAACGGGATCTGAAGGGACTGGAGGCGGTGGTACTGCCGGGGGGCTTTAGTTACGGGGACTATTTGCGATGTGGTGCCATCGCGCGCTTTGCACCGGTCCTGGAAGAAGTGAAAACCTTTGCGGACCGTGGTGGTCCGGTGCTGGGAATCTGCAATGGCTTTCAGATCCTCACGGAAATGGGCCTTCTTCCTGGTGTGCTGACTCGCAATGCGGGTCTTCATTTTCTTTGTGAATCGACCCCTTTAGAGGTGCAGCCTGGTCGATGCCAGTGGCTGGCCAACTACCACGATGGAGAACAAATCAACCTTCCCATAGCCCATGGTGAAGGTCGATATCAACTCGATAGCGAAGACATGAAAAGATTAGAGGACAATGGTCAGGTGGTGCTGCGTTATCGTAATAACCCCAATGGATCAGTGGCCAATGTGGCGGGAATTACGAATATCTCGGGCAATGTGCTGGGGTTGATGCCCCATCCGGAGCGGGCTTGCGATGACGTCTCCGGAGGCATCGATGGTCGTCGTTTGCTGGCAGCAGCCTTGGGCTGAAAACTCACACAAAGGTGCCTTGATGGCTGATTAGGTTAGACAAAAAGAAAGGGGCCCCTATTGGCCCCCTCGACAAAACCGGTTGTCCCTAAGGGGCTAACGGGTCGTTTCAGTTAACGGAAGCAAAGAAGTCCTTGCTCTTCACAGGGTCAGGATTCATGGTTTTATCCCCAGGCGTCCAGTTGGCTGGGCAGACCTCATCAGGATGGGACTGGACATACTGGAAGGCCTGAAGCACTCGGAGGGTTTCGTCAACACTCCGTCCCACCGGCAGGTTATTAATGGTGCTGTGCATGATCAAGCCATCAGGGTCGATGATGAAGAGCCCACGCAAGGCAATTCCACCCTCCTCATCGAGAACGTTGTAGGCGCGAGCGATGTCTTTCTTCAGATCCGCGACGAGGGGATAGGCGATATCGCCTAAACCTCCAGCCTTACGGTCGGTTTGAACCCAAGCAAGGTGGCTAAACTGGCTGTCAACTGAAACTCCGAGGACTTCAGTATTGCGGCTGGAAAAATCAGCGTATCTGTCGGAAAACGCGGTGATTTCAGTTGGGCAGACGAAGGTAAAGTCGAGAGGATAGAAAAACAGAACCACGTACTTGCCGCGGTAGCTGGAAAGGGAAATCTCCTTGAACTCCTGATCTACCACGGCCGTGGCGGTGAACTCGGGAGCCGGGAGACCGACAAGCCTGGACATGGTTCAGATGCGGCGAGGAAGGAAGCGGTTGCCAAGGGCAGCCAGGAAGACTTGAACAAAGCCAAAGTCGTACCGACTACCAGTTGCGACCATGACAACCTATCACAGATTCCCCTGTGTCCGCGCCGTCCTAGGGTTAAGACTCCAGAAGAGCATCGTTGATGGGCTGGGATCCAAGCGTTCTGCGCAAATACAACACCACGGGGCATTTCCGCCTTCTCAACCAGGTTCGCAGCGAACTGAAGGGCAACCCCCTGATCCGTCCTAAGGACGGGGAAACGATCGGAGCCGTGAATCGCAGCAGGAGCCTGATTCGCGCCCTCGATGGACGCCCCAATCTCGGCAGCGCCCAGAGCAAGCCCCGGCGACAACTTCAGTACCAGGAGACATTGCCGGTGATTACGCCTCTGGTTGACCCCTCCTCCGACCTCTATGAAGATCAAGGCAGCGGAAACACGTTTCGCGATCGACTGAACGCGATTGACATGCGTTGAGACCTCTGCCAACGCTAGACCTGATCAAGAAATCGAGCTGAACCATTTCCCTGTCATCAGGATGGCTCGATAGCTCCACAATGGACTAGTGAGCAAACCCATTTGTGCAGAATCAGACTTGTAGCAACGATGGGCGCCAAGGACGTTGCCTAGACCCACCCTGAAGATCTCCCACATCACGTTATTTTGCCGAAAGTGCTCCCGCATCAGACAACCAACCGTGAAGAGGTTTTCTCGGGGAATTACCAACAAAGCAGGTAGAAAGCATGAAAGGCAAAGGTAAATTGCGCCAAAATCAACCAAATCTACTGCTTAAAAACAAACAACCATTTTAAGTTGTCAGCGACCGAGTCAAAGATGCTAGTAAAATCATCGCATTAAAGCACCACAGAATAGACCAGTCAACAACTATCTCGTGCCTGCTATAAAGCGACTTAAGGAAATTAGAGCCGAAAGAAGCGACTCAGCTATTGGCGATTCATGGCAAGGTAGTTTCTATTGAACACTTGGCGAATCGTGCTCGGCTGATCACAATAAGTAGACTTATTCAACAGGTTATGAAATTGGACCAAGAGATCATGCCAAAATACTCTGCAGCATTTGAGATTCAGCCCGCTGGTAAAATGAATCACAACTATCGTCCACCATACAAAAAGTAGCTCCGGCATGGACTGTTAGCCCGCCTTCACTCAGGTTCTGATCACTAGATATAATGCTAGTCAGCCTTTGTAGAAATAGATTAATTGTTTGATCATCAGCCCTAGGCAACAGTACGCAGAAAACCGTTCCGGAGGGGCGTCCGATAATGTGATGGCTTGCAAGGAAATTGGATAGCACCGTAGCAAAGCGAGTCAAAGCTTGATCACCAGCCAAAAGGCCTTGGGCACGATTGAGATCTCGCAGGCCCATCAGTTTGATGGAAATCAAGCCAAGGGGGCTACCATGGCGCTGTGCCACAGCAACTTCCCTCCATAAAGAATGTTGAAATGAGAGACGATTAGCAACTCCTGTTAATGAATCTATGGCGCTGAGGCGGGCAATCGCAGCGTGAGATTCACCAAGAGATTTGATTTGAAATTTGAGTTGGCTCTCATTCCGACCAATTACTTCTTTAAGTTCTCTAATTTCCTCAATCAACCGTTTCTCAAAGCTCACATCAACAGCTTGGAGGCTCCAGAGCTTGGGAAAATCGTGAACTGTTGATGGCAATGGATAACCAGAAACTTCGATCAGCTTCTCTTCGCCAAATTCTGTTGCTATTCGACAACGGCCACGAAAAGCAATTCCTTGACGGATCGCCTTAAGTTTTGCGAGCTTAAAAGGGGTGCGATCGGACGGATGCACCAAGGACCAAAATTTACCACTGTTTGCCATGAGCTCAGCGGGCTCCACTCCGAGCAAATGGATACAGCCACGTCCTACCCAAGGATAGGAACTGCTCCCATCGACACCTGGGACCATGAGGTAGGCCATCGGAGGAGAGGCGGCCTGCAACTGGGGGGAGTTGATCGATGACTGTGACATCAGGTTCGGCGAACAGCTCCGTACTTAGGCCCATTGGCCATGGAACCAACAAGGTAACCACATCATAACCCAAAGAACCTATTTATTCAATCGAATTCGTAAGGCACGAAGGTTATTCAATCAAGACCAGTAATTTCCCGCTCCAAGCAGTATTATGCGCTAAATTTTACACAATTTCGCCCAGCTGATTTTGCAGCGTAAAGAACTTCATCACCTCGAGTAAACCAATCTTCTATCCTTTCAGATTCTTGAAACTCAGCCACACCAAAACTTGCCGTTAGGCGGTCTACGACAGGAAAACGATGAACTTGAAACTTATCGCAGAGATGTTGAGCCAGGCCAAAGGCTTCAGTTCCACTTGAACCGGAAAGTAATATAATAAATTCATCCCCACCCCAACGGGCAAGGAGATCTCGTTTTCGTAGAGTACTTTGCAGAAGCCTAGCCGATTCAACTAGTACCATATCACCAACCTGATGTCCATAACAATCATTTATTGCTTTAAAATTATCAATATCGATAACAACCAAGGAAATCGCAGAGCCAAGCAATTGGCAATGAGAAATTTGAGATTCCAAAGAGTTTTCAAAATGTCGACGGTTGGCAACTCCTGTTAATTGATCAGTCGTGGCATGACCATGGAGAATTGCGTTGGCGGCAAGCAGGGAAAGATTAGAAGCTTCCGCAATTTCTTTTGCTTGACGGAGTTCAATTTCCATCTTCTTTCGCTCTGTAATATCTCGGTTAATTGCAACAAAACCTGTGAAGACACCGAAACTGTCAAAAAGACAATTTAAGTTAACTTCTGCTGTAATGACTTTATCAGAAAAAGGAATGTATTCAAGTTCTATGCAATATTGTTGAAAACGATTGGATAATTTGACTTGTCTAGCGATGGTTTGTAAGGTTAAATCGAGTAAATGAAAGGAAAATTTTGTCAGGATTCTAGAAGGTGACTGATGGACGAGCTCATTGGGTTTGATCCCAGTAAAGGTCTCGATCGATGGACTTACAAAAACAAAGTTACCATTAGTATCTAGACTCCAAATCACATCATGGGCCCATTCGGTAATTATTCGATAGCGTTCCTCACTGTCAACAAGAGCTGATTGGGCTTCCTTCAGACTGATCATTTCTTGACCGAGTTGATTTTTTTTAATAAACTCAGCATAGGCAAACGATTTAATGATAAAATATATTATACCCGAAAATAAAATCAAATAAATGGGAGTGAATGCAAGGGCCACCTCGAATTTAGGGTGAAAAATATATGTTGAAGTGCTAGATGGTTCAATGAACCCACCATCCCCAGTGAATCCACGAATCAGTAAAACGATAAATTGAACCACTAAAACTGTTTCAAGACTTTTCAGTGGAGTATAGGTAATCTTTGACGCCACAGACTTGACCTCTATAAAAGCCCAAAGAGTCAAAAGTAATTGAAGTATTGTCAATAAAAAATGCTGATTAACGTATAAGTTGTTTGTATCTAGAACTTCGTGTGTAAAGGAGGCAACAAAAACTACCGCCGCCAAAAGTGAAATTGTTTGCAACGGGACAGCTAGTTTGGGTGCAAGTCTATACTCGGATACCAGTTTTGCGCGCTTAATATTCATTTAACTTGTTTTAAAACATTTTTGATTGGAGTATTGAGCCAATGACCTTCTCCCATTGACTTAGACAACCATGATGAATGAGTTCACATTGCGAAGCCCAGCTTTTTTTAATAGTAGCTCGAGAAACATTTTGGAGAAAAGTAATATCAGATTTTGATGGAGAGATCTCAATCAATGGGAATGATTTCCCATCTTGACAAAGTCTACGAGTTGAGCACTCTCGGGCATTGATGTAGATTTGTCTGGAATATTTCCAATGATCATTGAGATAAGAATTTATACTTTTTTGGAAGGTTGCCTGTTGCCATGAAGACAGCTCATTCCATTTTTTCATCGATATAGCATATCCATTAATTCCAAAGCCAAAGGCCAATGGAATATAATAAGGGGTGTACTCTGTCCATCCTGCACTATTGGCTGAGGCAATACTTGTAATTGCGCAATCAACAAGCCCGATAGCTAATGCTTGCTTCGTCTCGTCGAAGGAGATGACTGCTGGAATCCCACCAAGTTTTGAGATTAAAGGCGACATGAAGGAACTGGGTATCCGAATTTTCATGCCACTGAAACTTTTAATATTATTAATTCGCGTTTTGCAAAAAATTTGCTGGGGGCCGAAGGTCCATAATCCTAGCAGTTTGATATTGTGTTGACGTTGGAGATAGTGGTCGAGAGTTGGACCATAGTTGGTGGTGACACGTCTTGCTGTGTCAAAATCTTGAATTAAGCCTGGCAAATCTATTCCGGCCAAGGCGGGTTCAACCTTACTGTTTTGAATAAATCTTAGCGATGCTAGATCAATGACACCGTCTTGAAGAGTTTGTAGTTGGTAGGCATCGATCAAACCAGTTTCATTTAATGGCTTATAAGTTATGTCTAATGGCAGCTTACTTTTTTGTCGCAAGGCAGTAAAGAATGGTGCTTCCATCTTGCTTTGGAGTGGACCAACGCTCGAGGGCTGCCCAACAACGTAAAGAGTGAGTTCATTTAGTTGCTGCCAAGCATAGCCAAAAATACCCATAACGAGAGAGAGTACAAATATTCGAGGCCAGATATTTGCCTTAAGCATTAATTGATGGTGGCTGAACGACGAGGAAGTATTTGATCATACTACCGTATCCAAAAATGCGAACTCATGTCATGGTGTCCGATTGGATTGAATGCGCTTGGTTCGGCTTTGGTTTTTGGCCGATCCATGGCAAGATGATGAGGGAGGTTCTGTCATGACTCAGATTGATTGTGTGCTAGTGGAAGACCAGTCGATGTTTGTAGAACTACTTTTGCCCGTTCTCAAAAGAATTTCTGGTCTTAACATTGCTGCTACGGCGGAAACAGGTGCCGAAGGAATTCAGCATGTGATTGATCTTAATCCTGATTTGCTAATTCTTGACTTGTCGTTACCAGATTTTTCTGGAATCAACGTCGCTGAAGCTCTACACAATCAAAGTGCCCTGGCTCGCTTCATTGTTCTGTCAGGTCAGGCAACCAGTTTCATATGCCCAATTCATCTCCGCCCCATGCTACATGCTGTTGTTGATAAAAATAGAGCTTTTGATGTTCTTAGGGATGAAATTAAGTCATTCATTGGAGATAATTCTGATGTTTCCTCGCTTCCTGAAAATTTAGATGTCACGGATGCTCTTACGAGTCGAGAGCTTGAAGTCCTCGCTTTAGTCGGACAGGGTTGCAGCAATAAAACCATTGCCGAGACCCTCTCGGTGGCCGTTGGCACCGTAGAGGTACATCGTCGAAACATGCGTTCTAAACTTGGGATTTCCGGGTCGGAACTCATCCGATATGCCGTGATGTATGGGCATGAGCACTGATACTGCTTATGGAACTAACAGGAGACGACTACTCTGGGCCCTTGGCCTGACTCGTGCATTACTGCTTATCCTGACAGGCCTTGGTGTTGCAACTATCCCGCTTAAGTTGTTCGTCCGGAGCGATCAAAGAGATCATCTCCAGCTTATTGCACTAGGGAGCTGTCTTGGCTTGATATTGCTGTCGGACTATCGATTGAGGCATCGAACCAAACAGCTGTCCACGATTCAGCAAACCCTGAGCATTCAACAGCAAGAGCTGCGTCAGAAGCTGCGTACCAGTCTGACCGCAGCTGCCGTTGCCCATGAAGTTAATCAGCCTCTAAGCAGCCTGAGTCTGATTAGTCAGCGCTTGATTGAGCAAACTGATGAACTACCCCAGCTCAGTAAGAGTTTGCCCTTGTTACAGGTTTTGTTAACGGAATCCCAGCGACTAGTTGAGCTTATTGAGAAAATGCGCATGCTCTTACAAAGCGTTCAGACTGAGCAGGGACCAGTCGATCTCCCTCAGGTTATTGGAGCTGTTCTTACCTATCTTAATCGACTGATTATTAGTGAGCAGATCTACTTGAATGTCACTGGTCTAAAACCCGGAGATCCTCATTCGGTGATTTATGGCGATGGAGCCCAACTTCAAGTTGCTATTACAAATTTAATCAGGAATTCTATTGCTGCACTAAGTCAAGATTCTGTTGAAATAAAAGTCATTGACATCTCTCTGCGAACTATTTCCGATCTTGTTGAATTTTCCATTGCTGATAGTGGCCCTGGTTTTCCCATGGAGTGGGATGCCAAGGGCGCTATGGAGGACAGGATTTTTACATCAACACGAACAACCGGAATGGGTCTTGGCCTCTATCTGGTTGGTGCCACGGTTGAAAATCACCGTGGCACGATGTCGATTCGCCGGTCCGCAGAGCTCGGAGGCGCTGAGGTTATCCTTCGTTTTCCATTAATTTCATAACAGATATCCAAAACGATACCTGGATTAAAAAGTTTGACCTTGGCAAAAATGTCTGATAAATTCTAAAAATTAGCCAATAAAAAACCCCGGCAATGCGGGGAATGGAGTCATGGCTCGGGGGAGACTTGAACTCCCGACCTTGGGGTTATGAATCCCACGCTCTAACCAGCTGAGCTACCGAGCCGGAGGCTGCATTATAGACGATCGACACCCGCTGAGACACCTCAGCCCCGCGGGGGCAGAAATTCCATGGGATTGGAAGCGCCCTGTCCGGCTTGATGGATTTCAAAGTGGAGGTGGGGACCGGTGCTGCGGCCGGTACTCCCCATCTGGCTGATCACCTGACCCTGGCGCACCTCCTCACCTTCGCGGACCATCAGGGCGCTGTTGTGTCCGTATCGGCTCATCGTGCCGTCTGGATGGGTGATTTCAATCAAGTATCCGTAGCCCCCGTCGTTCCAACCGGAGGCGGTGACTCGTCCAGCACGGGCAGCAACAATCGGGGTACCTACGGCATTCGCCACGTCGATCCCTTTGTGCATGCGGCCCCAGCGCCAACCGTACCCCGAGGAGAGCACTCCATGGGCCGGCCAAATCCAGTCTCCTCCTAACCGGTCGCCGCCAATACGGCCGGGAGTGACAGGCTGCAGGGGGGGCAAGTCAGGCCAACTCAAACCGCCACTCCCCAACGGGCTCAGTCCCAGAAGCATCCGAGTGCG
>CAIOCZ010000089.1 GCA_903856805.1 uncultured cyanobacterium | reverse complement strand
CACGTGGGCATTGGTGAGTACCAGCCCTCGACGGCCGTCGATCACGATGCCGGAGCCTTGGCCCCGTTCCCGCAAGCTGCCGGAGGGGTCACCGAACAGGTCCCTCAACCGGGGATCCAGCAGGGTGGGGTCAAAGGACTGGCGGGTCACGGAGCGCTCGGTATCGATGCGGACCACGGCAGGAGCCACCTGGCGTGCCGCCTCGGCAACAAAACTATGGGAAGCGTTCAAGGGCGGGGCTGGACCTCTCGTCAGGGGTTGGGGTTCCGGGACAGCCGGCTCCGAAAGCTCCGCCAGCTCCGGCACCAAGACCTCCCCCGGGGCCGAGGCGACCTCGGGAGCGGCCCAGGCAGGGAGCGCGCCGATGGGGCCCAGCCAGAGCAGAACGGCCAACAAGGCCCCCAGCCCGAGGCTCCCCAGCCGGTGGAAATGAGTGGTCATGCGCATGGGGCGACGCTAGGGGCAGCCAGGGCAGGCCAGCGCAACAGCCGTTGACGGATCTCCCCTGATGGCAGAAGTTCCAGCAGGCGACCGCCCGGATCATCAGGCCGCTCCAGGGGGCACGGCTGGACCGGGCCGAAGCCACAGAGGGTGGACGGACATCCATACACAGACACATCGGGCCGCCCCGGCAGCCGCCCTTGCCAATGCTGGTGCACATGGCCGAACAGTACGGCCTTCAGCCGCGGCGTCGCCGCCAGCAGGCGAAGCAGGGGCCCGGCATCCCGCAGGCCCATGGCATCTAGCTCGGACGACCCGATCGCTAGGGGCGGATGGTGGAGGGCCACCAGCAGGGGCCCAGCCCCGATCGCCAGTTGGCGCTCCAACCAGATCCGTTGGCGGGATCCCAGCCAGCCCGCCAGGTGGCCAGGTCGATGGCTGGCCAGGAGGACCAGCTGCCAGGGCCCCAGGGGCAGAACGGCCGGCGCCACCGTGGCGCGACGCCCGAGGACGGCCCGCAACAGCAGCGCCTGATCGTGGTTGCCTGGCAGGAGCGCCACCGGCAGCTCCTGCGATTCCAGCAGCTCCCGCAGCCGGACATACCCACCCCAGCTTTCGTCCTGGCAGAGGTCGCCGCTGATCAGCAGCAGATCGGGGGGGGAGGCGGGGCCGATTTGAAGCAGTGCTTGGCGGACGGCCTCCCGCAGGGCGGGCAAGGGCTGGCGACCGCGACAGTGTCCGTCGGGATCGGCCAGAAGATGGGGGTCACTGAGTTGAAGAATGCGCATCCTTCCGGCGTCACCAGCCCCAAAACTCGAGCTTGCGAGAATTGATCGACCTAAGTTTCCCCCAGTCTGCTTGAGCGGCCATGGCCTCCATTCCTCCCGGCAGCCGCCAACGCTGCAGTCTTTGCCAGGTGGAGATCCAGGGATTGGTGGGAGGCAAGGATCTGGTGCACTTCAGCCTGGGGGCCCCCGGCAGCCGGGCCAAGCTCTGGGCTCGGGTCTGTCAGTACCTGCGCAGCCCTGAGCAATGCGGACGTTGCATCAACCAGGATCCAACGCTGCGGGGGGAGGTGACCAGCAGTGACCACTACGCCGAACCGCCCCTGCTGGAGATGCCTGCTGCAGGTGACCTTGGGTAGGGGATCCAATCCTCTAGGGTGAGGTGATGCCCGCCGGGCATGACCCATGGCCACCGTTCCTTTCCCGATGCGGGACCAGGAACCTGGGCAGGGGCAGTTCCATCACTGCAGGCACGGCGGAGCGTCCTCCGCGCGGACCTCGTCCCGCACCGTGCTCCAGTTCCCTGTCCTGTCTTGCCCCACCCCCTCCATTCCGAACTTGAAACCCTGGTCCTTGGGGCCGGAGCCTCCACGGGGCTGAGCATCCAGGGTCTGCAGGTGCTCACCCATCGGATCCCAATGACCGTGCAGGTGTTGGTGCGTTGGGCCGATGGCCGTGACGTCAGCCTCGACGACTGTGCGGCCTTCAGTGGCCCGCTTGGCGACGCCCTGGAGAGTGCGAATCTGCTGGGGGACACCCCCTGGGTGTTGGAGGTGAGCAGCCCCGGCATCGGCGACGACCTCAGTCAGGAGCGCGACTTCATCAGCTTTCGCGGCTTTCCCGTGGAAGTGATCCGGCGCGGGGAGGAGGGCCACGAAAGTCGGCAGGACGGCCTCCTGGTTGGCCGTGACGACCAGGAGTTGTTGCTCAATGTGCGCGGCCGCACCGTGCGCATCCCCCGGGACCAAGTGGTGCGGGTCCGGCTCGTGAGTCCTGAGCCGGACCCCTGACGCCTCCGTCCACCCTGCTCGTCTTCTCCCCCGTTCATTCGCCCAACCTCCAGCCATGGCCCTGGTTCTGCTCCCCGGTCTGAACAACCTGATCGAGGACATCAGCGACGAAAAGAAACTGCCCCCCCAGGTGGTGGAGGCGGCCCTGCGCGAGGCCCTGCTGAAGGGCTACGAACGCTACCGCCGCACCCTTTACATCGGCATCAGCGAAGATCCCTTCGAAGAGGATTATTTCAGCAATTTCGATGTCACCCTTGATCTTGAAGAGGAGGGTTATCGAGTATTGGCCAGCAAGATCATTGTGGAGGAGGTCGAAAGTGATGACCACCAGATCGCCATCGAAGAAGTGCGCCAGGTGGCCGAGGATGCCCAGATCGGTGACACGGTGGTGCTGGACGTCACCCCGGAAAAAGACGATTTTGGACGCATGGCTGCTGCCACCACCAAGCAGGTGCTGGCTCAGAAGCTCCGGGATCAACAGCGACGGATGATTCAGGAGGAATTCGCCGATCTGGAAGACCCGGTTCTTACGGCAAGGGTGATCCGTTTTGAGCGCCAGAGCGTGATCATGGCGGTGAGCTCGGGGCTGGGCCGACCGGAGGTGGAAGCTGAACTTCCACGCCGTGACCAACTTCCCAATGACAACTACCGGGCTAACGCCACCTTCAAGGTGTTCCTGAAGGAGGTGAGCGAGGTGCCGAGGCGGGGCCCCCAACTTTTCATCTCCCGGGCTAATGCAGGCCTTGTGGTGTATCTCTTTGAGAACGAAGTCCCGGAAATTCAGGAGGGTTCGGTTCGGATTGTCGCCGTCGCCCGCGAGGCTAATCCCCCTTCCCGAGCCGTCGGCCCCCGCACCAAAGTGGCCGTAGACAGTGTGGAACGGGAGGTGGATCCCGTGGGGGCCTGCATCGGTGCCCGGGGCTCCCGAATCCAGCAGGTGGTGAATGAGCTGCGCGGCGAAAAAATCGATGTGATTCGTTGGTCAGCCGATCCGGGCCAATACATCGCCAATTCCCTCAGCCCGGCCCGGGTGGAAATGGTCCGCCTGGTGGATCCCGCCGGCCATCACGCCCACGTGCTGGTGCCCCCCGATCAGCTGAGCCTGGCCATCGGCAGGGAGGGACAGAACGTTCGCCTGGCTGCTCGCCTCACGGGTTGGAAGATCGATATCAAGAACAGCAACGAGTATGACCAGGGTTCCGAAGACGCCAAGGTTTCGGAGCTGATCGCTATGCGCCAGGAGGAGGAAGCGCTGCAGGCGGAAGCCGAGGCGCGGCTGGCCATTGAACAGGCGACACGGGCCGAGGAGGATGCGCGCCTTAGGGAGCTCTATCCGCTGCCGGAGGACGAAGAGGAGCTGTTCGACTCTGCCGGGGCCCCTACGGACGGGGACGACTCCAGCCTCCATGACACTCACGCTGACGCCGGCGATGGGGAGGCCGTCGACACAACCACCGGCGACGGAGACGATGGGGCTGAGGCCGCGGCGGGCGACGACGCCACCGAGGCTGGGGCCCGGTGATGGGCGGCAGGCCGGTGTTGCGGCAATGCGTGGCCTGCCGCAGCCAGCTGGATCGCCGCCAGCTGTGGCGGGTGATCCGCCTGGCCGGGGGGGCCGGCATTGCCCTGGATCAGGGAATGGGCCGCTCGGCCTATTTGTGCCCTGAACGAAACTGCCTCGAAGAGACTCGTCGCCGCAAGCGACTGCAGCGCGCGCTCCGCTGCCAAGTGCCGGAATCCATCCTCGCTGCGCTTGAGCGGCGTCTTGCTGAATCCGGCCTTGCTTGCTCTGAGGCAAGATGATTGCTGGCCGCAGTGCGCGTGTGGCCCTGTGGCAGGCCTTGCCACAACCGAACGGAGACCTGACCTGAATGACCAGCAGCGGCAAAGTGAGAATTTACGAGCTGTCCCGGGACTTGGGCCTGGACAACAAGGACGTGCTCGACGCCGCCGAGAAGCTTGCCATCGCGGCCAGGAGTCACAGCAGTTCGATCAGCGATGACGAAGCTGCCCGCATCCGGGCCCTGATTAAGGGCAACGGCGCCAAGGCGGCCCCCGCCCCGACCAGCCCAGCACCGGCCAAAGCGATCCTGTCGGTCAAGAAGGCAGCTCCGGAAGCTGTGAGTGCTTCTCGGCCTTCGGCCCCCGCCATTCCAGCCCCACCGGCGCCCCGGCCGGCCATCAAGAGCCCGGCCCCCGCCCGGCCAGCTGCGGCGGCGGCGGCGGATCCGGTGCGACCAATGAAGCCTGTCGCTCCCGCGCCACGGCCCCAGGTCAGTGCACCCAAGGCGAGTGCAGCCACTGCCAGCGCCCCCACGGTCAGCACCCCCACGGCCGGCGCTCCGGCGCCAACGTCTTCGGGGACCAGTGCCGCCACTCCGCCCCCCATCGCGCCGCCGGCGCGGCCGATGGTGGCCCGCCCGGCGCCGGCACGCCCTGCGGCGGCCGCCCCAAGCCAGCCCAGCCCCGCCGGCGCGCAGCCCGGCCCCAGGCCGGAGGCCAAGCCCGCCGCCAAACCCACCGTCAAGCCCACCGTCAAGCCGGTGGTGATTTCCACCACCAACCGCGCATCACAACCGGTGACGGCTCAAGTGGTGATGCCCCAACCCGCCACGTCGCCGCCGGCCAAGCCGCCGGTCAGGCCCGCCGCGGTGACTCCCCCGCCCCCGCGTCCGGCGGCCCCCACCCCACCCGTCGCCCCCGCCCGGCCTGAAGGCGCATCACCAGCGAAGCAGCCACCCCCGCGCCCCGGCACGCCCCCGGTGAATCGCACCCCCCAGGTTCCGATTCGTGCCGGCGCTCCCCAGCGGACCGGCGCCCCAGCCCCGGGCCGCCCCAGCACCCCTCCCCCCTCCCGGCCCGCTGGGCGCCCCCAGCTGGTGGGCCGTCCCCAACCCGGCCAAGGGAATGCCCCCTCCGGCCCAGCCGGTGGCCCGCCCCCAGGCGCCCCTCGGCCGCAGCGCCCTGGCGCCCCGGCCCCTGTGAGGCCCAGCCCTCCCGGTAGTCGGGCCGCCGCCCCGATCCGCGCAGGCAGCGGCACCGGTCGCCCAGGCCCCACTCCCTTGGAGCTGGTTGGTAAGCCGATCCGCCGGGACGAGGCCGGTCCTGGCACCGCCAGCGGCGGCCGCCCCGCGAGCCCTGGGCGCCCCGGCATCCCCGCTGGCATGCGCAAGCCGATGGCCCCGGGCGAGCTGATGCAACTGCAGAAGCCCATCGGACGGACCATCGCCGCCCCCCCCCGGCGCCCTGAACGTACTGAGGGGGGCAGCGAAGGCGCCTCCACCACGCCCGATCTGGTCCGACCCAACGCCGCCCCCGCTGCGGCGCCGCGGCGTCCGGGCTTCCGACCGCCCCAGCCCGCCGGAACGGCCGGACGGGCCCGGCGACCCGACTGGGATGACAGTGCCAAGTTGGAGGCCCTGCGCAGTCGCACGCCTCAGAAACAGCGCCAGAAAGTGCACATCATCGGCGAAAACGATGATGCGCTCACCGCTGAAACCGGTGGCTTTGCTGGCGAGCAGGAGGCCTTGGTGCTGCAGGCCAGCCTGGCTCGCCCCAGCAAGCCCAGGGGTCTGGCCAGCCAGGCGCAGAAACCCACGGTGGCGGTGCGCAAACGGAAGAAGGAAACCACCCGCCAGCGGCAACGACGTCGGGCGATGGAGCTGCGGGCGGCCCGCGAAGCCAAGGCCCAACGGCCGGAAATGTTGATCGTGCCGGAGGGCAACCTCACGGTGCAGGAGCTGGCCGACAGACTCGGCGTGGAAAGCTCCGAAATCATTAAGAGCCTGTTCTTCAAAGGCATCATCGCCACGGTCACCCAGACCCTCGATCTGTCTTCGATCGAAACCGTCTCCGACGAATTCGGCGTGCCGGTGCTGGAAGACGACGTGGAGGCCGCCGCCAAGAAAACGGTGGAGATGATCGAAGCCAGCGACCTAGCCCACCTGATCCGACGCCCACCGGTGGTCACGGTGATGGGTCACGTTGACCACGGCAAGACCAGCTTGCTGGATGCGATCCGCAAAACCCGGGTGGCGGCCGGCGAAGCCGGGGGCATCACCCAGCACATCGGCGCCTATCAAGTGGAGGTGCCCCACGGCGGCGAGACCCGAAAGATCACCTTCCTCGACACCCCTGGGCACGAAGCGTTCACCGCCATGCGGGCCCGGGGCACCAAGGTGACCGACGTGGCTGTGCTGGTGGTGGCGGCCGATGACGGCGTCCGTCCCCAGACCCTGGAGGCGATCAGCCATGCCCGCGCGGCCGAGGTGCCGATTGTGGTGGCGATCAACAAGATCGACAAGGAAGGGGCCCAACCCGACCGGGTGAAACAGGAACTTTCCGGCCTGGATCTGGTGGCCGAAGACTGGGGTGGCAGCACGGTGATGGTGCCTGTGAGCGCCATCAAGGGCCAGAACATCGACCAGTTGCTGGAGATGATCCTGCTGGTGAGCGAGGTCGAAGACCTGCAGGCCAATCCGGATCGCCTGGCCAAAGGCACGGTGATCGAAGCCCACCTCGACAAGGCCAAGGGTCCGGTGGCCACCCTGCTGATCCAGAACGGCACCCTGAGGGCCGGCAGCGTGGTGGCAGCTGGTCCGGTGCTGGGCAAGGTGCGGGCCATGGTGGATGACTCCGGTAAGCGGGTGAAGGAAGCCGGTCCGTCCTGCGCCGTGGAGGCCCTTGGCTTCAGCGAAGTGCCCACGGCCGGCGACGAATTCGAGGTGTACCCGGATGAGAAGAGTGCCCGCGCCGTGGTGGGGGATCGGGCCAACGAGGCCAGGGCCAGCCGCCTGGCCCAGCAGATGGCCTCGCGACGGGTCTCCCTGGCCTCCATGTCCGGCCAGGCCAGCGAGGGCGAGCTCAAGGAGCTCAACCTGATCCTCAAGGCCGATGTGCAGGGCAGCGTGGAAGCGATTCTCGGGTCGCTGGAACAGCTGCCCCAGGAGGAGGTGCAGGTGCGGGTGCTGCTCTCGGCGCCGGGCGAGATCACCGAAACCGACGTGGATCTGGCCGCCGCTTCCGGTGCCGTGATCGTGGGCTTCAACACCTCGATGGCCTCCGGTGCCAAGCGCGCCGCCGACGCCACCGGGGTGGACGTTCGCGATTACGACGTGATCTACAAGCTCCTGGAGGACATCCAAATGGCCATGGAAGGCCTGCTGGAGCCGGAGCTGGTGGAGGAATCCCTGGGCGAGGCCGAGGTCCGTGCCGTGTTCACGATCGGCAAGAGCGCTGTGGCGGGCTGTTATGTCACCAACGGCAAATTGCAACGCAACTGCAAGGTGCGGGTGCGCCGGGGCAAGGAACTGGTGTACGAAGGGGATCTCGATTCCCTGCGCCGCGGCAAGGACGACATCAAGGAGGTCGCCACGGGCTTCGAATGCGGCATCGGCTGCAATCGGTTCAATTCCTGGCAGGATGGGGACCGGGTTGAGGCCTTCAAGCTGGTCACCCAGCGCCGTACCCTCAGCACCTGAACGCCGTGAATCCCCGCAGCGAGCCGTTGGTTTGGCTGCAGCTGATCGCCTTGGGGGTTTTTCCCCTCGAGGTGTTGGTGCTGCTGTTGCTGTTGGCTGGCAACGACCCTGGTCCGCTCCCGGGACTGGAACGGGTGCTGTGTTGGGCGATTGGGGCTCTCGCCCCAGCCCTACTGCTCTGGCGCCAACCCGCGGATCCCTGCTCCCTGCTGCTGGCACAGGTGCCCCAGCGGGGCCGTCGGCCGCTGCAACGTCAACTGGCGGCCCAGCCCCCCTCCCTGGCGGGGCGGCTGGGACTGGTCCTTGTCACCGCCCTACTCCTGCCTCTGTTGTGGTGGCTGGACAACCACGCCGCGTTGGCCGCCCCCCTAGCTCCTTTCCCCGACACCCCCCGGTTGGTAGCGCTGCTGATGGGCACGCCGCTGCTGGCCTTGATGGTCTGGCAGGGCCAGCAGGTGCTTCAGGCCCTGGGCTGGCTGATCCGGGGCAAGGCTGGCCTGCCAACGACCGCCAGCCCCTCAGCCAGCTCTGACGTCACCTCCCCGGCCCCCCGCAGCGATCAGCGCCTGTCCCCAGGGCTGCCGCTGTTGCTCTTGCCGGCCCTCAGCGTTGAGGCTGCGTCCACGGCCCAGCTCTCCAGAGCCGAGCCGTCAGCCCCCGGCTCAGGCGGCGCCGTCACGGTTGCGGTCGAACCAGAGCAAGCCCCCGAACAGGCCAAGGGCCCCCAGCTGGATCAACAGGTCGGTTGAGGCCACCTCAACGCCGGCGGAGGCGCGAAGGGTCATGGCCGCGAGCCCCACGGCCGCAGAGGCCGCCAGGGCCACCCACAGGGCGCGGCGCAGGCCTCGCCAGGGGTTGCGCGCCTCCGCCAGCAGTCGCTCCCGCAGGGCCGGATCCAGGCGTGGGTTCGGATCAGGCATCGGGGCCCTCCAGCAGCCCCAATGCTAAGTTTGTTTTGCTGCCGGTGTAGCTCAGTGGTAGAGCAACTGATTCGTAATCAGTAGGTCGCAGGTTCAAATCCAGTCACCGGCTTTTTCTGGACGATGAACACTCTGGGAGATCCAATATCTGGGTTTCTAGAACTCGATCCCAGAAGGTGAAGTACAACCCGAAGTGCACCCTCGGACACGCATGGTGCATGGAGTGGTGGGAGGGTCCGATCAGGCTCCATGCCAGCCAGCGGGGATACCAGGCCAGCTTTAGATCCTCCAGGCCCAGGTGATTGATCACCGCCCACACGGTCATGGTGATCAGCACGGCGCTGAGGGTGAGGGGATGCAGGGGGATCGCCAGCACTACCACCGCCAGAAATACGGCCTGAAGAATCGCTTCAGGAGGATCAAAGGCAAAGGAGGTCCAGGGGGTCGGGGGACGGGACTGGTGGTGGGAACGGTGTGCATAGCCATACCATTGGGGCTGGTGGAAAAGGCGATGGGTGAAATAAAACACCGTGTCTTGCAACAGCAGCACCAGGCCGTAACTCACGGGTAAATACCACCATCCATAGCCCATTAACTCTCCGTACATTCTGGTTGCGCCATGCTGAACGGCCTGCATCAGCACCACCCCAACCAGCGCAAAGATGGCCGCTGAGCCCACGGAAAGGCCAATATCACGGCCGATCCCCGCCTCCCGGGAGCGGCCAGAATCATGACCATCGCCCTCCACCCGAGGGACAGCCAGTGAGCGACGCCAACACCGCAGTAAAAACGCAAAAAAACCAGCAACAATGAAATAGCGCAGCACGATAATTCCATAGAGAACCACCAGTGATTCAATCCCGGAATACCACGAGCTTGGTGTCACCATTATCGCCAATAGCTCCCGAAAAAGTGCCGTTGATTCATCCGCCGTCCGCCCCTTAAGCCGAGCCATCCTCCCACGCTATCGAGCTCCCAGCCGCCGCGGGGAAATCGGGGCAGATCTGCGGCGGGATAAGCCCATCCATGGACCCGAGTTGTCGTGCGGTGCCTCAATGCAGTTCCGGCGGCAAGGAGGCCCGAGACTCCCTTAACACCTGAGAGGGCTTGATATGAAAGCGTTGCTGAAAATCGAGGCTGAACAAGCTCAAGGAGCGATAGCCGCAGGCGAGGGCAATGCTGGAGACGGTGTCGCCGGGCAAGGGCTGCTGCAGCCGCCCTTGGGCCTGATCGAGCCGCTGGCGACGAATCCACTGCGCCGCCGTGCATCCAAGTCGCTCGCGGAAGGCATACTGCAGCGCTCGCCGCGAGTAGCCACTGCGATCTTCCAGTTCGGTTAGTGTCAACGCATCGCCAAGATTGGCCTCGATGGAGTCAATCAATTCGTCGAAGTCATCCTGGCCCTCGGACTGACGGTGGCGGAGCCGTTCGATTGGCCGCTCCAGCCATAACTCCGGCAGCAGCAGCAAGGCCACCAACCGGTAGATCTGATCATCCAGGTGCAGGCACTCCAGCAACGTGGCCTGCTCCGGGAGCAACCGCGCCGCCATGACAAACAGCTGACGCAGCGCGGCCTGCAGGGGGGCGAGCTGACCCCCATCCTCTGGCGACCAGAGTTGGGAGCGCTCCAGCAGCGGCCGCCACCGGTCGGGGGGCAGGCTGCGGCCGGCCATGGCCTGGGCTGCGGCCTGCAGGAGCAGGGGATCCAGCCGTAGAGCGATCGCGCCCACCGTCCCGGTCACGCAGCGACAACCCTCCCCGGAGAGCAGCAGCAGCTGGCCAGCGCCTCCGCTCAGGTGGCACCCGTTTTGGCGCACCTGGATGTCACCGTCGTAGAGCACGCAGAGGGTGAGATGGCGCTGGCTCTCCAGCACCCCCTGGCCCGGCCCGGCCACCCCGGCGGTCAGCACCAGCTTCCCCAGGGAGACATTGATGGCCGTATGCCACCAGTCTTCGCCATCCCCCCGGGGCGCCAGCTGACGCAACGGAATCACTTGACGTAAAAGATCCTCACTGGCTTGCAGATCAGGGCAGTCCCGCAACAGGGGCCCGAAGGGATGGGACGCCAGCAACTGCTCGACCTCCCTGGCGACAGCCTTAGAAGAGTGACGGAGCAAGAATCCTCCGCGCTTCCGACGTGATCATGGGGGAGCCAGGGCCGATACCACCAGCTAACCACGAACAGTCAACACAATCAAGTTATAGTAAGAATCGAGCGGGCCCTGATCCCCCCATTGCATATTTTCGGTAACTCTGCATTTTTTTAGCAACCCTTGCCGTCCCGATCTTGGGCGCCAATCCTCTGGCGATCCGCCGATGAAGTCGTCGCCGCGATCGTCCTAGGGTCTGGGGATGGGGAGTGATCCAGCGGATATGGCAGGTGACGGTCTCGAGTCCTCCGCCCCGGAGCCGCTGAAGCGCATCGTGGGGATCGGCGCCTCCGCCGGTGGCCTGGAGGCGCTGCAGGCCCTGGCCGCCAATCTCCTGCCGGGCAGCCAGGCCTCCTATGTGGTGGCCCAGCATCTGGCCCCTGAGCACCGCAGCCTGATCGTGCACCTGCTCGGGAGAATTTCGCCGCTCCCGGTGATCACGGCCGTGGAAGGGGCCCTGCTGCAGGCGGATGTGATCGCCATCGCCCCGCCCCATCACGACGTGACCGTGGAGGGCGATCGCCTGAGGGTGCGCGAACCGATCGCCCGCTTTGGCCCCAGTCCCCACATCGACCTGTTGTTCGACTCGATTGCCGCCACCTGGGGGGAGAAGGGGGCGGCGGTGGTGCTCTCCGGCACCGGCTCAGACGGCGCCCGTGGGCTGCGGGCGGTGCGGGCCGCGGGGGGCCTCACCCTGGTGCAAACCCCGGAGGATGCCCGCTTCGATGGCATGCCCCGAGCTGCCATCAGCCTGGGCGGCGCCGAACTGATCCTGTCGGCGGCCGCCATCGGCCAGCGCCTCCTGACCCTGCTCCGCAGCGACGACCCCGCCGTTGGCCTGCCCGTCCCGGAGGTGGAGCCGGCCCTGCTCAGCAACCTCACCAGCCAGCTGCGCCATGCCACCGGCATCGACTTCTCCCTTTACAAAGAGAACACCCTGCGACGCCAGGTGCAGCGCCGCATGGCCCTGCTCCAGCTCACCCGCTTGGAGGACTACCTGCCCCTGCTGGCCTCCGACAGCGATGAAGCCAAGGCCCTGGTGCAGAACCTCCTGGTCTCGGTGACCTCCTTCTTTCGCGAACCATCGGCCTTCAACAGCCTGGGGAAGCTCTTGTCGACCCGGCTCAACGAGCTCCAGGACGGGCAGCGGTTGCGCGTGTGGGTGCCGGGTTGCGCCACGGGGGAAGAGGTGTATTCGTTGGCGATGTTGATCAGCAGCCTGCTCCACCATCCAGCGGACCTCGCCTCCCACCTCAAGATCTTTGCCACCGATTTGGATGAAACCAGCCTGGCGATCGGCCGTCGAGCCACCTATCCCCTCTCCTCCACACGCGCGATTCCTGAGGAGCTGCTCAACCGCTTCGTGACCCTGGACAGCAGCACGGCTCAGATCAACGAAACGCTGCGCCAGTGCGTGGTTTTTGCTCGCCACAACGTGGGGGAAGATCCCCCCTTCCCCAACATTGATCTGATCTCCTGCCGGAACACCCTGATCTATTTCACGGCGCCGCTGCGGGACCGGGTGGTCAGCTTGTTTCGCGTTGCCCTGGTGCCCGGAGGGCTGCTGTTCCTGGGCAGTTCCGAATCCCTGGGCCCCCGCATCCCCGGCTTCCTGGTTGTCAGTAGTGATCAACGCATCTACCAACGCACCAGCTCGGGGATTGATCGCTCCCTGCCGCCCCTGGCGCCGTCCTCCCAGCGGCTGCCTTTCGCGGCCCCTTCCACCAGCCGACTGGAAGTGTTGCGCGATTCCGTTCCGGAACAACATGTCTCCCTGCTCGAAGCCCTGCTGCGCAGCCTGAGCGCTCCCTGCCTGGTCCTGGATTCCCAGCACGACCTTGTGGAAGTGATCGGCGATGTGACTCCTTATTGTCAACTGCCCCAGGGGCGCATTAATCGTGTCGCGATTACCTTTTTGCGGCCTGAACTGCAGGCGGAGGCCCGGGCCCTGTTCCTGGTGGCCCGGGCCGATGGGCTGCCGGCGACCAGCCAGGCCCTGCACCTGGAGCACCTGGATCGCTTGGTGAAACTGGAAGCCCGCCCCCTGCAGGTGGGCGATCAGGAGCTGACGGTGTTGTCCTTCCTGCCCGCCGTGGAAAGCGACCCGACGCCGACCCCCCCTCGGCGGGATTCCGCCTTTGATCAGGAGATCGAGCGGCTGGAGCGGGACCTGCTGCTGAGCCAGGAATCCCTGCGCCGGTCCTTGGTGGACCTGGAGGAGGCCAACGAGGAACTGGAGGCCGCCACCGAAGAACTCCAGGCCACCTCAGAGGAACTGCAATCCTCCAACGAGGAGTTGGAAGCCTCCAACGAGGAACTCCAGGCCACCAATGAGGAACTGGCCACCCTCAACCAGCAGCTCCGCAACCGGGGCGATGAACTGCAACTGCTCAACAACGACCTGGAAAACATCCAGTCGTCCCTCAACCAAGGCATGGTGCTGGTGGACCGGGACCTGCGGGTCACCCGGTTCACGCCCCTGGCGGTGCGGGTGTTTGCCCTGATGGCCAGCGATATCGGCCAGCCCCTGCTCGGAGTGCCGACCACCGTGCCCCTGCAAGGGCTCCGCCAGGCCCTGCTGGCGGTGGTGGAAGGCCATCCCCAGCAGCGGCTGGAGGCTTCCAGCGAAGATCTCTCCTACTTGGTGCAGGTGCTGCCCTACGTGGAGCGCGACGGACGGCGCCTCGGCGCGATCGTCTGCCTCACGGATGTGTCGGAACTGATCGCGCTGCGCCGCACGGCGGAGGCGGCGCTGCGGGAGTTCGCCCGGCTCACTGACGCCCTCGATCAGGCGGTGTGGAAGCGGGACGCGACCCTGCGGCGTGTCCTTTACGTGAGTAAGCGGATCCAGAGCCTCACCGGCTGGAGCGCCGCCGAGGTGTGCGAGCGGCCCGAGGTCCTGGATCAGGCCATCGACCCCGACGACCGCAGCCGGGTGGCGACGGCCCGGGACTCCGATCGGGGCGGGTGGACGGTGAGCTATCGACTTGGCTGTCGGGACGGACGGCGCATCTGGGTGCAGGAGTCGGCGAAGGTGGTCCACCAGGAGGGCGAGACCTACGTGGTGGGCACCCTTGCCGATGTGACCGAGGTCCGGGCGATCGAGGAACGGGCTGAGGGGATGGGAACCATCTTCCAGTCCCTGTTCCACTCCCAGAGTTTCGGGGTCGCCGTGCTGGACGCCAACCTGCGGGTGTCGATGGCCAACGAACATTTGGGCACCTTGATGGGGCTTGAACCGGCCTCTCTCACGGGCATTCCCGGCACGATGCTCTTTGCGCAAGGGGCCACGGATGACCTGGCGCAGGCCTTGGAAGCAGCCCGCCGCAACCCTGAAGGCCGCATCAGCATGGCCATGATGCTGATGCCGCGCCACCAGCAGCTTCGAACCGTGCAGGTGGAAGTGAGCCTGCTTCCCCAGGCGAAGGACATCGACCACCATGGGGTGCTGATCGTGCAGGAGATCCCGCCCGCCCCCGCCGGGACTTAAGCGACGATGCCCAACTGGGCCTCCAGCTGGCCATAGAACGGCCTCCCTGTGTGTTGTAAACGGCGCGGTAAGGCCGACTCAAGGCTCTTCGCTGGCCGCTGCCTCTCCGCCCTGCAGCTCCACCAACCGCACCCAGCCCGGGGCCGCGAGCAACACCAGGGGGCCCAGCCGCTGGGTTTGTCCCACCAGCGCCGCCACTCCACCGGCGACAAAGTCCACCAACCGCTGTCCCTGGGCCTGATTCAGGAGCTCCAGGTTGATCAGCACGGTTCGACCGGTACGCACGGCACGGACCACGGCGCGCCCTTCGGCAATGCGGCGGGGCACCATCAGCTCCACCTCTGGATCCATCCCCTGGGCGTCGGGGTCGGGGCGCGCCGGCACGGGGGATCTGTCCCCCGGTCGTTCAGGTCGGGACTCGGCGATGGGGGGCACGGAAATCGGCGGCGAAGGCCCCCATCACCCCACATCCGGCCGCCGCCGTCAAAGCCCCACGGACAGGGCCGGTCGCACGCGACTCACAGCGGGATTCCAGTCGGGACGGTCCCCCTGGGCGACCGGGTCGGCGCCGTTACCCGCGCGATAGGCGGAGAGGCGGGGATGTCAAGAAACGGATTGTTTTCCCCGCCCAACCGTGATCACGGGCCTCCCGACTATCCCCCAAGGGCCCATTGATGGGGAAAAACCGGGTGATAACTGGGGAAAACATCGGCTCGCTGGGGAAAAGTTGATCGGTCAGCATGACTAATCAATTCCGATCAGGTCCGCTCGCCCCGGGCCGCCCGCCCCGGAGCTCAGGCGCCGGGGCGGCTAAGTATTTGTACTTATCCCCTTGTCGCTTGGTGGCAACCGCTACCCCTCCAAGGTGATGGTCGCGACCGCGCTCCCTAGGGTGCGAACTCCCTCCACGGGTCCGGAATGGAGCCCACCACCACGAACGACCTGGACGACTGGTTCTGCTGCTGGAGCAACTCCACCAACCGTATGGCGATCGTCCGCTGCTGTGGTCCCCGTGAGTTCTTTCTGGAGCGGGTGGTGTTCCCCTTTGAGCATCTCAGCTTCGCCTGCCCGCCCGGTACGGATGTGGAGATCTGGAGCCATGGCCTCGGGGGGGCCGAGCTGGTGGCCTCCCACCCGGCCCGGGAGTTGCGACTTGAGCCCAGCGAGTCGTCCCCGCCCCCAGGGCCCCAATCGGGTCTAGCCGGACTGATGCCCCCCACGGCCTGGGCCTGAGGCCCAAAGCCATGGAACGATCAGGCCCCCCAAGGGGTCTCCTGCCCCGGAGCTCGCATCGGATGGCGCTGCGGCAGGTTGCCGAAATGCTCCCGGGCGATCGCCACCAGTCCAGCCTCACTGAGGCCGCCATCATCCAAGGTGACAAACGCCACGATCCGCTGCAGGAGATCGGGGCGGTGGTGGGACAGATGGCGCATCAACAGTTGGCGCATGTCACTTTCGCCGTGGCCATGGCCCAGCAGCAGCACCACCTCGGCGTCCCCGATGGCGTCGGTGATCCGCGCCAGGTAGTCGCTGTCGAGCGGAGCCCGCTGACCTGCCAGATCGCGGTCGTGGCGATGGGTGAGGGTTTCGCCGCTGCCCCAGAGGCCATGGGGCCGCAGCACCGCATGGTCCACCGCGTCGCCCTCCAGATGAAACACATCGGTGTGGTGATGGTCGAGGTGGAGCACCAACCGCCGGCTCTGATCCCCCCGTGGCGCAGGGGAGGCCGCCGCGGCATGGTCGGGGCCGATGTCCGCCTGCTGCAACAGGTGGCGTAGGCGCAGCACCGCCTCCGGATCCAGCACGGCCCCGCCCCCGCCCCCGCAGCGCAACCAGCTGTCGTGGCCATCAGGGAGTTGGACCCGCAACCGCTCCCCGTCGATCCGGCTCACCTCGGCGCCGAGGGCCACCAGCAGGGCTTCCACCTCCGCCAGGCGCAAGCCATGGGAGAGGGGATGGGCAAACAGGGCCTGCAGGGTCCGCTGATGGTGCCGGTGCATGGCGGGAGGGGGCGTTGCCTCGACCCTATCCAGTGCCGTCGGTTTCGATGAGTGACGGGGGGTTAGGGGAGTGAGCCCGTGCCGGCATCCAGGGCCTGATGGTGCACTTCAGCCCACTGCACCAACTGCTGGGCCTCCCAGAGGCTGTTGACCAGGCGGCAATGCTGCTGGCTGTCGCAGATGCGATAGCCCCCCTGCAGCTCCGGCACGATCGTGGAGCCGGCGGGGGTGACGATCGCCTCGTCGAGCGACGCCACGGGACGGGACAAGGGGGAGCGGGATTCAGCCATCACGGCGATTCAACGACAACGGGACCAGGCCTCCTCAGACCCCTCCGACGCCGATGGGCGCCCTCAGGGCAACGCCCCGAGGGTTCACACCTACTCCCTCCCGAGGATCGGACGCCAGCCCGCGCAACCTCCCGTTGCTTGATGATGGGAGGGCTCCGATGCACAGCCCGGCATGTACACCGACTGGACCGCCGTGATCCTCCTGCTGCTCACGGCCGCGCCCCTGGCGGTGGTGGTGGCCACCGCCGTGTTCTTCATCGCGAAACAGAAGCGGGCTTCGCAGCGGTGATGGCCCGGATCAGGGCGTTGTTGCTCTCGCTGAGTGCCGGCAGCTGGCCCTGACCCAGGCAATCCAGGCAGGTGCGGAAGCGCTGGTCATCGAGGCGCAGCATGCCGCTGCCCCCACAGCGGGGGCAGGGCTGACTTGAGCTGGCGCGGGCCGGTGCCGGCTGCTGGGACGTGGGGGACAGGGATTGGACCATGGGCAGACCTCAACTCCTACGGATCGGGTGCTCCCATGGTGGTTCGGCCGAAGGGGTTTGATCCCGAAGTCTTCCTTAAGCTTCCGCCGACTGCGGGGCTCCCTTGGCCAGGGCCTGATCCAGACGCTGAGGATCTAGATGGGCCCGCAACTCCTCGGCGCTGAGGCGACTGCCCGGGGGAACCAGGCCCAGGCTGGCGGCCAGCCGCCCCACCACGGTGGCGGCATCGCGGCCGGCCGCGCGATCGCCCTCCAGCCCCTGGGCGCCCTCCCGCTTGCTGAGTCGCAGGCCCGCCCCATCCCGCCAGAGGGGCACGTGGCCATAGCGCGGTGGCGCCTGACCCAGGGCCGCCATCACGGCCACCTGGGCTGCCGTGGAGGCCCAGAGGTCGGCGCCGCGGACCACCGTGCCGATTCCCAGCGTCAATTCATCCACCGCCGTGGCCAGGTGGTAGGCCACCACCCCATCGGCGCGGCGCACCACGATGTCCCCGACGGTGGTGCGCCCATCGCAGCGGCCCGGCGCGCCATAGGCCTCCTGCCAGTGCAGCGCCCCTGCGGGCAGCGCTAAGCGCCAGCTGGGCAGGCGCCCCTGGCCCGTCCCCCAGGCCATCGGCCGCTGGCGGCAGAAGCCGGGATACACGCTCAGCCCCCCATGGGGGGCGGACACATCGGCCAGCAGGCGGCGACTGCAGCGGCAGGGATAGAGCACCCCGGCGCGGCGCAGGGCCGAGAGCACCGTGGCATAAAGGCCCCGCCGCTGGCTCTGGCGCAGCACGGGACCGTCCCAGTGGAGGCCCAGCCAATCCAGGTCCGCCAGGATCGCCGCCTCGGCGCCGGGGCGGTTGCGGGGCTGGTCGAGGTCGTCGATGCGCAGCAACCACTCCCCCCGCTGGAGGCGGGCCACCAGCCAGCTCAACAGCGCCGTCCGCAGGTTGCCGTGGTGCAGGGGGCCCGTGGGGGAGGGGGCAAAGCGGCCGCGATGGTCCCCATCGCGCTGTGCGACCCCCGCCGCGATCAGGTCGCGGACGTGGGCCGGCAACAGGACATCGGAATCAGCCAGGGCAGGGGAATCAGCCAGGGCAGGGGGCCGGGGTGGGCATGAATCGGAGTGGGCATAAAAAAGCGGTCCCTCCGGGACCGCCACGGGGTGTGGTGCCGCTTAGGGCTCAACCCTGGACGCGGTCCTTGAACAGCTTGCCGGCGGTGAAGGCGGGCACCACTTTTTCGGGAATGGCGATCTTTTCACCGGTCTTGGGATTCAGACCCTGACGGGCGGAGCGCTTGCGGGGCTCGAAGGACCCGAAGCCCAGGATCGAGACTTTCTTGCCTTCCACCACCGAATCGATGATGGTGTCGATGGCGGCGTCGACGACGAGGGCCACATCGGTTTTGGTGAGCTCGGTGCGGGCGGCCACGAGGTTGACGAGATCAGCTTTGTTCATTGGTTCTGGAAAGCCTCCGGGTTGGCGGTCGGTACGGGGACGAATCGGCTGGTGAGGGGAGGCGAATCGGAGATGTCCGACCGCCGGATGCATGAAGCGCGCCAATCGTATGGGGGCCAAGGCGGGGAGGCAACTGGTAAAACCGTGTCTCCACATGGTTTTCACCACTTTTCCACCCGGGACACCCCTCCGAGCAATCGTTACATCGGCCCCCAATCTGCCGCTGGTGGGCCCATCGCCCCCCCGAATTGCCGCTCCAATTCGGCCAGCAACCCGGCGCCATCCGGCACCAGTTTCTCGCCGCGGAGACCGCCAAGCCCTGCGCCGCAAGCGATCCAGGCCGGCGATCCGGTGGGCAGCCAGGCCCGCAGCCGCGTCAGGCTGGCCAGCTGGCGCGGCCAATGGAAGGTGCGCCGACTGCGCAGGGGCGCCAACTGGCCCGGCCCCACGGGCACCAGCAGCCGGCCGCAGAACAGGCCATCCATCGGCGTCACGTGCAGCACGCTGGCTCCCGGCGATGGTCCGGGGGTCCAGAGCAACCGCACCCCCTCCGCCAGCTGATGCTCGCTAGCAAACGGCAGCAGGCGCCGCACCCCGGGCAGCAGGTAGGCCTCCTGCTCCTGCACCAGCACCGGCCAGTCCAGCGCCTCCTGGAAGCGCCGACAGCGGCCATGGCCCTCCCGGCCGGTGAGCACAATCCAGGTCGTGACCCCGCGATCGGCCTGCTGCCGCAGAAAGGTGAGGTTGGCCTGGGTCCAAGCCGGGCAATCCACCAGCAGGGCCAGCTCCCCCAGGTCGAGCCACCAGGCGCTGCCGCCCTGGCTCTCCCGACTGGGGGCGAACCACCACAGTCCCGGCCGCACCGGCTGGGGGGGGCGGCCGGGGTCCAGGGCCTTCGAATCGAAGGGGGTCGGGGGGCGAGGGGCAGGATCCAAGCGCCGGGGCAGCGGAGGCCGGCTCCATTGAAGCGAGCCCCTTGGCCGCCATCGACACGGACCAGGGCGCCGTCCACCCTTAGCTTGGTGGAAGCCATGGCCTGTGCCTTGACGGCGATCCGGATCGGACACCCCTGGCCACTGGGGGCCGCCCTCACGGCCCGTGGGGTCAATTTTTCTGTGGTGGCGCCGCTGGCCACCCGGATCGAGCTGCTCCTGTTCAGCCACGGTGGCGCCCTGGAGCCCCAGCGGGTGATCGAGCTCGACAGCCGGCACCGCTCCGGCGACCACTGGCATGTGGAGGTGGAGGGGATCGGCCTGGGCTGCTGTTACGGCTACCGGGTGTTCGGCCCCCTGCAACCCGGTGGCCATGGCTTCAACCCCTCGAAGGTGCTGCTGGATCCCTGCGCCCGGGCCATTGCCGGCTGGGAGGTGTATCAGCGCGCGGCGGCCGTGGGCGCCATGCCGAACAACCATTGCTGCCTCAAGGGGGTGGTGACCGAACGGGACCGCTTCGACTTCGATGCCGCCCCCCGACCGCGGCACCGTTGGCAGCAGAGCGTGATCTACGAACTGCATGTGGGCGGCTTCACCCAAGGGCCTGGCTGCCCGGTGCCCAAGGAGCGCCAGGGCACCCTGCTGGGGTTGATCGACACCCTGCCCCAACTCTGCGAGCTGGGGGTCACGGCGATCGAACTGCTGCCCGTGATGGCGTTCGACCCCCAGGATGCGCCGGCGGGGCGGATCAACCACTGGGGCTATAGCCCGGTGAGCTGGATGGCCCCCCATGCGGGTTACCTGCAGAGCGGCGACCCGCTACAGGCCCGCCAGGAGGTGCGCCAGCTGGTGACGGCCTGCCACCAGGCGGGGCTGGAGGTGCTGCTGGATGTGGTTTACAACCACACCAGCGAGGGCAACCAGGCGGGCCCCACCCTCAGTTGGCGTGGCTTTGGCGACAGCCTTTACTACCACCAGACCGGCCGCGGCGACTACCTCGACGTGAGTGGCTGCGGCAACAGTATTGCCGCCAATCGGCCCCTGGTGCGGCGCCTGATCCTCGAATCCCTGCGTTGCTGGGCGGTGGAATTGGGCATTGATGGTTTCCGCTTCGACCTGGGCATCGCCCTCAGTCGCGGCGAGGAGCTCACCCCCCTGGAGACCCCGCCCCTGTTTGAGGCGATGGAGGCCGATCCGGACCTGAGCGACCTCAAGCTGCTCAGCGAGCCCTGGGATTGCGGTGGCCTCTACCGCCTCGCCGATTTTCCAGCCCGGCGGGTGGCCAGCTGGAATGGCCGCTTCCGCGATGACCTGCGCCGCTTCTGGAAGGGGGATGAGCGCTGCGTGTGGACTCTGGGCCAGCGGCTGGCGGGAAATCCCGATCTCTATGGCGGTGTGGCGGCTACGCCGGGCCGGTCGATCACCTTCCTCACGGCCCATGACGGCTTCACTTTGGCCGATCTAGTGAGCTACGACCGCAAACACAACCTGGCCAATGGCGAAAACGACCGGGATGGCGATAACCACAACAACAGCTGGAACCACGGCGTGGAAGGGCCCTGCAGTGATCCGGCGATCATGCGCCTGCGGGATCGGCAGCTGCGCAACCTGCTGGCCTCCCTGTTGTTGGCGCCTGGGGTGCCGATGCTGTTGATGGGGGATGAGGTGCGCCGCAGCCAGGGGGGCAATAACAACAGCTGGTGCCAGAACAATCCCCTCGGTTGGATGCATTGGCAACCGGACGACGATGACCTGGCCCTGAAGCAATTCTTGGCTCGGTTGATTGGCCTACGGCGCCAGCTGGCCAGTCTGCTCAATCCGGATCGGCCCCACGGGGAAGGTCCACCGCGGCGGCAGGAACGCGGAGCGATCTGGCGCGAGTGGCATGGCGTGACCTTGAACGCCCCTGACTGGGCCGCCTGGTCCCACAGCCTGGCCTGGAGCCTGAACAACGCCGAGCATGGGGCGCTGTTGTGGTGTGGGATGAATGGCTACTACAACCCGATGACCTTTGCGGTGCCGCCGTCAACCAGCGGCTGGCGCCGGGTGATCGACACCGGCCTGAACGCCGATCAGGCGCTACCCGAGCCGTCCCCGCCCTTCGCCGACACCGTGGCCCGCCTGGAGAGCCGCAGCCTGATGCTGCTGGTGGGGGCGCCGCTGCTGGAGGCGCTGCCGTCGCACCCGGCCGATCCCCTGACCCCGCGGTCGCCCTAATCAGGAATTCCGCTCCACTTGCATCAAACCAGGGCGCGGCACCAAGCCCCACGCACGGAGACGAGATGGCTGGCGGCCTTGAGTTCACCGAGTTCCGATGCTTTCCTGTAATCCAAGCACCCCTCTATCTTGTCGCCCAAGATTGATTTGGAAACGCCACGATTCCAATAGGCTTTGCCGTCGTTGGGGTGGATGGCGATGGCTTGATCGAAATCCTTGCTTGCCCCTTGCCGATCACCCATGCCTGCCTTAAGCAGGCCCCGGCTGACATCGGCATCGGCATGGCGCGGATCCAGGGCGATGGCTGCTGTGAAATCCGCGATGGCGCCCTCCCAATCGCCGCTTTCCTCCTTGGCATGGCCACGGCCCGCATGGGCGTTGGCAACACACTCCGCAGCGCCCTGTCCCTGGGCCATGACTTGATCGCCCACCGGCGTCATCCTGCCGGCAATCCTGGCGGCAACCTGCCCCATGGGTTGGGACGCCGATGGACGCTGGAGGAGCAGCATGGCCGCCGCTCCGTACAGCAACAGGAGCCGAGCTGGTGGCTTAAATGCCCTGCTTGAACTCGGTGATCTTGCCCTTGCCGTTGACATTGCAATAGCCGCTGATCTTCTTGCCGCGGACTTCCCAGTTGTAGCTCATGCCATTTTTCTTGATGTCCTTGGAGCTTGTTGTGCCGTCGTCGATGCCCTGTTTTTCGGTGGCACCGATGTTCACAACCGCATCGGACATGGGAACATCGAACTGTTCAACGACCCGCATTTTGCAGGCCTTCCCCCAGGTCGAGATCAGCCCTGAGGCTGTCTCTGCGCTGGCTTTTGGCGCGAAGCTCAGGGAGGCCATGAGGCCGAAAGCCAGGGCTGCCGTTACGGAAAGTTGCTTGTGCGCGTTGCGCTGCTGGGAGGATTTCATCGGATGAGGCCTGGTCAAAACGGCATTATGCAGCATAAGGACGACCGTGGTAGCTGGACGGAAGAGCAGAGCAAAACCTCCTGTTCTTCATCAATCTGTTGGTATCAAGGGCTTGAATGTCGGGACGGTACCAGGCCGCCTCCGTTCCTCTTGGCCAACCCGCACGGGTCGCAATCCGCCGGGGAAGCCTCGAGCTCACCAGCTCATCCAGCGCGTTGGCAGCGCCACATTTCGGCGATCGCGGTTTCGCCTCTGCCGCCTGGGCCCCTTGTTTCGACACCCGGCCGGGCGCTCCAGGCCTGGAGCCGATCAGGGCGCATCCCAGAGGGTCTGGAGGGTCCAGGGGCCACCGTCCATCAGCCAGAACGATCCATCCACCAGACGGATGTTCTGATCCAGGGCCTCGATCCGCGCGCGTTCATCCGGGGAGAGTTCAATCGCTGCTGCCGCCAGGTTCTCGCGCAGACGGGCGGGGGTGACTGACTTGGGAATGGTGGAGATGCCGCGCTGTACGTGCCAGGCCAGCAGCACCTGGGCGGGGGTGCAGCCGCGCTCCGCGGCGATCGCGCAGATCACCGGATGTTCCAGCAATACCGGCGCGTCGGGGGCCTTGACGACGGCCGGTCGGTCCAGGGATCCGAGCGGGGAATAGGCGGTGATGTGGATCCCCTCGGCCGTGCAGTCGGTCCAAAGGGAGACCTGCTGCAGCAGCGGATGCAACTCCACCTGATTCACCTCCGGCCTGATCCGGCAGTGGTCCAGCAGATCGTGCAGCTTGCGGCTGGAAAAGTTGCTCACCCCGATGTGGCGGGTGAGCCCCGCCTCCAAGGCGGCTTCCATCCCCTCCCAGGTGGCGCGAACGGCACCTCGGTCGGTGGCAGGAGATCCTGGGCGGAGGTGGGAAAGGCCACGCCGGGCCGGATCGGCACCGGCCAGTGGATCAGGTAGAGATCCAGCCAGGCCAGGCCGAGATCCTGGAGGGTGCGGCGCAGCGCCGGCTCCACGTTGTCGCGCCCATGGGCGTTGGACCAGAGCTTGGAGGTGATCCAAAGCTGCTCGCGGGTCACGTCGCCCTCGTCGATGGCGCCACAGATCGCCTGGCCCACTTCCGGCTCGTTGCCATACACGCTGGCGCAATCGATGTGGCGATAGCCCAGCCGGATCGCTTCGCGCACGGCGCCGTACACCTGGCCGGGGGCCGACTTCCACGTTCCCAGGCCGAGCAGGGGCATCTGGTCGCCATTGGCAAAGGCAACAGTGCGCATTGGCAACGGGAAAGCAGAAGCAATTGGAAGTCTAGGTGGCTCCCTAACAAGTCCAGGTCGGCGTGGTTGCGGGCGGTGGGCCGAGGGTTCGCCCGCCTCAACTCCGGGCCATCACTGGTCAGCCCGCTCGCCAGGGGGGGGGGAGCTCGGCGCGGAGATGATCGTTCCCCTCTCAGACAGGCCGTTGCTTCTTCTGAGGAGCCAGGATCAACGCCCGAAATGCAGCTGATGACGCCAGCTAATCTGCTTCTGATATCCCTAACGGTGGGCACTAATTCTAAGACCTCTAGGACTGAAATGCGAGCGGGAATCAGGCCGTCTTCAAGGGTTTAGCTGGGATGAAGTTCGCGGTGGGCTGTCTCGACCCCTGGGAGGGCGATACGGTCAACGCATCATAAAATCCACTGAGTGAAAATCTTCGGCTATCAGCATCGACTCCATGATAAGCACTCGGTTCTGCAATTCCAAGGCTAGTTGAGGATTCTGTCTGGCCATGGCATCAAGTTGTTCCCTGGTTAGGGAATAGAGCACGGCATCATGTTTGAATATTGCCGAGCCGATGCGAGGTGATTTAAGGAAGAAAGACACCTCGCCAAAGACAGAACCAGATCCGACGCTGAAATAGCGCTTGCGCGAACCATTGGCCGAGGTTGAATCCAGCTCGATTTCTCCTGATTCCACGAGATATAGACGACTGGAATCATCGCCGTCTCGCCAGAGGATGGCCCCCGTTGGATAGCTCTCGCGCTGTAGATACTCCCCTGCCTTGGCGATGAACTGAGCTGTCCACTCCTGGGCATCGTTATCCAGGCTGGCCGGTGTTTTGACCTCAGACTCTGTTGGAAAATCAGGCGAATCATCCTTTAAACAGCATCCAGCCAGCAGTTGATCTTCACACCACTGCAGGGCCTCATCCATATTTGTGGCCAGGTGAGTTGACTCTGTAAGATCCGGCTCTGATGGATCGATTGCGCCGATAAATTGTAAGAACTGGCGCTGGGTTTGCGGCGATAGATCACTGAGCACCAGAATCGCCTTGCGGGCCCGAGCTAGCTTGCTAAGGCGACTGATCCAGGTCATGCCGCCAGAATCAATGCCAACAACATCATGAAAATCTAACAATAGGAAGCGGGGGGAGCGGCTCTTCTCACCATCAAATGACGCCTGCAGGCGCCGATAGAGATTGAATGAAGACCCAAAAAAGACCGATCCCTGCAAGGCGAAGATCTGAACCTGATCCCCCCGACTGCACAGCAATGAGGCGGCCGACCTGGTTCGAACCTCCTGACTCTGTATCGTCCGGCAAGTGCCGGTGAATTTGACCAGATTAACCCTGGAGGAACTGATCACAAAGAAAACGAACGAGGCTAGGAGCCCAATCAGTACACCATTGATAAAGCCAAAGTAGGCAATTACGGCCATGATCAGCATGGTCGACCCGTACTCAACCCGAGGGAAGCGGCTGAAGTTGTCGAAACATGGTTCTTTGAGCATGCAAAGGCCAAGAAATATCGTTAGACCACCCAGTAAAAAGTTTGGGAAAACTTGCAGAAGCGACATCCCGAATCCCAGGGCTGCCACGGACATCGCTGTATTGATCAGGCTCGGCAGGCGTCCTGGTGCATGCATCTCATGGGAGAGGGCTGAACCACTGATGGAAAGATAGCCATTGGCACCACCCATTGCTCCGGCCACTAGGTTGGCCAGACCATTGCCCCTCAGCTCTCTGTCCAGATCGATCTCCTCCTCAGTCGTCTGCTCGAGTCCTGAAGCATTGAGAAGCAGTGCCAGGGAGCCAACAAAGGCAATGATCAGATAGTGAATAATATGCTGGCCAAGAATGTTCCAATCAATATGACCCAACTGCGCCAGGGTTAACGGAGGCCATAGCCTGCCAGCAGGGAAGCCACCCTCAATCCAGCCCCGGGCGATGGCCTCCTGGGTGCTGATATGAAAAATATGTAATGAAAGGGCAAAAATTAGGGCTGACGCAAACAGCAGTGTGGGCAAAACCCAGGCCTTGGGAAAACGCAAATGGATCCACACCAAGGCGATACCAAACACTGCCCCAGGCAGCCATCGTCCAGGCGCCCCAGCTAAGAACAATTGATCCAGATTGAACATGGTCAGGTTGGTATTCATCAAGAATCCCAGCCCTGCCAGAAGCAGGATCACTCCCGTACCCGCCAGGAAGCCACTCACCACAGAAGGAGGGAAGAAGCGAGCACCAATCCCCAGCCCAAAGTGCCCCAAGGAATACAGCGTGACTCCCATCACAAGTGTTGAGATAGCGATTGCTGCCACCACGGTCGGCAGGGTGCTAGCACCGTTATGGGTGCTGGAAGCGATGCTGATGGTCATCAGCGCCACGATTGCCGGCGTGGAATCCTGAACCGATGCCAAGCCGAAGCGACTGCTCGATTGCAGGGACGCCACGGCACTCACCATCGCATTACCAATCAGAAAAAGACCGATACCCAGGGGGAAAAAAGGCCTGAGAGTGCCTGAAAAAACCACCGAAGCAAGCGCAATGCAAAGGGGGATCTGCATCGCTCCATTGATGACACCCGAGATGATGCCATTCACCGAAAAGCCCTGAGCAGGCCGCTCAATCTGACGACTCACGACATCACCTGCTGGTTGACTGAGGCCTTACCTCTTGCCGCCTCTTGATCAGCAACAAAACTCCGTAGAGCTGAGCAAGCGCTCCGGGGAGGCCGTGGGTTGCGATGGGCATGTTTTGGGGGCATGCGATCACTCAGGGGCACAGGATCGACGGGTCGCGATAGCAGCTCTTCCAGTTCTTGATTCATGGGCATCAGGACCTAGGGCGTGAGGGGGGTGGTGAAGGTGTGCGCATCATGGGTCCAGTCTCCTTTGCCTGCTGGCCCTTGAGCCGCGGAGCAGGGTGAGCCGTTGGCGGGGGCGGCCGGGAGGCTTGGCAAGGCGGGCCTGGATTTGGGCGTCGTCGAGGGTCTGCCTGCTGAGTTGGGGAAAGTCTGCCTCCAGTTCGGTGCGGCTGACGTGACCCAGATCGACGACTACACCAATTGCGTCAAGCGAATGGTGGGCAAGGTGCTCACCGGCAACGGCATCCCCCGATGCGAGCAGTGCCGCCAGCGCCTCGATGTCTTCATTTGCATGGACGGATCGATCTTCGCTGCCGAGACAACTCTCCACCCCATCGACCATAACGGGACATCCACGTGCTGAGAAGCCGCATAGAAGTCCTTGTCCGTTGTCAGCAGCGTCAGTTGATAGCGCTGGCACAGTTGGATGAGCAGGGCAGCAATGGTGCTGATCTGGACACCTCGGCGGCGGCAAGTATTGCGAAGTCAGCTGCCGTGATGTGGTCCTGCTTATTGGGCTGGAGAAAGGCGAGCACAGAGAGGCGCTCCACAAGCTGATCTCGGTTTTTGGGACCGGAAAATCCCTGCAGAACCTCCTGAAGGACCAATCCTGTGATCAAGACCTGGTCGGCAACCCTGGAGGTCAGCGCGGAGAGCGCTGACCTCAGGCGCGCTTGGCTGGCCATCACGGCGAAAAGCCAGCGACCAGACGGAAGTGTCGACCAGCAGAGTCATCGCTGGCGTTCCCTTTCCGCCTTGTAGTCGTAGCCGGGATCCCACTCGAGCTTGCCGAAGAGCTCCGCCACCTGGCGCTGTTCCCGGCGCGCGATGAACTCCTGCAGGGCGCGGGTGACGGCGGCCTTTTTGGTGGGTTCACCGCTCACATGGAAGGCGTGATCAAGCAGGTCCTGATCGAGGGCGAGATTCGTGGCCATGGGTGACCTCGTCGTGAGGTGTCTACACATAATGGTCGTTGCCCCGGCTTAGGGGATAGAGCAAGACATGGCAGCGGGGTTTCTCCCCCAACACGTGCCACCTCCACGCAGGACGTGGCCCGCCGGATCCGCCACGCATGGTGGGCAGGGTGCTCACCGGCAGTTGCTATTGGAGACATGATCGTGGTAGTTGTGTCTTCAGGCGTCCTGATTTGGCTTTCAGATCCACTAAAATATGGGGAGGAATGAACGACAGAGACCTGAAGCGATCTCTGCTCAGTCAAATTTCAGACCAATGCTGGAGTGTTGCGTTCTGCGGCTTCTCAAGCCCCTGTTGCCCAGAGATTCCCTAGCAGGGATTCGATGACGATGGGCAGCCAATGCAGCGGCTGCCATAGCAACGGCAGAATCACCAACGGCAGGAGAAGAAATAGCAGTAGGGGCAAGGTCATCATGATCTTCTCTCCGGTTTCTGAGATCACTTTCCGATTTCGCAAGGTGGCTGCAAATGCCCCTAAGGCGGAACAAAGGGCACCGTTGCAGAAGGTCATCGACAAGTAGCTACCCAGATCCGGATTCCTTTCCAGCAAACCCGCCAATGTGCTTGCTGGTGCTGATGAGAGTGCAAGTCCAGTGAGCAGCATGAGAGCGGACCCTGCCAGACCGCTGAATACGTAGACCCCCACATCGGTGATCTTTTCCCATAAGGAATCCTCCGGCCGGTGAAGTGCTGTCCCCTCAGGCCGCAAATCACCGCCATCAAGCATCTGGCCTCGGTTGTTCGACAGCAAGGGCAGGAGGCTGATCAAGGCGCCGCCGAATGCCGCAAGGCCCAGGTTGTGCATCGCCCGGGCCTCGACCAGGACGTTAGGGAGAAGTCCGCTGGTGAGAACAACTCCGGGCACCAGGATCAGTAACTGCAGGCCCAACCCCAGCATCACCAGCCGTTGCAGCCCCCGCCGTCGCAGCAGGGCCAGATCAACAGCAGCCAGGCCGCCGGCCATACCGCAGATCAGATACGCGATCATTGCCAAAGGCGCATCGATGGTCGGCCAATGTTGTCCGCCTGAGCGGATCAAGCCGATGGCCACCTGAAGATCAAAGGCCAAACTGAGGAGAACAAAGCCCAGCATGGCCAATCCGTGCAAACGGGGCCCATGGGATGGCCAGAACAGCCCAACCATCTTCCTATCCAGCATCGATCGAATGGGAAGCAAAGAAGCAATGATAGGGTTGTTGAAGTGCTTCCCCGGCAACGGCATTACCCGCTTCGAACAGGGTGCCTACTGCAAGGTGCCTACTGCCTTGTGGGCGGCGTAACCGAAGGCTTCTGCGTAGGCGCAGCCTTCTAGGAGAGAAGCAGTAGAGCTGAGGGACAGCGAGCGCAAACCATCAGAATGCACGCCATGAGCACCACGGTTGCTCTTCCGACCGATACGCGCCTGCAGGAATCTCGGCGGTGATCCATGGCGTGATCCCAGGCTCGGAGGTGCGTCTGCTCGGCTCCAGGGCAAGGGGATGGGGTTCACCGATGCGCCAAGGGCCGCTGCGAATGCTGCGGGGCGGGCTGTTGCTTGGCAAACCCCGATCCGGTGACGCCTGGGCACAGCCTGGTGATCCCGCGGCGGCATGGGTCCGATGGGTTGGCGTTGCACCAGCCGGAAAGGAATGCGGTGGTGGAGCCGATCGCCAAGCGGATGCACATGAGTCATGTGGGCAAACGGTTCATCGGCGCCAAGTTCACTGACGTTCAGTGCCTCACAACCAGTGCCTTCCGATTCAGCTCGATGAGGACATGGGTTTCAAACAGCCGGTTCAGCTCCGGCAGAACACGAAGCAGCAGAGTGGTGAGATCATGGTTGCCGATGTTGCCGATGTTGCCGGTGGCCACGATCAAAAGCTTGGCGGGAGTGCCGTGCAAGAGATGACCACGGAGGAAATCAGTATCCTTACTGAAGACTACCCGTCCATCGCGGTCGGCAATGGAGCAAATCAGGTTGTCGGCGCTGCGATTCCCCTCTGGAAGATCAAGGGTGTGGAGGACGTCGCAACCCAATCGTTCCAGCGGCCGAACGAGAGCTTGAGGCAGCTGGGCATCCAGCAGGATCCTCATGCAGAGACGGGATCAATCCGCTGAACTCGGGAAAGATGGGTGGCATATTCAAGCACCGCCGTAATGTCTTCAGCCTCAAGATCAGAGTAGTCGGCAAGGATGTCAGATGCACTCATCCCAGCTGACAACAGCTCGAGCACCATTTCCACGGGATAACGCAAGCCACGGATGGTTGGCTTTCCGTGGCAGATCTCAGGGTTGATGGTGATGCGCCCAAGCTGGTCTGTCATGGCGGTTTCCTGGCTTCCCCAGCCTAAGGGGGGCAGCAGATCACGACCGTGCGCTGGTTTTGGCGCTGGCATGGCGTTTGGGGCCTCTCCCCCACCAGTGCCACCCCCTGTCACACCCCAGCAAGGATGCCCCCATTGATCACTGGAGGATCTTCCTCGCGTCCTTGAGGAGCAGAAGCAGTTGTTGCTGTCGCAGCGGCGATGCAGTGAATCCGAACCGGGTGTAGAAGCGTGCCGCGTCTTCGTCGATGGGATGGGTCAGGATCGCCCGAATTCCGGCCTGCTCAGCGATCACCACCGTCCGACGGATCGCGTCCTGAAGCATCCCGACACCGATGCCACATCCATGGTTTTCCCGTCTCACGGCGAGCCTGGCCAGGATGACCACGGGCAGCGGAAATCGCCCCATACCCTGACGGATGCGCTCTGGGGCCTCCACCGTGTCGACCTGGCCCACGGTGAGGCTGAAATAGCCGGCGACAAGGTTCTCCTCGTCGGCGACGACGAACGTTCGGGCCGAGCCACTGGTCTGCGCCTGGCGAGCGTGGTGCTGCAGCCAGTGATTGAGCGTGGGCTTACCGCAGTGAAAGCCTTCCAGCCGGTGCTGCACGGCCAGCGACTCCGGCGGCCGCCAGGTCACTGGGCGTCCCAGGGTGCCTGCCTGGCGAACAGATCACGCAAACCCTCATTGGCCTGTTCGGGGCGGTCCAGCAGATCGATCAGGGCCTGGGCCTGGGAGCCCGAGACCATGAACAGGCGCTGATCAAGGAGCGTCTGCTCGGCAGCGAGACAGGCACTGTCGAGGATGAAGTCGGTGAGCGACTTGTGGGTGACCTCGGCGGCACGGCGCAGCACGGCTTCCTGTTCCGGCGTGGCGCGCAGGCCGAGCCGGGCTGAGCGCGCAGGAGGCGAAGCTCCGATGGCAGCCATGGCGAACTCTCCCCCACTTGAGCAACTCGGTGATGTTAGTACAACCGACGCACGGAAACGGTGTGGAGGCGTCCCGTAAGGCTTGGCTGAGGGCTTGAAGGAGGGCATGGCATCGCGGCAGGGCCTCTCCCCCCACCAGTGCCACCCCCTGTCCCCTACTCCACCGAACGCGTCAAGCGGATGGTGGGCAAGGTGCTCACCGGCAACGGCATCACCCGCTACGACCAGGGCGCCTACGACCCTGTGGGCGGCGAGGAACTGATCGACACCGAGCGCGAAGAGCTGCTGCAACTGTGCCGCCAGCGCCTTGATGCCTTCCGAATGCAGCGCGGCGAGGAGGTGTTCGCCCACCGCAGCCGCCACCGCACGCCGATCAGCGGCTCGATCAAGTACCGGGTGTTTACCCGCGCCCGCGGCCGCTGCGAATGCTGCGGCGCACACGAGCACCAGAGGGCCCTGGAGGTGGACCACATCGTGCCCAGGAACCAGGGCGGTTCGGACGACCTCAGCAACCTGCAGGCCCTCTGCTTCCGCTGCAATGCAGGCAAGCGAAAGGAGGCGCGAGGCGGGCTGTGTGTTCTGCGCGCTGGAGGCCAGGGGCCGGGTGCTGCTGGAGAAGGAACTGGCGGTCTGCATCGCCGATGCCTATCCGGTGATGCCTGGGCACAATCTGGTGATCCTGCGGCGGCATGGGGCCGATGGGCTGGCGTTGCACCAGCCGGAATGGAACGCCGTGGTGGAGCTGCTGAAGCGGCGGCGGGAGCAGCTGAGTGCCCAGGATGCCTCGATCAGCGGCTGGAATGTGGGGTTGAACTCAGGTGAGGCAGCAGCAGACGGTGTTTCATGCGCACTGGCATCTGAT